>NZ_OZ245882.1:958732-1278310 GCF_965229465.1 Cellulomonas sp. | reverse complement strand
CAGGTCGAGGTGACCGGCGGCGCGGACGACCTTGACGGCCTCGCGCGCTGTGGCCAGGTCGAGGCCGTCGGAGCTGATCTCCTCGTCGTGCTGCACCACGTAGGCGCCGTTCTCCGCGATGTAGACCAGCTCGTCGCGGCCGAACTGCCGGCGCAGGGTCGCGTACTGCCGGCCGCTGGCCGGGCTCAGGCGGATGCCGCGGTGGTCCAGCTGGTCGAGCAGCGGCCAG
Organism: Cellulomonas sp.; assembly: GCF_965229465.1. Taxonomy (GTDB): domain Bacteria; phylum Actinomycetota; class Actinomycetes; order Actinomycetales; family Cellulomonadaceae; genus Cellulomonas. The sequence goes on along the minus strand of NZ_OZ245882.1, from coordinate 1,278,081 downwards.
AAGTCGTCGTGGATCTGCTTCTCGTCGTCGAGCAGGGACCCGTCCAGGTCCACCGCGATGAGCCGGATGTCGGGGACAGGGTCGAAGACGAGGGGTTCCACGGGGCGATTCTCTCAGGAGGCCTCGCGCGCCAGGTGCTCGACCGTCGCGGTCAGTGCCCGCAGGCCCGTCTCCACGTCGGCCAGGCTGACGTCCTCGTCCGGGTGGTGGCTGATGCCGTCGGGGTTGCGCAGGAACAGCATGCCGACGCCGGTCACCGCTCCCATGGCCATGGCGTCGTGCCCCGCGCGGCTGAACAGGGCCGGGACGTGCCGGCGGCCGGTGTCCTCGATCCCCGCGCGCACGACGTCCTGGAGGAGGGTGTCGCACCGGACCGCGGGCGCCTCGTGCAGCTCCCGCGCGGACCACGTCAGGCCGCGGCGGCCGGCGATCTCGTCCATGGCTGACGTGATGCCGCGCCACACGCGGTCGCGGTCGTCGTCGTGCTCGCCGCGCAGGTCCACCGTGAGCCGCGCCTCGCCGGGCACCACGTTGACCGCGCCGGGGAAGGTCTCCAGCCGGCCGACCGTGCCGATGATGTGGTGCTCGGCGCGGCAGAGGCGTTCGACCGCCAGCGCGACCTCGCTGGCGCCGAGCAGGGCGTCGTGGCGCTTCTCGTACCGTGCGCCCCCGGCGTGCCGGGCCTCGCCGTCGATCTGCACGGCGAACCGCCGGGCGCTCGCGATCGACGTGACGACGCCGAGGGGAGCGCCGCCGTCGTCGAGCTCCGGGCCCTGCTCGATGTGCGCCTCGAGGTACCCCGCCAACGAGTCGGGAGGCCGCGCGGCCGCACCGATGCGTCCCGGGTCCAGGCCGAACTCCCCGAACGCCGTGCGCAGCGTGGTGCCGTGCTCGTCGGTCAGGTCCCACCACGCGTCGTTCCACCGACCGGCCATCGCGGACGACCCCAGCAGGGCGGTGCCGAACCGGGCGCCCTCCTCGTCCCAGAACGCGACGACGTCGAGCCCGAAGCGGAACGACGGTGCCTGGGCCCGCAGCGCGCGGACCACCTCGATGGCCATGAGCACGCCGAGGATCCCGTCGTACCGGCCGGCGTCGCGCACGGTGTCCAGGTGCGAGCCGAGCAGGAGCGAAGGCGCGTCCGGGTCGCGTCCGGGCAGGTGGCCACACTGGTTGCCCGCCGCGTCCTGCCACGTGTCCAGGCCCACCTCGCGCATCCAGCGGGCCGCCACCCGGTTCACGCGCGCGTGCTCGGGGGACAGGTAGACGCGCTCGATCCCGCCGGTCATCGAGGTGTACGCGGCGAGCTCGTCGCATCGGGCCATGATGCGCCGGGCGGCGGTGGGGGCGTCGAGCATCAGGCCCCGGACCAGGCGAGGTACGCCGCGTCGACGCCGCCGCCCAGCGGGACCTGGGCTCCCGCGCGGCGCAGCACCTGCTCCAGCGCGGCCAGCGTGGTCAGGACCGCGTCGTGCCGTGCGTTCAGACCCATGGTGCCGATCCGCCACACGCGACCGTGCAGCGGGCCGAACGACGTGCCGATCTCGATGCCGAAGTCCTGGAGCAGCGCCCCGCGGACGGCGTCCCCGTCCACGCCGTCCGGGATCTCGACCGCGACCACGTTGTGCATCTTGTGCGCCACGTCCCCGAACACCCCCAGCCCCAGCCCCCGGACCCCCGCGAGCATCGCGCGACCGGCCCGCTCGTGCCGGTCGATGACCGCCTGCCGGCCCTCCTCGAGGATGATCCGGGCGCACTCGCGGGCGGCGTACAGCATGCTCGTCGCCTCGGTGTGGTGGTTCAACCGCCGCGGCCCCCAGTAGTCGAGGACCATGCCGAGGTCGAAGTAGTTGGAGTGCACGGGCTCCCCGGTGTCCTCGTCGGACTCCTCACGGATCCCCGCCTCGATGCGCCGCCGACCCCGGATCACCTCGACCGCCGTGTCGGACAGGCTGATCGGCGCGCTCCCGGAGGGGCCGGACAGGCACTTCTGCAGGCCGGCCGTGGCGGCGTCCAGGCCCCACGCGTCCATCTCGAACGCGTTGCCGCCCAGCGACGCGGTGGCGTCCGTGTAGAACAGCACGCCGTGCTTCTGGCAGATCGCCCCGAGGTCGTCGAGCGGCTGGAGCATCGTCGTCGACGTGTCGCCCTGCACGACCGCCAGCAGGTGCGGGCGGACGCGGACGATCGCCTCCTCGATGACGGACGCCGGGAACACCTGCCCCCACGGCACCTCGATGGTGTGCACCTCGGCCTGCGCGCGCAGCGCGATCTCGGCGAGCAGGTGCCCGAAGCGCCCGAACACCGGCACCAGCACGCGCTGGCCCGGACGCACCAGCGACACGATCGCCGCCTCGATCCCCGCGCGGGACGTGCCGTCGACCAGCAGCGTCGCCTCGTTGGTGGTCGCGAAGACCTCGCGGTACAGGGCCATCGTCTCGTTCATGTACCCGGTCATCACCGGGTCGTATTGACCCACCAGCGGGGTGGACAGGGCGCGCAGCACGCGCGGGTCGGCGTTGACCGGGCCCGGGCCCATGAGCAGGCGGGCGGGCGGGTTCACCGGGGTGGTCATGCGGGTCCTCCGAGGGAGCGGGCGTGCCGGACGAGCGAGAGGTCGGTGCCGCGGGGGCCGACGAAGCAGACGCCGACGGGTGCCGGCCCCACGCGCAACGCGGGGACGGACAGCGCCGGCAGGCCACCGATGCCCGCCAGCGCGGTCATCCGCAGGGTGGCCGCGCGGACGTGCTCGAGGTCGTCCGTCCGCGCGGGGGCCGGACCCGGGGTGGTCGGCAGGACGAGGACGGCGTCGTCGACGATCGCGCGGATCACCGTGGCCAGCCGTTCGACCTCGGCCCGGGCGGACGCCTCGTCCAACGCGGTCACGTCCCGCGCGATCGCGAACCGCTCGCGCACGCCGGGTCCGACGGCGTCCGGGTGCGCGTCGATCCAGGAGCCGTGCGCGCGCCACGCCTCGGCGGCCTGCACCACGCGGAACGCCTCGAACCACGCGTCGAGCGGGCCGACCTCGACCTCCTCGACGGTTCCCGGAGCCCAGGACTCGAACGCCTCGCGGGTGGCGGGGTCGACCAGGCGCAGGACCTCCACGGGCACCACCCGGCGCGACGGCAGCGGCGGGGCGTCGTCGTCGAGGCACCAGGAGGCGACGAGCTCCAGCGTCGCAACCGTCCGGGTCAGCCAGCCGACCGTGTCGAACGACGGCGCCAGCGGCAGCAGGCCCTGCCGCGGCACCAGCCCGTGCGTCGTCCGCAGGCCCCAGAGGCCCTGGTAGCTCGCCGGCACGCGGACCGAGCCGGCCGTGTCGCTGGCCAGCCCGACGTCCGCCTGACCGGTGGCGACCGCGGTCGCGGGCCCGCTGGACGAGCCGCCCGGGAGCGCGCCGGGGACGGCTCCGTTGGCGGGGGTGCCGTAGTGCGGGTTGGCGCCCGCGATCGAGTAGGCGAACTCGTCGGTGCGGGCGAGGCCGCGGACAGACGCCCCGCCCTTGAGCAGGTCGAGCACCGCCGGGGCGTGCTCGCGCTCGCGGGCAGCCTCGCGCAGCCACGTCGGGTTGCCTGCGCCGATCCGGTAGCCACGGACGGCGAAGAGGTCCTTGACGGCGACGCGCAGACCGAGCAGCGGACCGTCGAACGCGCCCTGGTACAGCGGGTCGCCGACCGTGCGCCACACGGAGGTGTCGAAGCTCCGGGTCCGGCCGGTGACGTGCGCGGCGGTGATGTGCCAGCGGCCCTCGGAGAGCTGCCACACCTGCGTCTGCAGCCCGGTGCCGCCGCCGTCGTAGCGGGAGGTCGCGACGATCAGCCAGCAGTCGTCGGCCAGCTGCCGGACCTCCACCCGGTCCAGCACCCTGGGGGAGATCCCGCCGCGCGTGCCGCGGAACGCGCTGATGGCGCCGTGCCCCATTAGCAGGCCGTCTCCGTCGCCGCGCAACGTCAGGGGCCCGGGCGCGAAGGCGTCGTCCAGCGCCGCGACGTCGTCGGTGGCGAGCGCCCGCTCGTACGCGTCGAACGCCTCCTGGAGGTCCGCGGGCAGGCTCATCGGGCGAGCCCGTCGAAGTCGGCGACGCGGATCCGGGCGTGGGCCCCGCAGACCTGGTCGACCACCTGCGAGATGTTGATGTCCGTCGCCGCCGACAGGTACGCGTAGGCGAGGTGCTCGTCGAGCCCCCACCGGGCCTGGAGCAGGGCGAGCGCGGCCCGGACGCACTTCCGGACGGCCTCGTCCAGGTCCTTGTCGAGCCCGGTCGGCACGAGGAACTCAGGCGTCTCGACCAGCGGCCCCTCGAACGGACCGAACCGCGCGAGCGCCTCCACGGCGGGCACCACGTCGAAGCGCAGCGTGACGCGCAGGGACGCCTCCAGCGCGGTGAGCGCCACCTCGCCGTCGCCCTGTGCGAAGTGCGGGTCGCCCACGTAGGCCAGCGCGCCCGGCACCTGCACCGGCAGGTAGAGCGTGGAGCCCACCTGGAGCAGGTTGATGTCGATGTTCCCCCCGTGCGCGCCCGGCGGGACGGAGTGCGGTCGCTCGTCGCCGGCCACCGCGACGCCCATGATCCCGAGGAAGGGGGCCAGCGGGAACTCGATCAGCCGCTCGCCACCCTCGACCGCGGGCAGGCACCCGACGTCTCCGCGGACCGTGGCGAACACGCTGACGTTCTCCGGGCCGCGCGGCAGCTCACCGGCCAGCGCGCCGCGGCCGTGCCGGTTGGAGATGACTCCGTACGGCACCCGCGGGACGGTCTCGAGCACGGTGATCGCCAGCAGGTCGCCCGGCTGCGCGCCCTCGACGTGGATCGGTCCGGTCACCACGTGCGGGCCGTCGGTGGCCCTGCGGGTCGAGGTCCCGACGATCTCGATCGCGTCGGTCAGCACGTCGCCCGGCGCCACCCCGTGGCCGGTGAACCACGCCAGCGGGTCGCTGCCCTGGTCGTCCAGCAGGCCCTCGTGGCTCACCGTGTCGATGGTGACCTCGGTGCCGGGCGAGACGCGCAGCACGGGCTCGTCGGCGCCGCAGGGCAGGCGTCCCCACAGGACGGTCCGCGGGGTCGACGGCAGGTACGCCGCCGCCCGGATCGGGCCCGTGCCCGGCTGCAACGTTGCACTCATCGGTCCTGCACCCCCACGATGACGCGGTGAGGACCTGGGACGACGCGCGCCGACACCTGGTGCTCATGCTGGCTCTGACGTTCACGACCGGCATCGTCGACGCGGTCGGCTACCTGGGCCTGGACCGCGTGTTCACCGCCAACATGACCGGCAACGTGGTCATCCTCGGCATGGCGCTCGCGGGTGCCGACGACCTGCCGGTGGCGGGCCCGACCCTCGCGCTGGTCGGCTTCCTGGCCGGTGCCGCGGTGGGCGGACGCGTGCTGCGGACGGCTCCGGCCGGCTGGTCGCACCGCACCAGCGGCACGTTCGCCGCCACCGGGGTGCTCGGGGTCGCGCTCGGCGTGGGCGCCCTGGTCGAGCCCCCGCAGAAGGGCACGCTCTGGGCGCTCGTCGTGACCACGCTGCTGGCCGTCGCGATGGGGCTCCAGGCCGCGAGCGCGCGCCGCCTGGCCGTCAAGGACGTGACGACCGTGGTGGTGACCTCCACGCTCACCGGCCTCGCGGCGGACAGCCGGCTGGCCGGCGGCTCGGGGGACGGCTGGGCTCGGCGCTCGCTCGCCGTCGCCCTGATCCTGGTGGGTGCGGGCGTCGGAGCGCTGCTGCTGGCGGTCGGGGGCGAGCAGGGCGTCGGCGTGGGCATGCTGTTCGCGGGGGTGCTGGCGCTGGTGGCGGCCGCGCTCGGGCACCGGCACCGCGAGGCCTGACCGCTCACGCACGGGCGACCTCCGGCAGGAGCACGCGGCCGGTCCCCGGGGCGCTCACCGCTCCGGCCTGGACGATCGGCGACCCGTGCAGCCACACGGTCCGCACGGCGCCGGCCAGCGTGGCGCCGTCGTAGGGCGAGACCGGGTTCCGGTGCTCCAGCGCGTGCACGTCGACGACGCCCTCCTGGTCGGGCGCGAACGCGACCAGGTGCGCGGGCGCACCGACGGCCAGGCGGCCCAGGTCCAGCCCGGCGACTCGCGCGGGCCCGGTGGTGACCAGGGGGAGCAGGGCCTCGAGGGCGATCCCCCGCCTGCGGGCCTCGGTCCACACCACCGACAGCCCGAGCTGGAGGCCCGCGATGCCGCCCCAGGACAGTCCGAAGTCGGCGTTCTTCAGGTCGGCGGTGGACGGGGAGTGGTCCGAGACGATGGCGTCGATCGTGCCGTCGAGCACGGCCTCCCACAGCAGGTCCTGGTTGCCGGCGTCGCGGATGGGCGGGCAGCACTTGTACTGCGTGGCGGCGGCCGGCACGTCCTCGGCCCGCAGCGCCAGGTAGTGCGGGCAGGTCTCGACGGTCAGCGGCAGGCCCTCCGCCTTGGCGGCGCGCACCAGGTCGAGCGAACCGGCGTCGGACAGGTGCAGGACGTGCGCGCGGGCTCCCGTGCGGCGCATCGCGTCGATCACCCGACCGATCGCGTGCCGCTCGCTCGCGGCCGGCCGGCTGGCCAGGAAGTCGGCGTACCGCTCGCCGAGGGCGCCGTCGCCCCGCAGGTCTGCCGGGTCCTCCGCGTGCACGATCAGGACGCTGCCCAGGGCGGCCACCTCGGCCAGCGCGGTCTCGAGCTGCGCTGCGTCGAGGTGCCCGAACTCGTCGACGCCCGACGGCGTGAGGAACGCCTTGAACCCCCGGACCCCGGCGGCGTGCAGCGGCGCGAGCGATCCCAGGTTGTCGGGCACGGCCCCGCCCCAGAACGCGACGTCCACCGTGAGCTTGTAGGCGGTCGCGGCCCGTTTGGCGTCCAGCGCCCGGACGGTCGTGGTGGGCGGGACGGAGTTGAGCGGCATGTCGACGAGCGCGGTGACCCCGCCGGCTGCTGCCGCGCGAGTGGCCGATGCGAACCCCTCCCAGGCGGTGCGGCCCGGCTCGTTGACGTGCACGTGGCTGTCGACCAGACCGGGCAGCAGCACCTCGTCGTCGGCGAGCTCAACGGCGACGGTGTCGTCGGGGACGTCGATCGCTGCGATGCGCCCGTCGCGCACCACGACCTGCGCTGCCCGCCACGACCCGTCCACCCAGGCGCGACGCGTGCGAACGACGAGGTCGGGCTCGGTCATGGCGGCTCCTCGGGTCGTCTGCTGCGTCAGGCTACGGGCAGCGGCACGACGGCGGGCGCGTCCGCGCGGATCCCGAAGCCCGCCAGAAGACCGGCCATCGGCTTGGCGGGCGGCGGCGCGTACTCCCCGGCCGCCGACGGCCTGAGCCCCAGGGCGACGAGCGACTGGCCGTGGTTGCCCGTCCGTGCACCGCGAACGGCGCTCCGCGGTCCGCTCGCACGGACGACGACGCTGGTCGTCCGTGCGAGCGGGTCCTGGCCCTACTGGCCGCCGTAGTACACCTCCGCGCTCGCTACTACGACCCGTCGACGGCGCAGTTCCTGACCATCGACCCGCTCTACGCCCGGACCCTGAGCCGCTATGGCTACGTGAGCGGCAACCCCCTCAACGGCACGGATCCGTCGGGGCTGTGCAGTTTCTGGGCGTGCGTCGGTATCGGTGCCGTCGTCGGCGCTGCCGTCATCGGCGGCCTCGCGTGCATCGTCGCCGAGCCCTGCGGGCTGGTGCTCGCGGGTGTAGGAGCCACGGCCGCCATCTCCGCCGAGGCGGTCGTCGGGGTCACGGCCGCCGGCGCGGTCGTCGGCGGGTCGTACGCGGCCGGCCAGGCTCTGCAGGCGGGCGAGTCGCCGGGCACCATGTTCAGCTCGGGGTACTCGCAGAGCTCGTACAGCAGGCCGTCCAGCTCCGCGCGCAGCAACACCTTCCAGCGCCAACCGAAGTGTGCATACTGCGGGAAGAACAACGCGGACACGCTCGACCACATCGGCTCCCGGAAGGCCGACTGGAACAACGGCGGCTCCACAGAGACCAAGGCAGCACGCAGCGACCGCGTGAACGATGAGTGCAACCTCACCGGGGCGTGCCGGTCGTGCAACAGCAGCAAGCAGGATCGCCCGCTCGGCGAAGGTGAGGGGGAGTGGTGGCCGCAGTCCTGGAAGCCCGGCGAATGGTGGCCATACGGACAGTGATGGTCCCGACAGCGTCGGTCACCGCGTCCGGAGCCCGTGGGTACGATCTGGACTACCGCACGACGTCGAGAGGGCAGTGATGGCGACGTCCGACCTCCTGTCCGTCGCCGCCGCGGAGACCGCCGCCATCGAGAGGCACCTGCTCGGGTTCTTCGGGGCCCAGGCGAAGATCAGTCCACAGGCTCCACTGTCGGAAGGGCCGCTGCGTTCACGCGCACCGTTCTTCACTGCTTACGAGGTGGCGCCCACGCCCTCTCGCCCGCTCTGGACCTACGTCTCCGCCGGCTCGTTGAGCGAGGCGATGACCGGGGAGACTCACAACGTCGAGTTCGTCATCGCGTCCGAGACCCAGGACCCCCGGATGGTTCAGCACCTGGCCGAGAACAGCCACTACCACTGCGGACCGAGCAGCCAGAGGCTCGACCTCGGGCATCGGTTACCCATCGGAGAGCCCTGGGTGCCGGGGGCAACGGTGGACGCCGTGTTGGTGAGCCTGCCGTTTCCCTACGGCGAGGACCTCGAGTACGTGGAGTGGAACGGCCGTCACACGCGGGTGCTGTGGTTGATGCCGATCACGCAGTCGGAGCTGGATTTCGCCCGCCGGGAGGGCAACGAACGCCTGGAGGAGCTCTTCGAGACGTATCACGTCGAGTTCATGGACTTCTCGCGCCCGCCGGTGGTCTGAGGCGCTCGACGGCAGCCATCCCATGGTGATCCGCCATGACATGGGCGTTCCACTCCGGGGCCATGCTGGGGCGGTAGGTCGCCCGGGGAGCGCTGTTCACCAGCCTCCCGAAAGGTACGACCACGCACGTCACTTCTACGCAGCTCCTCGACGACAGGGTCCTCGAGCGCGAGTTCCGCCTCGGCGACATCCCCGGCACCCCTGAGGACACCTGGCTCCGTGCCGGCTCCGCTTATCCTCGTGGCCCACAACAACGGCCTGCCCAAGCGCGACGGCCGACTGGCGGCCCGGGCGTGGTTTCACGCGGCGCAGTACGGCTACGCGGTGGCCAGCATCGACGCGACCGGGTGCGGGGACCGACTTTCTCCGAGTCCACCTACCTAGGAAGCGCCGCGGACGTGGGCAGAGATCCTGCGGTCGGCCGGCCTCGAGGTCGCCGACACCGACGAGCCCGCTGCGCCTCAGGGGTGACGGCGCAGGGCCGTCGTCACGCCTGCGGCGAACAGAGGCAGTTCCGGCCCCACCCCGCCGTTAGCATCGAACAACGCCGCCGCCCGTCGTCCCCCGGTGCGCCAGCCAGGGGAGCCGGCACGCAGCTCGTGAGGAGTGCACATGTTCGAGAGATTCACGGACCGAGCCCGTCGCGTGGTCGTCCTTGCCCAAGAAGAGGCACGGATGCTCAACCACAACTACATCGGGACGGAGCACATCCTCCTGGGCCTGATCCACGAGGGTGAGGGTGTCGCAGCCAAGGCTCTGGAGTCGCTCGGCATCTCGCTCGAGGCCGTCCGCGCCCAGGTGCAGGAGATCATCGGCGAGGGCCAGCAGGCTCCCTCCGGGCACATCCCCTTCACCCCGCGCGCCAAGAAGGTGCTCGAGCTCTCGCTGCGCGAGGCGCTCCAGCTGGGCCACAACTACATCGGGACCGAGCACATCCTGCTCGGCCTCATCCGCGAGGGCGAGGGCGTCGCCGCCCAGGTCCTCAACAAGCTGGGCGCGGACCTGAACCGCGTGCGGCAGCAGGTCATCCAGCTCGTCTCCGGCTACCAGGGCAAGGAGCCCGTCGCCGCCGGCGGTCCGCAGGAGGGGCAGCCCTCGGGCAGCGCCGTCCTCGACCAGTTCGGCCGCAACCTCACGCAGGCTGCGCGCGACGGCAAGCTCGACCCGGTCATCGGGCGCGAGAAGGAGATCGAGCGGGTCATGCAGGTGCTGTCCCGCCGCACCAAGAACAACCCGGTCCTCATCGGGGAGCCCGGCGTCGGCAAGACCGCCGTCGTCGAGGGCCTCGCGCAGGACATCGTGCGCGGCGACGTGCCCGAGACGCTCAAGGACAAGCAGCTCTACACGCTGGACCTGGGCGCGCTCGTGGCAGGTTCCCGCTACCGCGGTGACTTCGAGGAGCGCCTGAAGAAGGTGCTCAAGGAGATCCGCACGCGCGGCGACATCATCCTGTTCATCGACGAGATCCACACCCTCGTCGGGGCGGGTGCCGCCGAGGGCGCCATCGACGCCGCGAGCATCCTCAAGCCGATGCTGGCGCGCGGCGAGCTCCAGACCATCGGGGCCACGACGCTCGACGAGTACCGCAAGTACGTCGAGAAGGACCCGGCCCTGGAGCGGCGCTTCCAGCCCATCCAGGTGGCCGAGCCCAACCTGGCGCACGCGATCGAGATTCTCAAGGGTCTGCGCGACCGGTACGAGGCGCACCACCGCGTGTCCATCACGGACGCCGCGCTGGTCGCCGCCGCCACCCTGGCGGACCGGTACGTCAACGACCGCTACCTGCCGGACAAGGCGATCGACCTGGTCGACGAGGCCGGCGCCCGCCTGCGCATCCGCCGCATGACGGCCCCCCCGGAGCTGCGCGAGCTCGACGAGCAGATCGCCGAGACGCGCCGCGACAAGGAGTCGGCGATCGACGAGCAGGACTTCGAGAAGGCAGCCCGTCTCCGCGACGCCGAGAAGCAGCTCGGTCTCAAGCGCGTGGAGAAGGAGAAGGCCTGGAAGTCCGGCGACCTCGACGCGGTCGCGGAGGTGGACGAGGAGCTGATCGCCGAGGTGCTGGCGATCGCCACGGGCATCCCGGTGTTCAAGCTCACCGAGGAGGAGTCCAGCCGCCTGCTCCACATGGAGGAGAACCTGCACAAGCGGGTCGTCGGCCAGGACGCCGCCATCAAGGCGCTCTCGCAGGCCATCCGTCGTACGCGTGCCGGGCTCAAGGACCCGAAGCGTCCCGGTGGGTCGTTCATCTTCGCGGGCCCCACGGGCGTCGGGAAGACCGAGCTGGCCAAGGCGCTCGCGGAGTTCCTGTTCGGTGACGAGGACGCGCTGATCCAGCTCGACATGTCCGAGTTCTCGGAGAAGCACACCGTGTCGCGGCTGTTCGGCTCGCCCCCCGGCTACGTCGGGTACGACGAGGGCGGTCAGCTCACGGAGAAGGTCCGTCGCAAGCCGTTCTCGGTGGTCCTCTTCGACGAGGTCGAGAAGGCGCACGCGGACATCTTCAACTCGCTGCTCCAGATCCTCGAGGACGGTCGCCTGACCGACTCGCAGGGCCGGGTGGTCGACTTCAAGAACACCGTGATCATCATGACCACGAACCTCGGCACCCGGGACATCGCCAAGGGCCTCATGACCGGCTTCCAGGCCGGCGGGGACCTGTCGACGTCGTACGAGCGTATGAAGTCCAAGGTCAACGACGAGCTCAAGCAGCACTTCCGGCCTGAGTTCCTCAACCGCGTCGACGACGTGGTCGTGTTCCCGCAGCTGTCCCAGCCGGAGATCTTCGCGATCGTCGACCTGATGATCGCCAAGCTGGCCAAGCGCCTGCGGGACAAGGACATGGACATCGAGATCACGCCCGCGGCCAAGACGCTGCTGTCGGAGAAGGGCTACGACCCGGTCCTGGGTGCTCGGCCGCTGCGCCGCGCCATCCAGCGGGACATCGAGGACGCACTGTCCGAGAAGATCCTGTTCGGCGAGCTCAAGGCCGGTCAGCTGGTGATCGTGGACGCCGAGGGCGAGGGTCTGCTCGGGGAGTTCACGTTCCGTGGCGTCCCCCGCGGGGCGTTCACGTCGGAGCCGGTCCCGGTCGGCGTCTCCTACGGCACGCCGGGGTCGGGCACCGACCTGCCCGCGGCGGGCCCGGTCATCAGCGACGGCGGCACGGGCACCCTGCCCCAGGTGGGCTGACCCGCACCGCACGCACGCACGACGAACGCCCCGGTCCCTCGCGGACCGGGGCGTTCGTCGCGTGCGGGTCGGCGGTGACAGGGTGGGGGCATGCCCGGACTCCGACGCCTGCCCCGATCCACGCCCGAGGAGCAGGGGGTCGACCCGCGGGCGCTGTCCCGGCTGGTCGATGCGCTGGTCGGGTGGCCGGAGCTGCACTCGCTCATGGTGCTGCGCCACGGAGCGGTCGTCGCGGAGGGGTGGGCGGCGCCGTACGCGCCCGACCGGCTGCACGAGCTGTACTCGCTGAGCAAGAGCGTCACGTCGACCGCGGTGGGGTTCGCCGTGGCGGACGGGCTGCTGACGGTCGACGACCTGGTGCTGGACCACTTCCCTGACCTGGCCCCGGCCACTCCCGACGCGAACCTGCGGCGGATGCGGGTCCGGCACCTGCTGACCATGACGACGGGGCACGCGCAGGACCCGACCGAGCGGGTGTTCCCCACCGCCGACTGGGTGGCGTCGTTCCTCGCGCAGCCGGTGGAGCACGAGCCCGGCACGTTCTTCGCGTACAACACCGCGGCCACCTTCATGCTCTCGGCCATCGTGCAGAAGCTCACCGGCCAGCGGCTGCTCGACTACCTCGGCCCGCGACTGTTCGAGCCACTGGGGATCGAGGGGGCGACGTGGCAGCAGTCGCCCGACGGGATCGATACCGGAGGCTCGGGCCTGTCCGCGACCACGGAAGACATCGCGGTCTTCGGCCAGCTCTACCTCCAGGGCGGCATCTGGGAGGGGAACCAGCTGGTGCCGGCGGACTGGGTCGCCGAGGCGACGCGCGCCCAGGTGCCCAACGACGGCGGACCCGACCCCGACTGGACGCAGGGCTACGGCTACCAGTTCTGGCGCGGACGCCACGGCAGCTATCGCGGGGACGGCGCGTTCGGGCAGTTCTGCGTGGTGCTGCCCGCGCAGGACCTCGTCGTGGTGACCACGTCGGGCGTCGCGGACATGCACCACCAGCTCGAGCTGGTCTGGGAGAACCTGCTGCCGGGGCTGTCGGACACCCCTATCCCCGCCGACGACGACGGTCGCGCGCTCCTGGCTGACCAGCTCGGGAGCCTGCGCCTCGACCCGCCGGCTGGTGCTCCGACCTCGCCGACGGCCGCGCGACTCAGCGGCCGGACGATCACGTTCGAGCCTCACCCGCTCCAGATCCGCAACGCGGTCCTCGAGGTCGGGAGGGAGCAGGACCGCCTCACGGTGGACCATGGCGAGGACACGGTGATCGTCACGGTCGGGCACGCGGAGCCGGCGCTGACCCGCACCACCCTGCGGCGGCGCGAGCCGGAGGACGTGCTGGTCAGCGGCACGTGGACGTCGGTGGACACCTACGTGCTGACCCTGCGGTTCGTCGAGGCCCCGTTCGTGGCCACGGTGACCATGACCGTCTCGGACGAGGACGTGGTGGTGGGGTGCGAGATGAACGCGGCCTTCGGTCCGACGACGGCCCCGCCGTTGATCGGCACGCTCGTGCAGGCGGTCGACGACGTGTGGGTCGGCTGATCGTCGAAGCGTCTCACCTGGCGGTGAACCGTCGTGACCGAGGTACCCGGCGGGCACCGACGGCTGGAACCCCCTCAGCTGAGCTCGAGGACCGTCCACCAGTCGTTGACGTCACGCTCCGGGTAGCCGGTGACCTCCTGCTGGCCGGCGGTCAGCCGGGGGTCCGAGGCGCGGTGGGAGTGCAGCGCGGCGCCGGTGGCCACGTGCACGATGCGGACGCGGGCGCCCGCGGTCCAGGGGCGGTCGTCGATGACCTCGACGCGCCAGTCGGCGGAGTCGTCAGGGGTGTCGATCGCACTGACCTCCTGCTGGTGGGTCAGCGGGGAGGGGATGCCGTGTGCGCTGCGCAGCCACCGGCCGGTCGACACGTGCCGCAGCCGGAGCACCGACCCGTCGCGCAGCGGGGTGCCGGCGGGCGTGCCCGCGGTGCCGACGAGCAGCCAGCGGTCGTTGTCGTCGGAACCCCCGAAGCACGTGACCTGCTGGAGGCCGTCGGTGTCGCGATGGGTGTACGGGTGGTCGTGGGAGTGCAGGGTCAGCCCGGTCCACACGTGCGAGAGCTTCACGGTGTCCCCGGTGGACACCTGGTCCTTGACGCCGGGTGGGCGCTTGGTCAGGACGCGGGGGCGCCGGGGCGTGTAGTCCTGGAGGAAGAACCCGCGCCAGGTGTGACCGTTGGACGCGGTCCAGTCGGGCTGGTCGCGGTCGGACGTGAGCGTGACGACCTTGCCCACGGAGTTGTTGTCGTAGACCTGCAGGGTGGTACGCCCGGAGGCGCGGTCCTGCTCGTACCCGTACGCGATGACCTGGTGGTTCTCCCCGATCGCGGCGAGGGTGCGCGCGACGACGAGCCCGAGGACCACCGGGCGGCCGGCGTCGATGGACCGCATCAGCCGGGGGAGCTCCTCCTCCTTGGTCCAGCGCGTGACCCCCTTGAACACCCAGGTCTCGTCGTCGGAGTGCATGGACCAGGTGACGAACTTGGCGGCGGACCCGGTGAAGAACGAGTCCCGCAGCCGCTGGGTGAACAGCTGCGCGAGCCAGTGCCCGTCCGGCGGGACGCGGCTCGGCGCCCACAGGTCGGCGCGCCAGGCCGGCACCGGCTGCCCGGCGAGGAAGTAGTCCAGCGACGCGTAGGCCATCCCGCCGCACCGGCCGGCCGTGGTGATCTTTGCTCCGTTGGGCAGCGTGAGCACCTCGTTGACGAACGCGTTCGGGAACGCGAAGCCGTGGGTGGCGGGGTCGAACGCGACCGCCCCTCGGAGGAGGACCTGCTCCGGCATCGACATCCCTCTCGTCCCCGTGAGCCGCACCCCGACCAGCGGCACCCTCGTCCATGTCGAGGGTGCCACGAAGGAGCCGACGGGGCGGGGTGAGATACGCGGGTGTCAGGGTCACCCGTCGGGAGGCCGCCGGCGGGCGGTGCGCACGACGCGCACCACGACCCACCCGACGCACCAGCACAGGAGCACGACCGCGCCGACGAGGACGAGCGTCGTGTACCAGCCGACCGGCTCGCCGGGCGCCGCACCGGGACGCGCCAGCACCAGGGCGACGACCACCGCGACCACCGCCAGCGCGATCAGGTACCGCACCCACGCGGGCAGGTGCATCAGGTCGATCCGGCGTCGAGCGGGGCCCGGCATCCCGACATCGTGGCACGGGGTGGACTGCCCGGGCTCGGCCCCGAGGCTGCCCTTTCGGGTAGCAGGTGGGGCTCTGGGGCACGGATCGGGTCGATGGCACGCTGAACTGATGGGTGCGGGGGCACGCGCGGATCAGCACGGCCCTGGACCGGACGCCGAGCACGCCTCCCGGTCCGGCGATGCGCGGCGGGCCGAGGGCGAGACGGCGAGCGGCGAACGGGCAGGGCTCGACGCCCGCGACGCCGGGTTGCCGACCGGGCCGCGCGCCGAGCAGCAACCTGTCGGCGGTGCCACCCTGCTGCGCCTCCAACGGTCGGCGGGCAACGAGGCGGTCGTACGGCTGATGCGCGGCCGTCGACCGACCGTGCAGCGGGACATGGCCGGAACGCTGGAGGCGCGGGCGCAGCAGCAGATCGAGGCGGCGAAGGCTGCCCGCGCTGCGGAGCAAGGGGGCGACGAGGGCGACCGCGCCGCCGCGCCCAGCCGCGAGGAGATCGCCGCCGAGAAGGCGAAGCAACGCCGAGCGGTGTCCGGTGCCGTGGCGCCGCCGGACACGTCCGGTGCGCGGTCGCAGACCGCGAGCGCGGCGACAGCGGCGAAGGCCGAGGCCGCGAAGCCGCCAACTCCCGTCGCGGACGCGAAGTCGACCGGCGGGCCGTCGGCCGGCGACGCGGGCGGCCCCGGCGCGCAGGCCGGCGAGGCGACCGCCGCGGCCCAGGGTGCGGCCACGGCGGCGGCGACCGCCGCCGCGGTGGTGCCGCCCGAGCCGCCCGCACCCGTCGAGGCGCCCGCTGCGATCACGACGGTGGACGCGGGCGGTCGCCAGCTTCCCGCCGACCCGGCCGTCGAGGCCGCGGTCGCCGGGGTGGCGGGCAAGCTCCAGGCCCTGCGGGCGGGGGCGCACGAGGTGCGCGCGGCCGCCGCCCAGGAGCGCGCCCAGTCGCACCAGAGCGAGGGGTTGCTCCAGGCCGGGCGCAGCGGGGTCGCCGACGCCGAGGCCGGCGTGGTCGCGCTACGGGGGCACAGTGCGCACCGCCGCAGCGTGGTCGAGCAGGCCAAGGCCGCGCTCGAGGTGTCGCAGCAGAAGGCCGACACGGTGGCGTCCGGCGCGCCCGAGGTCGCCGCCAAGAGCGAGGAGGGCGCACAGAAGTCCGGACCGATGGCGAGCGAGTCGAAGGGTCTCGCCTCCGAGAACGCGTCCAAGCAGCCGGAGGACGCGGAGGCGGCCGGGCAGTCGGCAGAGCAGGGCTCGCAGCTGACCCGGGTCGGGACCGACATGGGATCGATCGACTCGACGATCGGCCAGACGAAGGCGCGGGCGGGCCAGCTGGCAGCGGAGGCGGCGCAGGCGAAGGCGTCGAACACCGCGACGCAGGGCAAGGTCGCCGCGACCGAGGCCGCCATCGCCCAGACCGACGCGAAGGCAGAGGAGCTGGCGGGGCAGAACGCAGCGGCCAAGGCTCGTCTCGACGGGATGGCCGCACAGCCCGCGGCGCACCGGGCGCAGGCGGCCGACCTCGACTCCCAGGGCGAGTCCCTGCACGCGGTGTCCGCGCAGCTCGAGGCCCGGCTCGCCGCATCCCAGCAGGCGTACGTGGCCGGCATGGCGTCGACGCCCCCGCCCGTGCCCGCCCGACGAGGGGCCGCCGTGCAGCGCGCGGGCTACGAGGGCCGGACGACGCTCGACCCCGCCCGGGCGGTGAACGAGACCCTGCCCTCCTGGCTGACCGGTGAGGACCCGCCGCACGCCGTCGACGCCCAGAAGCACAAGCTGGAGGAGGACGCGCGGCGCGCGGCGGAGATCGCCGAGATCGAGAAGGAGGCCGGCGGCCACTTCGAGACGCTCTCCGCATCGCAGAAGGCGGGCATCGCGCTGCGCCTGACGGGGCGGAACCTGTTCAAGGAGATCGGCTCGACCGACCTGCCGAAGTTCGGCCTGTCGATCCTGCGCGGGTTCGTCGACCCGCGGATGTCCCTCATGGGCGTCGTGCACGGCGTCGGCTCGATCGCGACCGGCGTCGCGAACCTGTTCTCCGCCGAGCAGTGGGCCAAGGACCCGCTGGGCAACGCACTCAAGTCCTCCGCGGACATCGCCACCGGCGTGACCATCGTGCTCGGGTCGATCGCCGGGCTGGCCGTGTCGATCGGGATCATCCTCACCGCGGTGGCGATCATCGGGTCGATCTTCTCGTTCGGGGCCGTCGGCGTCGCGCTCGCGCCGATCATCGCGTTCTGCGGGACGGTCGCCTCGACCGTCGGACCGTGGGCGCTGTGGGCCGCCGCGATCGCGCTGACCCTGCACGGGCTCGTGTTCATCAAGAACCTCATCGACGCGGCGACCGCCGGCACCGCTACCGAGCTCCAGCAGAACTCGGACCAGATGACCGAGGACGCCAAGAACGCGGGCGCGATGGCGTTGCAGATCGGCATGGCCAAGGCGATGGAGCTGGGCGGGAAGCTGCTCGCCGGACGGGGCGGCGGAGCCCCCGGTGAGCCTGCGCCGGGCGCGGGCGCGGGGTCCGGCAGCGAACCGGTGCCGGCGGGTGGTGCTGGTGCGCCGGAGCCGGTGCCGGCGGGTGGTGCTGGTGCGCCGGAGCCGGTGCCGGCGGGTGGTGGTGGTGCGCCGGAGCCGGTGCCGGCGGGTGGTGGTGGTGCGCCGGAGCCGGTGCCGGCGGGTGGTGGTGGTGCGCCGGAGCCGGTGCCGGCGGGTGGTGGTGGTGCCCCGGAGCCGGTGCCGGCGGGTGGGCCTGAGCCTGCGCCGGGTGCCGGAGGACCCGAGCCTGCGCCGACCGCCGCCCCCGAGCCCACGCCTGCAGGCGGAGCCCCAGAGCCTGCGCCCGAGCTCGGCCCGGTGGACCTCCCGGAGGGGCCGGTCGCGAACGACAACGGGCTGCCGCAGGGGACCGCCGCGAACGACAACGCCTTGCCCGGCACCGAGCCGCAGCAGCAGGTGCTCGCTGGCACCGGGACGGACGGCCCGGTGGACGTGGGTCCGGCGCGGCCCCCTCTCGAGGTGCTCCCCGGGAGCGCGGCCGAGGGGGCGCCGCGAGCGACCGCGGGCGAGGGCCCGCTCGGTGGCGGCCACGGGCCCGAGCCCGTCGTCCCCGGTGGGGCCGGTCCGGAGCCGGTGCCTGCGGGGGGAGGTGGTGGTCCCGAGCCGGCGCCTGCCGGCGGGGCTGGCGGTCCCGAACCGGCTCCCGTCAACGAGCCCGCCGCGGCGGTTCCCGAGTCGGCCCCACCGGAGTCGGTGCCCGGTGAGCGCGGAGCGTCGCCCGAGGCAGAGCCCCCGTCCACGGGGGAGCAGGTCAAGGCCGAGTTCGACGAGTTCCAGGAGCGGGCGGAGGGCGGCGGCGACGTCCAGGCCGACCTGCTCGAGTCAGGGCTCAGCGAACGTCCCGAGTTCCAGCGCCCCACCGGGGAGGGGGAGGTTGTCACGCCCGAGTCCCCGGTGGCGAAGGCCGATGCGACCCTCGAGGCTCTCCTCGAGCATGTCGACCAGGCGCAGGAACGGTTCAACGCCGAAGGATTCACCGAGAGCCAGACGGCGGCGATCGAGCGGGCTCCGACGCCCGCGGCCAAAGCATCGGCGCGGGCCCGCTTCTACGGCGAGCGGATCGACAGCTTCGTGAAGGAGACCATCCAGGGTGACCGGCGGCTCGATCATCTCGGCGTCTCGGAGATCAAGCAGCCCGGTCCGGACTTCTTCGATCCGTCCATCGACACCTGGTACGACATCACGACCGCGAGGAGCTGGGACGCGCACGTGGCGAAGTACGGCTCCGGCGGCACGGGTGTCCACGTTCCGTCCGGACGGTAGGCGCAGACGGACGGCCCCGGCTCGCGGGGAGCCGGGGCCGCCGTTGCCGGGTCAGCCTCCGTAGCTGACCAGGTACGCCGGGATGGTGGCGGTGCCCTGGGCCACGCCACCGGTGGTGTTGATGATGTGCGCGATCGTCCCGTTGCCGCCCAGGGAGACGGTCAGCAGGTTGTGCATCCGCACGCCGGGCTTGTCGGGCACCTGGAAGCCGCGGTCGACGACGATCGAGGGGTCGACGTTGAAGTACGAGTACGCCCCCAGACCCCAGCCCTCGTGGGTGGTCACCGAGTCGGCGACCTTGTAGGCCGCGTACCCGCGGGACGACCCGTTCTGCCACGCCGCCTGGTTGGGCACGTCGTACGGGAGCTCGTTCTGGAAGAACACCGTGCGACCGCGGTCACCGTTCCAGAGCAGGTTCTCCTTCTGGAAGTGCTCGACGAACAGCCCGTAAGCCATGACGTCGTTCCCGTTGACGATCAGGCCGTGGTCGGAGGTGTTCACCGTCCAGCCGATGCCGGCCCCGTGGTCGCCGCGCCAGGACCAGATGTGGTCGACGATCGTGTCGTCCGCGTGCACGACGAGCGCGTCCGTGACCTTGCCGGCGATCGCGCCGCCCACGCGGGCGAACACGTCATGGATCGAGATCGGGTTCGCCGCGTGGTCGGCGTGCGAGCCGGCGACTCCCACCTCGAGCAGGGCCGGAGACTTCGTCGTGCCGGCGTCGAACAGGATGCCGGCCACCTTGACGCCGTCGACGTCGGCCACCTTCATGGCCGTCTGGCCGGCGGTCGGGATGATCGTCGCGTAGCCGAGGCCGAGGACCACGGTGTTGGCGCGGGTGACCTGGATCGTCTGGTCCAGGCTGTAGACGCCCGGGGTGAGCAGGAGGTTGAGCCCCTGCGCGAGCGCCTGGTTGATCTTCGTCGCCGTGTCACCGGGCTTGGCGACGAAGAACTGGGTGAGGGGGATCGACGTGCCGGGGGTCGCGCCGTCGGCCCAGGAGATGCCGCGGGCGTTGGTGCGGACCGACGGCACGAACACCGCGTAGCTCGACCCGTCGAGGTACAGGTACGGCTTCTCCCGAACCACCGGGCTGGTGTCGATCACGGTGTGCGACGGGTTGGGGAAGCTGGGCGCCGGGGCACCCTGCACGCCGGAGAACGCCATGTTCCACACCGACCCGCCCCACGACCCGAACGTGCTGTCGCGGTTGAGCCACTGCTGCTGGCTGTAGGACTGCACGGACCCGTCGACCTTCGAGTCGGCGATGAACCCGCCGGACGCCCAGCCGTAGCTGCTGGGTGCCAGGTTGAGGTTGCCCTTGACGTGCACGCGCCGCATCGGCGCCGCCTGCGAGACGGCCCAGCGAGCCTCCCCGGTGAACGGCGTGATGGCCAGGTTCTCCACCGAGCGCCAGAAGTTCTGCGTGGCGTTCCCGGCGAACCACTGTGCGTCGACCCAGACGCCGCCGGTGATGTTCACGTCGTCCGGGTTCCTGCCCAGGCCGGAGATCGACGTGTTGAACCCGATGTGCGCCTGCACGTCGTACGAGCCGGGGGCGAACAGGAACTGGTCCCGGCGGGTGCCGAACTGCGAGGTCTCCTGCGCCTGGAACGCGGAGTCGAGGGTGGCCTGGATGGACGCCTGCGACATCGCGGGCGTGAACACGTGCACGTTCGGTCCGAGGTCGCCGCCGCCCGGGATCGGGTCGACTGGCGGATCGGTGGGGGGAGTGGTCGTCCCTGTGTTGATCTGGACCTCCCAGAGCGAGTAGCCGTAGCCCGTGCCACGGGCCGTCAGGTCGAGCCGCACGTAGCGCGCGGTCGCGGCTACGTCGAGCGTCTGGGCCCCGCCGGTGCCGTTGGTGACCGTAGCCGCCGTCGCCCAGGTGGTGCCGTTCGTCGATGTCTGGACGCGGAACGCCTTGCCGTACGCGCCCTCCCACCGCAGCGTGACCTTGCAGACGCTCTGCGACGAGCCGAGGTCGACCCGCCACCACTGCGCGTCCGCGAACGTGCTGGACCAGCGGGTGCCGAGGTTGCCGTCGACCGCCGCGCTCGCGGGCGTGCCGCCGTTCTCGGTGGTCGACGCGGTGGCTGTCTTGCCCTGCGCGACGTTCGTGGTGCCGCAGGTGCCGGAGGTCGGCGTCGGCGTCGGAGTGATCCCGCCGACCTCGCCGAAGACCTGGAACTCCCACAGCGAGTAGCCGTAGCCGGTGCCGCGGGCGGTCAGGTTGAGCCGCACGTACCGGGCGGAGCCGCTGACACTCACGCTCTGCGTGCCGCCGGTGCCGTTGGTGACCGTGGCCGCGGTGGACCAGGACGTGCCGTCGGCGGACGTCTGGACGGTGAACGCCTTGCCGTACGCGGCCTCCCACACCAGCGTCACGTGGTCGAGCGTGGCGGTCTGGCCGAGGTCGACCTGGAGGGTCTGCGGGTCGGCCCGGAGGCTGGCCCAGCGGGTGGCTGCGTTGCCGTCGACGGCGTTCCGGGCAGGGGTGTAGTCGGTGTTCTCCGTCGAGGAGGCCGTGGCGGTCTTGCCTTGGGACAGGTTGACGGGAGCGGCGTTCGCGGCGGTGGCGGCGGTGATGGCTCCGACGGCGACGACGCCGGCCGCGAGCACCGCGGCGACCCAGGCTCGGGCCCGGGAGTGGACAGGGGTGTGCATGGGGTTCCTCACGGATCGGGTGCCAGCCTCGTTGCCGGACACCGGTGGGAGCACGGCCCGGCCGGGCCTGATGCGGGGACGGCCGGGCCGTGCGTCGAGGGGTGTCGGGCTACGGGATGAGGTTGTAGTTCGCGTCCAGGACGGCTCCGGCCCACGGCTTGTACAGGTCGTAGCCGCGCGGGTTGCACTGCAGACCGCCGTTGATGCAGTGCTCGGTCAGCGCCTGGAGCACGGCCGGGTCCCACGCGTTGAAGAAGTCGTAGTGGAACGAATACCCGCGACCGCTGGAGAACCGGACGTCCGACATGTTCCCGTCGGCCGGCCACGACAGCTTGAACTCGAGCATCGGCACGGCGACCGGGTGGGTGGCCGGGCACTCGCCGTGGACCGGGTACGCCATGTGGCTCTTGTGGTTGGCCGAGTCGAGGTCGACGCCGTTCCAGCAGCTGGGTGCCTGGTAGCGGACGTTGAGCTGCGACCCGATCGGGCACGTGGCCGGGATGTCCCAGTTGAACGAGCTGTTCCCGCACTCGAAGCCCTCGACCGCGCCGGGGGCCGTCCGGAACTCCTCCTGCGTGGCGGCCATGCTGCCGACGAGGAACCGCAGACCCTGCGGGAACGGGACGACCAACTTGTAGTCGAGGATCCCGGTCTTGTAGTAGATCGTCTGCTCGTTGCTGGCGACGACCTTGTTCTCACCGCGCATGAGGGTGGGGAACCAGTACGCCGACTCGTCCTGCGGCACCGTGCAGCTGGTGCTGTTGGCGGCGAGCAGGGAGGCCGTCGTGGTGTGGGCGTCGGTGGAGCGGTTGCCCAGGAACGTGTGGCTGTGCGACGCGCCCGCCTGGCCCGGGTAGACGATCGGGTCGTCGTTCAGCGTGCGCGTGGGGGTGCAGTTGGCCTGGAACTCGTGGTGCGTCACGGTGGTGTCGGCACCCGGCGGGGCCGGCGGCAGCGGCTTCGGCGTGTGCGGAGGCGTGCTCGCGCCGCCGCTGCCGAACACGGCGAGGTCCCACAGCGAGTAGCCGTAGCCGGTGCCGCGCGCGGTGAGGTTCAGCCGCAGGTACCGGCCCGTGCCCGGGGCGGCGATCGTCTGGTTGCCGCCGGTGCCGTTGGTGACCGTGGCGACGGTGGTCCAGGTGGTGCCGTTGGGGGACACCTGCACCTGGAACGCCTTGGCGTAGGCCGCCTCCCAGCGCAGCTCGACGCGGTCGACCGTGGCGGTGGCGCCCAGGTCGACCTGGATCCACTGCGCGTCGGAGAACTGACTCGCCCAGCGGGTGGCGTTGTTGCCGTCGACGGCCTTGGACGCGGTGAAGTCCGGACCCTCCGCCGACGAGGACGTGGCGAGCTTGCCCTGCGAGATGTTGACGGGCGCGGCGCTCGCGGTCGTGGCGATCGCGACGCCCAGACCGGTGGCGACGAGCACCGCGGACAGGCTCCCGGCCAGCCAGGCCCGGGCTTTCCGTGAGCGTGGTGCGTGGAGATGGGTGGGCATGAGGTCTCCTTCAGGAGGGATCTGATGGACCCGAAGGAGGTGCGACGATGCACACGAACCTTCGGCGTATCGGCTCTGTGAGGGGTTGGCCGAGGGGTGGTGCCCGGGGCGGGTGGCCGCCCGCCCCGGGCACGTCTATTGGCTATGCGTGCCTACGCATAAACGCCAAGCTCGTACAGCGAGTAGCCGTACGCCGTGCCGCGGGCTGTTCCGTGCACCCGCACGTAGCGGGCCGAGCCGGCAGTGTTCAGGGTGTCGACGTTCCCGTCGCCGGCGGTGACCGTGGTCAGGGTCGACCACGTGGTGCCGTCGTTCGACGTCTCGATGCGGTAGCCCTTGCCGAACGCGGACTCCCACACGAGCTGGATCGACGAGAACGAGCGCACCGAGCCCAGGTCGACCTGGATCCACTCGTCGTCGGCCCAGTTGCTGGCCCAGCGCGTCGAGTAGCTGCCGTCCGTCGCCTGACCCGGCGTGAAGTTGCCGTTGTACGGGTCGAACGACGATGCGGTGGCGGTGCGGCCCTGAGCGATGTTGGTGCCGCCCAGGGCCGGCGGGACGACGCGGAACGACCTGGTCTCGACGCCCACGTTGCCCTTGCCGTCCTCGGCGAACACGTAGACCTTCCAGACGCCGAGCGTCTGCGGGGCCGTCACCGAGAACGTCGTGCCGCTGCGCGTGAACGTCGCCGGGGCCAGGCCGCCGGAGTTGTTCACGTACTTGCTGTTCAGCAGCACGTTGTAGGTGATCGGGTCGCTGTTGGGGTCGGTCGCGGCTGCGGTGACCGTGAACGTGGAACCCGCGACGACGGCTCCGCTGTTCGGCACGGTCATCGAGCTGAACGTCGGGGGAGTGTTGGTCCCCGCCGCTCCGGCCGAGCCGCCGTAGGCCTTGGCGATCGCGTAGTACGAGAGGCGCTTGTTGTTGCCCGGCTTCACGTTGAACCAGATGCCGCCGAAGTCGCCCTCGTTGCCGTAGTGGAACAGGGTGGCGCCGAGCGCGACGCCCGGGTGGGCCTTGATGCAGTCCCACGCCCGCGTGTAGCCGGCCGCGTTCTGCGCGTCCGTGCCCTGGTCGGGCACGCCGTTGGCGTCGTTCGGGACCTCCCACTCGCCCGCCGGACCACCCTCGGTGACGAGGTACGGCTTGGTGTAGCCGCCGGCGATCCACGTCGCCTTGGCGTCGCACACCGCGTTGTAGCTGTTCAGGCCGTACAGGTCCAGGTCGGGCGCGCTGGCCTTGTAGTACGGCCACGCGCCGGTCCACGCGTCCGTCGACGTCACGGGGTGGGTGGGGTCGATCTGGTGGATGCGCTTGGCGGCGTCGTTGACGAACGTCGCGTAGGCGGTGCGCTGGGCCTCGAGCTCGGCGCCCGAGTAGCAGTTGCCGAGGCCGAGCAGGGACTCGTTGCCGACGTTCCACATCAGCACGCCGGGGTTGTCCTTGTAGGCGGTGACCCAGGTGACGATGTCGTTCATCGAGCTCGTCTTGTACGCGGTGTCGGTGACGTAGTTCGGGCAGCCGCCCGAGCCGGGGCCGCCGCCGGGCGCCAGCCAGAAGCCGGCGACGGTGCGCATGCCCGCGGCCGCGGCGGCGTCGAACAGGACCTTCGATCCCGCGTCGGTGCCCCACGTGCGGATGGTGTTCACGCCCATCGCCTTGAGGTTGGCGGCGTGCTGCGGGAAGTCGGCCGGGGCCGGTCCCCACGTCATGCCCTTGGTCACCCACGGCTGACCGTTGACCAGCAGC
The DNA here is from genome assembly GCF_965229465.1 of Cellulomonas sp. GTDB lineage: Bacteria > Actinomycetota > Actinomycetes > Actinomycetales > Cellulomonadaceae > Cellulomonas. The sequence goes on along the minus strand of NZ_OZ245882.1, from coordinate 1,253,145 downwards.
GCCCAGTTCCCCTGGCTGCCGGCGATCCGCACCTTGCCGTCCGCCGGACCGGTGGGACCGGTCGGGTCGGGAGTCGGCGTCGTCGTGCCGGTCGTGCGGACGGCGACCTCCCAGAGCGAGAAGCCGTAGCCGGTGGCTCGGGTCTGGAGGTCGAGCCGCACGTACCGGGCTGTGCCCGTGAGTGCGAGGGACTGGGTGCCGCCCGTGCCGTTGGTGATCGTCGACAGGGTGGTCCACGTGGTGCCGTCCGCGGATCCCTGGACCCGGAACGCCTTGCCGTACGCGCCCTCCCAGGTGAGCGTGACGTTGCAGAGCGCCTGGCCGGTGCCGAGGTCCACCTGCCACCACTGGTTGTCGGCGAACGTGCTCGCCCAGCGCGTGCCGGCGTTGCCGTCGACCGCGAGACCGGCCGCGGTACCGGCGCCCTGCTCGGTGGACGACGCGGTCGCGGTCTTCCCCTGCGCGACGTTCGTCGTCCCGCAGGTGCCGGTCGGCGGCTGCGTCCCGCCGGGGGTGCCGTAGACCTGCACCTCCCAGAGCGAGTAGCCGTAGCCGGTGGCGCGCTTGGTGCCCAGCAGCTGCACGTACCGGCCGCTGCCGGTGACGTCGAGGGTCTCCTTGCCGCCCTTGCCGGTGGTCGTCGTGTAGATGCCCGTCCACGTCGTGCCGTTCTCCGACGTCCGGATCTGATAGCCGGACCCGTAGGCGGCCTCCCAGGTCAGGACGACCTGGTTGACCAGCGCGGTCGCCCCCAGGTCGATGGTCAGCCACTGGGCGTCGGACGCCTGGCTGGCCCAGCGGGTGCCGGCGTTGCCGTCCACCGAGGCGGAGGCCGGGGTGTAGTCGGCGTTCTCCGTGGACGAGGCCGTCACCGTCCGGCCCTGCGAGAGCAGGACGGGCGCGGCCTGCGCGGCTGCGGCCGGGATGCCGATGCCGGCGGCGACGAGCGCGGCGGCGGCCAGGACACCCAGCAGTCGCCGGCTGCGGCCGGGTGGGGGTGTGGTCCGGGTGGGGCGAGGGGTGGTGGTCGTGAACACAGGTGTCTCCTCCGGGGCCTGCCTGGCCGGGGACGGGAGGTCGGTCCGCAGTCGATCTCGTCGTCGGTCCGTGTGCCGGGCGTGCAGTTCGTCGTTGAGCTGATGCCGGTGGTACTGGGAGAGCGCTCTATCGCCGAGACCGAGTCTGGGGCGGCGATATCGCTCGTGGTTGGGGTGGGTTGTGCCCGCTTTGACTCCCGGACGGACGGTATACCCCTTCTCACCCGCTCGCATAGCCCAGGCGATGGGAGAACTCACCCCTGAAACGCCCCGAGGGGTGCTCAAATCCGCGAGAGCGCTCTCCGGCACTGGTAGCCTTCGGGCATGGCAGACGACCCCGCCGACGCGCCACCGGCTGCGGCCGCGCGCGTCCACGCGGGGACCCTCGAGGCGACCCCGCCGACGGGCCTCCCCGTGGCCGTCGTCGCTCGCGCGTCCGGCTCGGGTGCGCCCACCCTCGAGGACGTCGCCCGCGTGGCCGGCGTCTCCCGGGCCACCGTCTCCCGCGTGGTCAACGGCCAGCGCCGGGTCGCCGCCGAGATCCAGGCGGTCGTCCGCGAGGCCATCGCCACCACCGGCTACGTGCCCAACCTCGCAGCCCGATCCCTGGTCACCCGGCGGACCGGGGCGGTGATCGTGGTGGTGTCCGGCGCGGAGGAGCAGGGGAAGCCGTCGACCATCGACTTCGCCGACCCGTTCTTCGGGCGCGTCGTCGGCGGCATGCTGCGCGCCCTGCGACCGCACGCCGTCGACCCGATCCTCATGCTCGCGGAGACGGACGCCGACCGGTCACGCGTGCTCTCGTCGCTGCGCAACGGCAACGCCGACGGCGCGCTCGTCGTGTCCACCCGGGGGGACGACCCGATGCCGGCGCTGCTCGTCGAGGCCGGGTTGCCCGCGGTCGTGTTCGCCCGACCCGGACGGCCGATCCCGCTGAGCTTCGTGGACGTCGCCAACCGTGACGGAGCCCGGCTGGCCGCCGAGCACCTGGTGACCCGCGGGTGCCGGCACGTGGCGGCCATCTCCGGTCCGCTCGACGTGCCGTCCGCCCAGGACCGGTTGTCCGGGTTCCAGGACGCGATGGCCCGGCACGGCCAGGCGTTCGTGCCGACCGCCGGCGGCAACTTCACGTACGAGAGCGGGGTGGCCGCCATGACCGCGCTGCTCGACGGGTACGGGGACCTCGACGGGGTGTTCGCGTCCAACGACCTCATGGCGCTCGGCGCGATCCAGGCGCTGCAGACCGCCGGCCGCCGGGTGCCCGAGGACGTGCGCGTGATCGGGTTCGACGACAGCTCGCTCGGCGCCCTGTCACGGCCCGCCCTCACGTCCGTGCGGCAGCCGATCGAGGAGATGGCCGCGGAGATGGCCCGCATCCTGCTCGACACCATCGCGGACCCGGGACGCCGAGTGACGTCGACGATCTTCGAGCCCACCCTCCGCATCCGCGACAGCGCCTGACCCTCCTGCCCTCGCGAGCGCAACGACCCCGCACACAGCAACGTCCGCACTCCTGCGGGCAGGAACCCACTGGAGTGCGGACGTTGCGTGCGGGGGGTCAGCTGCCGATGGCGGACTCGACCTCGAGCGTGAACTGCTTGGCGGCGTCCGCCGGGGTCAGGCGGCCGAACAGGACCTCCTGGTTGAGCCGACGCGTGATCTCGGCGACCTGACCGGCGCCGACGGGCGGGACGGCCGGGCCGTCGACGATCTCGTCCTCGAGGTCGGCCAGGAATTCGGCGGCCTGCTTGTCGGTGGCCGAGAACTTGTCCTGCACCGCCGCGCGGACGTCGGTGTTGGCCGGCAGGCCACGGTCGGAGAGCAGGATCTCGCCGGCGGCGGGGTCGTTGAGCAGGAAGTCGACCAGCAGGGCGGCCTCGGCCGGGTGCTCGGACTTGGCGGAGATCGAGTAGTACATGGCCGGCTTGAAGTACATGCCGGTCCGGTCCTCCTCCGACTCGCCGGGGACGCGGAGCAGCTTGAGCTCCTTGCCCGAGGCGTTGGTGATGGCGGTCAGCTGGTTGGTCCAGAACCACGCCATGGCGCCCTTGCCGGTGGCGACGAGCGACTGCTCCGGACCGCCGGCGTCGACCTCGACCGTCGTCGCGGCGTCAGGTGAGCCGCCACCGGCCTGCAGGTCGAGCGAGTACTGCCACCAGTCGGCGAGGGTGTCTTCGTCGTACCCGAGCTTGCCGTCCCTCGTGTATAGGGACTCCCCGCGCTGGCGGGCGAAGATCGAGAACCCGGGCTCGTTGAACCCGTAGTCCTGCGCGCCGAACACGGCCTTGCCGGTCTTGGCGGAGATCTCGTCGGCGATCTCGACGTACTCCTCCCAGGTCCACGACGAGTCGTCGGGCAGCTCGACGCCGGCGGCCGCGAAGGCGGTCGGGTCGGCGACGATGGCGTACGCGTTGACGCCCGTGGCCACGCCGTAGAGGGCGTCGTCGATGGTGCCGGACGCCAGGACGTTCTCGTCGATCTTGGAGGTGTCCAGGCCGAGCTCGTTGAGGTCGGCGAGCACCCCGCGCGAGGCGTAGTCGTTGAGGAACCGCTCCTCCTGCGTGATCACGTCCGGCGCGTCGCCACCGGCCACCGCGGTGCCCAGCTTGTCGAAGTAGCTGTTCCAGTCGGTGTAGTCGGGGACCACGGTGATGTACGGGTACTTCTCCGTGAACTTGTCGAGCACCGTCTGCGTGAGCTCGTGGCGGGTGTCGGAGCCCCACCAGGAGAAGCGGATCTCCACGGGCTGGGGCGGACCCGACGAGGTGGGGGTGGCGGCGGGCTCGTCGGACGAGCCCGCGCAGGCGGTCAGTGCCAGGGCCGCGAGGGCCAGCACTGCACCGGCACGGAGGGACGATCGGGTGCGCATGGTTCTCCTTGGGGGACGAGGACGACGGTGTGCTGTCTCAAGGCCGGCGGAACTGGGCGGAGCAGGGCGGAGCAGGTACCTACTTGATGCCTGTCGTCGCGATGCCCTTGACCAGGTACTTCTGGCCGAAGAGGAACGCGAGGAAGACGGGGATGAGCGAGACGATCGACATCGCGAACATCGGGCCCCACGAGCTGGCGCCCGTGGAGTCCAGGAACGTGCGGAGAGCGACCGGCGCGGTGTACATGTCCGGCCGGACGAGGAAGATGAGCTGGCTGAAGAAGTCGTTCCACGTCCAGATGAACGTGAAGATCGCCGTGGTGGCCAGGGCGGGCAGCGACAGCGGGAGCATGATCCGCAGGTAGATGCGGCCGTGCCCGCAGCCGTCGAGCCGGGCGGCCTCGTCCAGCTCCCGGGGGATCCCGCGGAAGAACTGGACCATGAGGAAGATGAAGAACGCGTCCGTGGCCAGCAGCTTCGGGACGATGAGCGGCAGGAACGTGTTGATCCAGTCCAGCCGGGCGAACAGGATGTACTGCGGCACGATGATCACGTGGATCGGCAGCATGATCGACATGAGCATGACCGCGAACCACAGCCGCCGGCCCCGGAACTCCAGCCGGGCGAACGCGTAGGCCGCCATCGAGCAGCTGACCAGGTTCCCCACCAGCGACCCGAGCACGATGACCGCCGAGTTCAGCAGGTACCGGCTGAACGGGTACTGGAGCGCGGTCCAGCCCTGGGAGTAGTTGGTCCAGTCCACCTCGGTGGGGATCAGCGACACGTCGCGGAAGATCAGCTCGGTGGGCTTGAACGAGCTGATCAGCAGCCAGATCAGCGGGTAGAGCATCAGCAGGCACAGCGCGATGAGGGCGGCGTGCTTGAGCACCGAGCGGCGGCGGTCGGGCCACGGGGAGCGGCGGTGCTGCACCGGAGGGACCTCGGCGGCCAGGGCCGTCAGGGTCGTGGCGGGGGGCGTGGGGCGCACGTGGACCTCAGTCATCGTAGAAGACCCAGAACTTGGAGGCGAAGAAGTTGATCAGGGTCATCACTGCGACGATGAGGACGAGCAGCCACGCCATGGCCGACGCGTACCCCATGTCGAAGGCCGTGAAGCCCTTCTGGTAGAGGTAGAGCGTGTAGAACATCGTCGAGTCGGCCGGTCCGCCGGTGCCGCCGGAGACCACGAACGCCTGCGTGAAGCTCTGGAAGGCGCCGATCACCTGGAGCACCAGGTTGAAGAAGATGATCGGCGTGAGCAGCGGCAGCGTGATCGAGCGGAACTTGCGCACCACGCCGGCACCGTCGATCGCCGCGGCCTCGTAGTACATCTCGGGGATCTGCCGCAGGCCGGCCAGGAAGATGATCATCGGGGCGCCGAACGTCCAGATGTGCAGGAGCACCAGGGTGCTCAGCGCGGTGTCGGGGTCGGACACCCAGCCCTTGCCCTCGATCCCGAACAGGGCGAGGAAGTGGTTGACCAGACCGTCGACGCCGAACACCTGGCGCCACAGGATGGCGACGGCGACCGAGCCGCCGAGCAGGGAGGGCAGGTACAGGACCGAGCGGTAGAAGGGCAGACCCTTCAGGCCGCGGTCGAGGATCAGGGCGAGCGCCAGGGCGGCGATCAGCTGGAGCGGCACCGCGGTGAACACGTAGGTGAACGTGACCCGCAGGGAGTTCAGCAGCCGGGGGTCCTGGAACAGTCGCGTGTAGTTCTCGAGGCCGGTCCACTGCGGCGGCTCGAGCAGGTTGTAGTCCGTGAAGGACAGGTACCCGGACGCGACCATCGGGCCGATCGTGATGAGCCCGAGCCCGAGGAACCAGGGCGCGAGGAAGATCGCCGCGCTCTTCCCGTCGCCGCTGCGCAGGGGTCGCCGCGTCGGCGTACCCCGCGCGGCCTTGGCCGTGCGCCGTAGCTCCGTCACCACAGACATGTCGTCGATCACCTCACTGTGTTCGCCGTGGGGATCCGGTGAGAAACCGGTTCCTCGGTCGGTACCGTAGCACCGGAAGATGTGGTTGGGAACCGGTTTCCCGTGGTGTATGTTCGGCGCGGAGCCACCCCCACGTAGGCGGCTCGAGGGTGACCGCGGGAGGCTGCAGTGACGCAGAACGGGTGGACGCGCAGCGCGTCGACCATCGCCGAGGTCGCGCACGCCGCGGGCGTCTCCCGGGCGACCGTGAGCCGGGTGATGAACGGCCGCGCCACGGTGGACCCCGAGCTCGCCGCACGCGTCCGTGACGTGGCCGAGCAGCTGCACTACCGCCCCAGCAACACCGCGCGGAGCCTGTCGCTCGGACGCACCAACACCGTCGCCGTCGTCGTCCCCGACCTGGCCAACCCGATGTTCCAGCAGGTCCTGCGAGGGGTCGCCTCGGCCGCCGCCGAGGAGGGGTACCGCGTGCTCGTGGCCGACACGGCCGAGCACGCCGACGACGAGGAGCGGATCGCGCTCGACGCCCGGCTGCGCTGCGACGCCCTCGTGCTGGTCTCCCCGCGCATGTCCGAGGCGACCCTGCGCGCGCTGCTGCCCGAGATCCGCCCGGTGGTCGTCGTCAACCGCGCCGCCGACGGCACCACCCCCACCCTGGCCATCGACTATGCCGCCGGCATCGACCAGATCGTCGAGCACCTCACGGGCCTGGGCCACCGGCACCTGCTCTACCTGGCGGGCCCCCCGGACAGCGCCTCGCACGGTGCGCGGCTGGACGCCCTGCGCGCCGCGGCCGCCCGCCGCGAGGACGTCCGGCTGAGCGAGCGCCCGGCGGGCTCGTCGGTCGAGTCCGGGTACGCGGCCGCGCAGGACGTGCTCGCCTCCCGGGCCACGGCCGTCGTGGCCTACAACGACCTGGTCGCGTTCGGCCTCCTCGCCCGCCTGAACGAGCTCGGAGTCGCGGTGCCCGGCGACGTGTCGATCACGGGGTTCGACGACATCGAGCTCGCCCGGTTCGCGACGCCGTCCCTGACCACCGCGACCGTGCCGCAGGCGGAGCTGGGCCGGCAGGCCTGGGCGCACCTGCGCTCGCTCGTCGGCGGCGACGCCTTGGACCCGACGCCCCCGCTGATCATGCCCGTGCTCGCGATCCGCGCGAGCAGCGGACCGGTGCCCCCGGCGGCACGGCTCGGCCGGCGCGCCGCGACCGACCCGGTGGGTCCGGAGGTTCCCGAGCTCACCGGCGCGTCGTGGTCCTCCGACCTGGGCTCGTACCTGCTCAGCGGGGCGACCTCCGGTCCGACCGTCCCGCTCGCCCGGTACGAGTCGGGGGAGCGCGTGCCCCGCGTGCACGCCCCGCGCCCCTACCTGCACCCGGTGCACTCGGCGGCCGGCACCGCGCTCACCGAGACCAGCCCCGTCGACCACCGCCACCACTACGGCGTCTCCATGGCGGTGCCGGTGGTCAACGGCACCAGCTACTGGGGCGGCCGCACGTTCCTGCGCGACGAGGGCCCGACCCTGCTGCCCAACCACGGCCGGCAGGTCAGCGGCGGTGCGCGGCTGGCGGACGAGAGCGCGACGCTGGTCGACGAGATCGAGTGGCTCGACGAGCGCGATCGGCCCCTGCTGACCGAGGACCGGCGCCTGAGCGCGGCACCCCTGGCGGACGGTCGCGGGTGGACGCTGCGCTGGTCCAGCGTCCTGCACGCCTCCCACGGACCGCTGCGGATCGAGAGCCCCGGCACCAACGGCCGGCCCAGCGCCGGGTACGGCGGCATCTTCTGGCGGCTCCCGTCGGCCGACGTCACCACGGTGCTCGGCGAGGGGCTCGTCGGCGAGGAGGCCGTGCACGGCAGCCTGTCGCCGTGGCTCGCGTTCGTGCAGCGCCGCGAGGGGGCGACGACGACAGTCCTGCTGGTCCAGCACCCCGCGGTGCTGCGGCCGTGGTTCGCGCGGGTGGCCGAGTACGTCGGGGCCGGGCCTGCTCTGGCGTGGGACCGCGTGGTCGACGTGCCCGACGGTGGCCGGCTCGACGTCGGGCTCGCCGCGGTGGTGGTGGACCGCGCGCTCGGTGCCGACGAGGCGGGACTCGTCGCCGGGCAGGCGTGGGGATGACCACGCAGGTGCCCCGCGGGGCGATGCCCGTGAGCGATCCGACGACGGACCTGCCGACGATCGCGGTGGTCGGGGTGCACGGCCACGGCGCCACGCATGTCCGCAAGGTCGCCGACCTGCAGGAACGCGGCCTGGCCACGCTCACCGCCCTGGTCGACCCGCGGCCGGTCGACGGCCCCTGGTACCCCGACCTCGACGCCCTCCTGGTCGCCGACCCCCCGGACGTCGTCGTCATCGCCACGCCGATCCCCACCCATCTCCCGCTGGCGTCCGCCGCGCTGCGCGCGGGCTGCGACGTGCTCCTGGAGAAGCCGACCACCGCCTCGCTCGCCGAGCACACCGAGCTGCTGGCCGTGGTCGAGGAGACCGGCCGGCTGTGCCAGGTGGGGTTCCAGACGTTCGGTTCCGGGGCGGTCGACGAGGTCGCGCGGATCGTCGCGACCGGCGAGCTGGGGGAGCTCACCGGGGTCGGCGCGGTGGGTACCTGGGTGCGCGGTGCGGGGTACTTCGCGCGCGCCCGCTGGGCCGGCCGGCGCACCCTGGACGGCGTCGAGGTGGTGGATGGCGTGGTCACCAACCCCCTCGCGCACGCCGTGGCGACGGCGCTGCTGCTGGCCGGCGCGCGCACCGTGGACGACGTGACCGACGTGCGGGTGGACCTGCACCGTGCGAACCCGATCGAGGCCGACGACACCTCGGCGGTGATCGTCGAGACGCGCGGCGGTGTGCGGGTGTCGGCGGGGCTGACCCTGTGCGCTCCCGTCCGCTCGCCCGCCCGCGTCACCGTCCGCGGCACGCTGGGCACCGCGACGCTGTTCTACGAGACCGACGAGATCGAGGTGACCTCGCCGCGCGGCACGCGGCGGATCCGCTGCGGACGGGTGGACCTGCTCACACAGCTGCTCATCGCGCGCACCCACCCGGCGGTCACGCTGCGGTGCTCGGTGGCGGACACGGGCGCGTTCCTGCGCGTCCTCGAGGCCGTGCGGACTGCGCCGGACCCGGCGCCCGTGCCCGACGCGTTCGTCGAGTGGCGCGGCGAGGGCGACGAGCGGCACCCGGTGGTCGCGGACGTGGAGCACTGGTGCGCGCGGGTGGCCGACGAGGGCGCGACGTTCGCGGAGCTCGGGGCACCGTTCGGCGCCTAGGCTCGATGGTCGTGATCCTGCGTCCCTACCGCGAGGCCGACGCCGCCGCGACGCTCGAGGTCTTCCTGCGGGCGATCCGCACCACCGCGAGCCGCGACTACACGCCGATGCAGGTGGCCGCCTGGGCGTCGGACGAGATCGACGTGGCGGGGTGGTCGGCGCGGCGGGCGGCCCACCGCACGCAGCTCGCGGAGGTCGACGGCCGGGTGGTCGGGTTCACCGACGTGGACGAGCACGGGTACGTCGACATGCTCTTCGTCGACCCGGACGTCGGGCGGACCGGTGTGGCGTCGGCGCTCTTCGGGTGGGTCGTGGAGACCGCGCGGGACCTCGGCGCCACCGAGCTCACCACGCACGCGAGCCTGACCGCGCGGCCGTTCTTCGAGCGGCAGGGGTTCGAGGTCGTGGTGGAGCAGCGCCCCGTCCTGCGCGGCGTCGCGCTGACGAACTTCGTGATGCGGCGCGACCTCGCGCTGTAGTCGGTCACGCGCGCATCGGCGCTGATCAGGAGCGATACCGGCTGCGGATGACTGCGTAGTCGTCGGGAAACGGCGACGGCGAGCGCTTTCCCCAGTTTCCGCGAAAGTCTTGCGCAGCCGGTGAGCGGTCTGTAGGAATGTCCTGCTTGCTCGGGTGAATCGTTCCAAGATGACCGATCGGGTACTGCCTCAACGACGAGACAAAGGGTGATGCCATGCGCTCGACGCGCGCGCACGACGAGGGACGACCGGCACCACGCACGACCCGGGCCATGCTGGCCGGCGCGGCCGTTCTCGCGCTGACGGCCACCGGGGGCCTGCCCGCACTGGCGGCCGATCCCGTGACCACGTGGAAGTTCGACATGGGCACCGCGACGAGCCCGGTGGCCGACGGCTACCAGCAGGTGACCGACGCGACCCGCTACTCCGCCGCGACCGGCTTCGGCATCGTGCCGGCCGAGGGCATCACCCCGATCTCCCGCGACCGTGGCGCCGAGGACCCCGCCGACCGCGACTTCGTGCTCGCCACGGCATGGACCTTCGTGCTCGACGTGCCCAACGGCACCTACGACGTGACGGTCCGGTCGGGCGACCTGCTCGCGGGGAGCAGCACCACCAAGACCACCGTGACCCTCGAGGGTGCGGGCGGCGGCTCGCTGAGCACCAAGACGGCCACCGTCTCCGGCACGTGGCCGGCCACGGTCGCCGACGGTCAGCTCACCGTCGGCATCACCGGCAGCGGCGCGGGCGGGTACGTGAGCTCGATCGTCGTCGCGCAGACCGGCACCACGCCCGTGGAGCCGGACCCCGGCACCTCCACGATCGCCGCGCCGACCGCCGTGCGCCTGGCGCACGTGACCCCGACGGCCGTGACGCTCCGGTGGAACGAGGTCGCCGGTGCGACCGGCTACGCGGTGTCGCGGTCCGACACCGTGGACGGCACCTACACCGAGGTCGCCCGGACGGGCGCTCGTGAGGTCATCACCACCGACGCCGTCGACACCTCGGTCCTGCGCTACTACCGCGTGCAGGCGATCGACGCGGCCGGCCTGTCCGTGCCGTCGACCGCCGCGGTGAGCAGCCTGCCGACCGCGCCGACGGTCCCGGACGTGCTCGACTTCGACCTGGGCAGCGGAGCCCTCTCGCCCGGTTCCACGAGGCTCGACGCCACCAGCGCGTACAGCGCGGCCACCCGGTACGGCTTCGTCGACACCCGGGCCGTCACCGCGACCGACCGCGCCACGGCCGACGCGCTGCGCTCCGACTTCGTCAGCGTGGGCGACACCGAGCTCGTCGTCGACCTGCCCAACGGCGACTACACGGTGAGCCTCGTCGCGGGCGACGCCACCGAGGCCACCGACGTCGCGATCACCGCCGAGCAGATGGCCAAGGTCGCCGCGACCGCCAAGGGCGCGGGCCAGTTCCTCGAGATGTCGTTCGACATCGCGGTCGTGGACGGCCAGCTCAACCTCGACTTCTCCGGCACCGCGCCGAAGCTCAACCAGCTGCGGATCGCCGCGCAGAGCCCCCGCGCGCCGGGCACCGAGCCCACCGTGTGGATCACCGGCGACTCGACCGTGCAGAGCTACACCGCGGACTACGTCCCGCAGGCCGGCTGGGGTCAGATGATCGGCCGGTTCCTGTCCGACGGCGTCACGGTGTACAACCGCGCGATCGGCGGGCGCTCGTCGAAGAACTTCATCAGCCAGGGCCGGCTCGACGAGGTCCTGCGCCTGGTCAAGCCCGGCGACTACCTGTTCGTGCAGTTCGGCCACAACGACGCCACCTACGGGGTCGACGACCGGTTCGCCGCCCCCGCCGACTACGCGCAGTACCTGCGGACGTTCGTGGACGGCGCCACCCAGCGCGGTGCGCAGCCGGTGATCGTCACGCCGGTGTCGCGCCGCAGCTTCGACGCGGCGACGGGGAAGTTCACCGTCTCGTTCCCGGAGTACGTCGCCGCGGCCACGGCGCTGGCCACCGAGACCGGCACGCCGCTGGTCGACCTGTCGGCGTCCAGCCGGGCGTACCTCGACCAGATCGGTCCCGAGGCATCGACGAGCGTGTTCCTGCACGTCCCGGCCGGGGTGTACCCGGGCCGGCCGACGGGCACGGTCGACGACACCCACTTCCAGGAGTACGGCGCCATCCAGATGGCCCGCCTGGTGGCGACCGACGTGAAGGCGCTGGACGTCCCGCTGGCGGACGAGGTGCTCGACGTCGAGCCGCCCGCCGACGTGCCGGCCCCGCCTGCGGGTCTGGTGGCCGGGTCCGTCTCCAACGCGGGGGTGCAGCTCACCTGGACGGCGAGCGAGGGCGCGGACATCTACCGCATCTACCGCAAGGCCGCCGCGGACGGGGACGACGCCTACGCGCTCGTCGCCACCTCCACGCTCCCGCAGGCCGCGGTCGGCGGGCTGGTGGAGGGTGCGTCGTACGACCTGCGGGTGGTCGCGGTGAACGGTCGCGGACCGTCGGCACCCTCGGCCGCCGTGCGCGTCACGACGAAGGCCGCGCTCTTCAAGTTCGACGTGCAGCTGGCCGGCAACGTGCTCATGCCGGGGTACACCGAGGTCAACCAGAACTCCCGGTACACCCCGGAGATCGGCTGGGGCTGGCTGGACCCGACGGGTCTGGGCGGCCGCGACCGTGGCATCAGCTTCACGCCGCCGCCCAACGCCCTCCAGCGCGACTTCCTGCTGCCGGGCACCCAGCACGTGTTCGCGGTGGACGTGCCCGACGGCAGCTACGCCGTGAAGACGTACAACGGCGACTGGATCGGCACCAGCCGCTCCAACGTGCAGCTGGAGGGCAAGGACTTCGGCGCCTCGAACGCGGGCGCGGGGTCGGTGTCGGAGAAGGTCAGCCAGCCGGTGCTCGTCACGGACGGTCAGCTGAACCTGGTCATGACGGGGACGTCGAGCCGGCTGAACGGCATCGAGATCACGCCGCTGCTGCTGGCGCCGTCGGCCCTCACGCTCGACGACCTGAGCATCGACGGCTCGAGCGTGAGCGTCTCGCTGCGCTGGACCGGCACCGACGACTCCGCCGGCTACCGCGTCTACCGCAAGGCCGCGGGCTCGTCCGCCCCGGTCGCGCTCGGTGACGTCAGTGCGACGACGTTCGTCGACACCACGCCCGACGTCGGCCTGGAGTACGAGTACCACGTGGTCGCGCTCGACCCGAGCGGGCTCGAGTCCGTGCCGACGGACACGCTCGACGTGACGACCGTCGACCCGGACGTCCCGACGGCCGCGGTGCCGACCGGGCTGACCCACGGCGCGGTCCACAAGAACGACGTCACGTTCACCTGGGACGCCGTCGACGGCGCGCTGTTCTACCAGGTGTACCGGCAGGCCAAGGACGGCTCGTTCGTCGTCGTCGGCCGCGCGAGCGGTCCGGCCTACACGGACAGCACGGTGCTCACCACCATCGAGTACACGTACCGCGTGGCCTCGGTGAACGCGGGCGGAGTCTCGGCTGCCTCGGAGACGCTCACCACCCCGGCCATCACCACCCTGGCGCGCCAGGCCGAGCGGCTCGACCGCTCACCGGTGGCCGTGCAGAGCGACGGTGGCGTCTACCTCGGCTGGCGTCAGCTGGGCCTGGACCCCGACTCGATCGCGTTCCACGTGTACCGGGACGGCACCCGCATCACCACCACGCCGGTGACGGCCAGCACCAACCTGCTCGACGCGGGCGGCACGGCGACCTCGGTGTACCGGGTCAGCTCGGTGGTCGACGGGATCGAGCGCTGGGCCACCGCCGAGTTCCGCGTGTGGGACAGCCAGCACCTCGACGTGCCGCTGGACGAGCCCGCCGACGCGTACACCAAGGACGGTCAGCCGTACACCTACAACGCCAACGACGCCTCCGTCGGGGACGTCGACGGCGACGGCCAGTACGAGATCGTCGTGAAGTGGGACCCGTCCAACAGCAAGGACAACTCGCAGGCCGGGTACACGGGCAACGTCTACGTGGACGCCTACGAGCTGGACGGCACGCGGCTGTGGCGGATCGACCTGGGGCACAACATCCGGGCCGGCGCGCACTACACGCAGTTCCAGGTGTTCGACCTGGACGGGGACGGGAAGGCCGAGGTCAGCCTGAAGACCGCGGACGGCACCGTCGACGGCCTCGGTACCGTGATCGGCGACGCGCGCGCGGACTACCGGAACTCCTCGGGCTACGTGCTCACCGGGCCGGAGTTCCTCACGGTCTTCGACGGAGCGACGGGCGCGGCGGTCGACACGATCGACTACACGCCGCCGCGCGGTGACGTCGGCGCGTGGGGCGACGCCTACGGCAACCGGGTCGACCGGTTCCTGGCCGGAGTCGCCTACCTCGACGGCGAGCACCCGAGCGTGATCTTCAGCCGCGGCTACTACACGCGCACCGTCCTGGTCGCCTACGACTTCGACGGCTCGACTCTGACGAAGCGCTGGACGTTCGACTCCAACGAGGCCGGGTCGCAGTACACGGGCCAGGGCAACCACAACCTGTCCGTGGCCGACGTCGACGGGGACCAGAAGGACGAGATCGTCTTCGGGTCCATGACGATCGACGACGACGGCACGGTGCTCTACGGCACCGGGCTCGGGCACGGGGACGCGCTGCACGTCAGCGACCTCGACCCCGGCCGGCCGGGCCTGGAGGTGTTCGCGGTGCACGAGGAGGCGCCGCGCAGCAAGGGCATCGGGGCGACGTTCCGCGACGCCGCCACGGGTGAGGTGCTCTGGTCGATGCCGGCCACCGCCGACACGGGTCGCGGTGCCTCGGACGACATCGACGCGTCGCACCCCGGCGCCGAGTCGTGGGCCGTGGTGGCCGACGGCACGTGGAACTCGCGCGCCGGTCAGCTGCGGGCCGCGGACGGGGAGCTGCTGGGGACCACCATCCCCGCGGCGAACTTCCTCACCTGGTGGGACGGCGACCTGCTGCGGGAGATCACCGACCACGACTGGTCCACGGAGACGCTCACGGGCGTCCCGACGATCTCGAAGTGGGACCCGTCGTCGGCCTCGTCGGACGAGCTCTACCGGGCGACCGGCACCCTCTCCGACAACGGCACCAAGGGCACCCCCGCCCTCCAGGCCGACCTGTTCGGCGACTGGCGCGAGGAGATCGTCACGCGTCTGGCGGACTCCTCCGCCCTGCGGATCGCCACGACCGTGGACCTCACCGACCACCGGCTGCGCACCCTGCAGTCCGACCCGGTGTACCGGCTCGGCGTGGCGTGGCAGAACACCGGCTACAACCAGCCGCCGCACACCGGGTACTTCCTCGGCGACGGCATGGCGACCCCGGCGGCGCCGAGCATCGTCTACACCGGACCGTCCACCGGTCCCGGTGAGCGGGTGCCTGGTTCGGCCACCGCCAAGCCCGGCAAGGCCGTCCTGTCCAGCGACAACTGGGACAACGACAGCAGCTTCACGGTCGCCGCGAACCTGTGGTGGGGCCAGAACGCCCAGACCGTGACCCTGCTGGAGAACGGAGTCGCGGTCGCCACCCGCGACCTGGTCGACGCCACCCCGGCTGCGCAGTCGGCGGCCTTCCAGATCGCCGGCAAGCCCAACGGGACGTACGTCTACACCGCCGTGCTGACCAACCAGCACGGGTCGACGACGACCGCCCCGCTCACCGTCAAGGTCACCGCGGCCAACCCGGGCACCCCGGCGGTCAGCCACGACAACTGGGACGGCGACGGGTCGTACACGCTCACCACCAACCTGTGGTGGGGGACCAACGCGACGACCTACCGGCTGTACGAGGACGGGGTGCTCATCGACAACCAGTCGCTGACGGCCAACGGCACCAACGCGCAGAAGGCCACCACCACGGTGAACGGCCGCGCGATCGGCACGCACGTCTACCGCGCGGAGCTGTCCAACGCGCTCGGCTCGACCAGCAGCCCGGAGGTGAAGGTCAAGGTCACCCGCTGACGAGCACCCACCCAGCGCAACGTCCGAGCAGATGCAGGCTCCAGGCCACTTCTGCTCGGACGTTGCGGGGTCTGTCAGGGGAGGCGGACGTGCTGCGGGCCCAGCTCCTTCACCGTGGAGACGCCCAGCAGGGCCATCGTGCGGCGGACCTCGCGCTCGAGGATGTCGACCGCCCGCTCGACGCCCCGTTCGCCGCCGGCCATGAGGCCGTACAGGTAGGCGCGCCCGACGAGCGTGGCGTCGGCGCCCAGCGCGAGCGCGGCGACCACGTCGGCGCCGGACATGATGCCGGTGTCCACCCAGACCTGCGTGCGGTCGCCGACGGCCTCGGCGACGTCCGGCAGCAGGCGCAGCGGCACGGGTGCGCGGTCGAGCTGACGGCCGCCGTGGTTGGACAGGACCACCGCGTCGGCGCCGGCGTCCGTGACCCGGCGGGCGTCCTCGACGGTCTGGATGCCCTTGATGATCAGCGGCCCGTCCCAGGACGCGCGGATCCACTCCAGGTCCGCGATCGTCATGGTCGGGTCGAACAGCTTGTCCAGCAGGTCCGCGACGGTGCCGGACCAGGTGCTCAGCGACGCGAAGGTCAGCGGCTCGGTGGTCAGCAGGTTCAGCCACCAGGCGGGGTGGGTCGCGGCGTCCAGGACCGTCTTGACGGTCAGTGCCGGGGGGATCGAGAAGCCGTTGCGGGCGTCGCGCAGCCGAGCGCCGGCCACCGGCACGTCGACCGTGAGCATGAGCGCCTCGTAGCCCGCGGCCTTGGCGCGCGCCATGAGGTCCTCGCCTGCGGAGCGGTCCTTCCACACGTACAGCTGGAACCACTTGCGTGCGTCGGGCCCTGCTGCCGCGACGTCCTCGATCGACGTGGTGCCCATCGTCGACAGGGCGTACGGGATGCCGCGGCGCTGAGCCACGCGGACGACCGCACGCTCGCCCTCGTGGTTCATCATCCGCGTGAAGCCGGTGGGGGCGAACGCGAACGGCAGGGCGCTCGGCGTGCCGATCATGTCCGTCGTCGGGTCCACGTGGGACACGTCGTGCAGGATCGACGGCTGGAACTCGAGCTCGCGGAACAGCGACCGCGCTCGGCGCAGGCTGATCTCGGCCTCGGCGGCGCCGTCGGTGTAGTCGAAGACCGAGCGGGGGGTGCGCTTGCGCGCGACGGTCCGCAGGTCGGCGATGGTCAGCGCGTCGTTCAGGCGTCGCTCGGTGGCGTTCAGGACCAGAGGCTTGGGGCGCAGCAGCGGCTTGAGCTCGGACCACGAGGGGATCTGACGGTCGGTCACCGGGGGCTCCAGGGTGTGTGGCGCGTCGTCGGGCAGCACAGGAGATTGAAACGATACAACACCGCGACCTCCGGCTCTACGGCGCGCGGGACGCCGCATCCCCGACCGTACCGACCCTGCCCCCGCTCGACACCTTCGCGGCACGCGAGCCCGGCCCTGCGGGTCGACCGGAACGGTGGCACCGTGAAGCAGGACCGTGCGTGTTTGTAACGATTCAGTGCCAGGCGTTGACAGCCCGGCAAGCGCTCGCCTAACGTCCGGAATGCGCTTTCACCCCCCGAGCAAGGAGGCTCAACGACGATGAAGCGAACCCTATGGAAGACGGCTGCAGTTGTTGCCGTCGCCGCCCTCGCCCTGACCGCCTGCTCCTCTGGCGACTCCGGCGATGCCGAGCCCACGGCCAGCACCACCGGCCCTGACACGTCCCCCGTCACCCTCAACTTCACGTGGTGGGGCAACGACGACCGAGCAGCCCGGTACAACGAGGCACTGGCGCTGTTCAAGGAGAAGTACCCCTACATCACGGTCCAGACCAGCTTCGCCGGGTTCCCGGACTACTGGACGGCGCGGTCCACCGAGGCCGCCGGCCGCTCGCTGCCGGACGTCATGCAGTTCGACCTGTCGTACCTGCGTGAGTTCAACCAGAACGGTCAGCTGCTCGACCTGCAGGAGTGGGTCGACAACGGCACGATCGACCTCTCCGGCTTCGACGAGACGCTCACCAAGGCGGGCGTGCTCGAGGACAAGATGATCGGCATCCCGACGTCGACCAACACGTTCGCCATGTTCCAGAACCCCAACGTGATCGAGGCAACCGGGGCCACGTTCCCCGACGAGGCCGACTACACGTGGGAGGACTACAACGAGTTCATCGCCGACGTCTCCAGCGCCGGCACGACGACGGCCGACGGCTACGCCCTCTACGGCGCGGTCGACTACACGGCCACGTTCTGGTTCTTCATCCAGTGGCTGCTCCAGAAGGGCATCACGCCGTTCGAGGACGACGGCACGTTCGGCTTCGACGAGGCCGACGTGGTCGAGTTCCTCGAGCTCACGTCCGACCTGCGGGCGGACAAGCAGGTCTTCCCGGTCGACCGCAACCTCGCGCTCGCACCCAAGGGCGGCTTCACGGTCAACGAGACCGCGTCGGAGATGAGCTGGGACAACTTCCTGGCCGCCTACGTCGCCGACTCGGGCACCCAGAACCTGTCTATGGCGCAGGTCCCGTCGATCGAGCCGGGCGAGAAGGCGCTGTTCTTCAAGCCGTCGATGCTCCTGTCCTCGGGCGCCAACACGAAGTACCCGGAGCAGGCCGCCACGCTGATCAACTTCCTGCTCACGGACCCCGAGGTCGGCAAGATCTTCGGCACGTCGAAGGGTGTGCCGGCCGACGCCGACCAGCGCGCCGCCGTCGACACGACCGAGGGCAGCGTCGACGCCCAGGTGATCGCGTACGAGGAGAAGGTCGCCGAGCAGGTGACCGAGTCCACCCCGATCCCGGTCAAGGGCTTCGGCACGATCGAGGCCAAGTGGCGGACCCTCGCCGAGGAGCTCGCCTACGGCACGCTCACCCCGGACGACTTCGCCGAGCAGTGGTTCGCTGAGGCTGAGTTCTCCACCCAGTGACACGGGGTGGGCCGCCCGGTGAACTCCGGGCGGCCCACCACCCACAGCAGCTCCACCATGAAACCTACGAACGGATCACGCTCGTGACCCTCACTGCCGAGGCTCCGACGACAGGCACCTCGACCGCCGCGCACTCCGCCGCCCGGAAGCGCCGCAAGCGGTCCGAGTCCCTGGCCGGGTACGCCTTCCTCAGCCCCTGGCTGCTCGGGTTCGTCCTGCTCACCGCAGGCCCGATGCTCGCCTCCCTGTACCTGGCGTTCACGAACTACAACCTGTTCGCGCCGCCGGAGTGGATCGGGGTGGAGAACTTCCAGCGCCTCGCCCAGGACCCGAACTACCTGCAGGCGTGGAAGGTCACGCTCACCTACGTGGTGCTGGGCACCCCGATCAAGCTGCTCGCCGCCCTGGCGGTGGCGATGCTGCTGAACAACGCATTCAGCGGCAAGGGCTTCTACCGGTCCTCGTTCTACGCACCCTCGCTGATCGGGGCCTCGGTCTCCATCGCGATCGTGTGGAAGGCGATGTTCATCGACAACGGCATCGTCGACCAGGTCCAGCAGTTCTTCGGCTTCGAGTCCGGCGGCTGGGTCGGTGACCCGTCGCGCACGATGCCGATGCTCATCCTGCTGACCGTCTGGCAGTTCGGTGCGCCGATGGTCATCTTCCTGGCCGGGCTCAAGCAGGTGCCGACCGAGCTGTACGAGGCCGCGTCGGTCGACGGCGCCGGGCCCTGGCGCAAGTTCCGGCAGATCACGTTGCCGATGCTCTCGCCGGTGATCTTCTTCAACCTGCTGCTCGAGATGATCCACGCGTTCCAGATCTTCGCGTCCGCGTTCATCATCTCCAACGGCACCGGCGGTCCCGCCCGGTCGACGCTCTTCTACACGCTCTATCTCTACTTCCGCGGCTTCCAGGACTTCCAGATGGGCTACGCCTCGGCGATGGCCTGGATCCTGGTGATCGTCGTCGGCGCACTCGCGGCCGTCTTCTTCAAGACCTCGAAGTCCTGGGTCCACTACTCGGGGGAGGGCAAGTGATGAGCACCGTCACCTCCGCTGCCGACCACCTCGTCAGCGCGCACGACAGCGCACAGCTGCGCAAGTCCACCAAGAACCGCAAGCGCGGCCGATCCCTGATCTTCCACCTGTGCTCGCTGGCGCTGGTCGCGATCGTGCTCTACCCCGCCGTGTGGATGCTGATGTCCTCGTTCAAGCCGTCCAGCGAGATCGTCGGCAACGTCAGCCTCATCCCCACCAATGCGAGCCTGGCCAACTTCAGCAAGGCCCTCGAGGGCATCGGCGGCGTCTCGTTCTGGACGTTCTTCTCCAACTCGGTGATCCTGGCCGTCGGCTCCGTCATCGGGATCACGCTCTCGTGCTCGATCAGCGCCTACGCATTCGCCCGCATCGAGTTCCCCGGCCGGAACGTCTTCTTCGCCCTCATGATCGGCACGCTCCTGCTGCCGTTCCACGTGGTGATCATCCCGCAGTACATCGTGTTCAACCGGCTCGGCCTGGTGGACACGTTCGTGCCGCTGCTGATCGGCAAGTTCCTGGCCGCCGAGGCGTTTTTCGTGTTCCTCATGGTCCAGTTCATGCGCAACCTGCCGCGTGAGCTCGACGAGGCCGCACGCATCGACGGCGCCGGGCACGTGCGGATCTTCCGCTCGATCATGCTGCCGCTGATGAAGCCGGCCCTGGTGACCAGCTCGATCTTCGCGTTCATCTGGTCCTGGAACGACTTCTTCGGGCCCCTGCTCTACCTGAAGAAGCCCGACCTGTACTCCCTGCCCATCGCGCTGCGGCTCTTCGTGGACCAGACGACGACCTCGGACTACGGCGCCCAGATGGCCATGGCCGTCCTCGCGCTCGTGCCGGTGATGCTCTTCTTCCTCGTGTTCCAGCGCTACCTCGTCGAAGGCGTCGCCACGCAGGGCCTCAAGGGCTGATGGGGGTTTCCGCAGGGCGGGCCGAGCGTGTGAGGCTGGAGGCCATGAGCACCCCGCTTCCCGACGACGACGCCGGCCGCCCGGCGGACGCGACCCCCGGCCCCGACGAGAAGCCGCTCCTCGGCGGCGGGCGGTTCGGGCTGTTCAGCGAGGCCCTGCTGGTCGGCCTCGGCGTCTCGGTGCTCAGCCTCCCGATCATCACCGCGGTCCCCGCGCTCGCCGCCGGGGTGTCCCACGTCCGACGCCACCTCGACGGCCGCCCAGACACCGTCGCGGCCCTGTGGGAGGACTTCCGCGCGGCGTGCCGCGGCGTCTGGCTGGTGTCGATCGGCATGCCGGTCCTGCTGCTGGTCCTGCTGTTCAACCTCCAGCTCATCGGCCAGGGCGAGATGCCGGGCGGCGCCGGGGTGCGGATCGCCACGGTCTTCCTGGTCGCGATCCTGCTGGTCGTCGTGCTCCGCGCGGCGGCCGGCTGGTCACCCGGTGCGCGCTGGGGGGCCGTCGTGCAGACCGCCGCCAAGCGCGCCGGCGACGACCTGGCCGGCACGTTTCTGCTCGTCGTCGCGATCGGGCTGTGCGCGGTGATGGTGTGGATGCTCGCGCCGTTGGCCGTGATCGTGCCGGGCCTGCTGTCGCTCGCGGTCGTGGCGGTCGAGCACCGCGCGGCGGTCCGTCAGGGCTGACCTCAGTCCAGCTTCTCCACGAACTGCTGCATGGTCGCGAGCGCGAGCTGGCCCGCGTCCGTGTGGACGTGGAACTGGTACTCGTGCCCGAGCGGCGGCTCGTGGTCGGGCTCGAAGATCAGCGTCTCGTGCGGCACCCCGAGCTGCTCGAGCGTGGTGAGCAGCGACTGGGAGTGGCCGATCAGCGGGTCCGCGTTGCCGCAGGACACGAGCGTCGGGGGGAAGTCGGCGGTCAGGTGGTTGACCACCGAGATGCCCGCGAAGCGGGGGTCGTCGAGGTAGTCCGCGCTGCCGGTGAACGAGCGCATCACGGAGTCGACGAACCATCGGGGGCGGCCCCGCAGCCCGCGCGCGAGGGACATGTCGAAGACGCCGCAGAACAGCACCGCGCCCGCGATCTGGTCCCGGGTGACGCGCGGGTGGGCGCCGATCGAGGCCGCGTACGCCGGGTCGATCACCACGCCGATCACCTGCGAAGCGATCTGCGCCCCCGCGGAGTCGCCGGCGAGCACCAGGCGGTGGGCGTCGACGCCCAGCTCGTCGGCGTGCTCGGTGAGGAACGCGAGCGCATCGAGCACCTGCAGGACGGGGGTCGGGTAGGTGGCGCGGGGGGCGATCGAGTAGTCGACGCCGACCACCGTGCACCCCTCGCCGGCGACCACCCGCAGGTAGTTGGCGATCAGGTCCTTGCTCCCCGACAGCCAGGCGCCGCCGTGCACCCACACGATCGTCGGCAACGTGCCGTCGGACCCCGTCGACCGGTGCACGTCGAGGCGGGCGTCGCGGTCGCCGGGGCGGTACGGGATGTCGATCTCGGACACGACGTGCGCGGGGACGAAGGGCGCGGTCGCCACGAACCGCGCGGAACCGTGCCGGTCCATGTTCCGGCGCAGCACCACCGACGCCGGCCTCGGGCTGAAACGGGCGGCGATCCCCACACCGACGAGGCCCGCGACGAGCACGCCGAGCAGCCATCCGAACCCGAGCGCGATGCGCCTCATCCCCCGATGGTGCCACTCGCCGCTGTCAGGCCCGAGTGAGCACCCCCGGCAGGGCGGTCCAGGACTCCGGCGCGAGGGTGATCATGGTGCTGCCGGTCGAGGCGGCGGGGCCGTCGACCTCCGACACGTGACGCTCCGCGACGGCGGCCGCGTGCTCCGGTCCCTCGACGGCGGGCTCCGCGTCGGCCGTCACCTGCACGCCCTGACCGAGCGCGAGCGTGACGCCGGGGTGCGAGAGCTCGACCTCGACGGGCTCGGCGGCCCGGTTGACCAGGAACACCGCGACGTCGTCGCCGTCGAGGGTCGCCGCCGCGGTGACCACCGGGACGTCGCCGTGGGCACTCGTCGCGAGCGACGGCCCGGACACCCGCAGGTCGAGGGCCGTGCCGCGGGCGAGGCGGGCCGTCGTCGCGAAGGGGTGGAAGGTGGGCTGGCGCCAGGCCGGGCCACCCGGCTCGGTCATGATCGGTGCGATCACGTTGACCAGCTGGGCCAGGCACGCGACCGGCACGCGGTCGGCGTGGTTGAGCAGGGTGACCAGCAGGTCACCGACGACCACGGCGTCGAGTGCCGAGTAGACGTCCTCGATGATGCGCGGGGCGTCGCGCTGCAGGGGGAGGTTCTGCTCGCCGACGAAGCGGGACTTCAGGTACCAGACGTTCCACTCGTCGAACGAGATGGTGACCACCTTGTCGGAGCGGCGGCGCGCGGCGACGGCGTCTGCGGAGGCGACGACCCGGCGGATGAACCGGTCCATCGACGTGCCGGACCCGAGGAACGAGGCGCGGTCGCCGTCGAGCTCCTCGTAGTACGCATGCATGGAGAGGTGGTCGACGACGTCCCACGTGTGCTCGAGGACGGTCTGCTCCCACGAGCCGAACGTGTCCATCATCATCGACGACGACCCGCAGACGACCAGCTCGATCGACGGGTCGACGAGCCGCATCGCCTTGCCGGCCTCGGCGGCGAGCTTGCCGTACTCGTCGGCGTCCTTGTGCCCGATCTGCCACGGGCCGTCCATCTCGTTGCCCAGGCACCAGAGCTTGACCGCGTACGGCTGCTCGCGACCGTTCGCGATCCGCAGGTCCGCCCAGCGCGACCCCGCCTCGCCGTTGCAGTACTCGACCAGCGCCGCGGCCGCCGCGACCCCGCGGGTGCCCAGGTTCACGGCCATCATCGGCTCGATGCCCTCGCGCTCCGCCCACTGCAGGAACTCGTCGGTGCCCACCGTGTTGGGCTCGATGGTCCGCCACGCGAGGTCGATGAACGGCAAGCGGTCCTCGACCGGCCCGACGGCGTCCTCCCACACGTAGTTGGAGACGAAGTTGCCGCCGGGGTAGCGCACCATGCTCACGCCGAGCTCGCGGGTCAGGTCGGCGACGTCGCGGCGGAACCCGTGCTCGTCGGCGGTCTCGTGGCCCGGCTCGTAGATCCCCGTGTAGACGGCGCGCCCGAGGTGCTCGACGAACGAGGCGAACAGGCGGCGGTCGACCTCGCCCACGCGGAAGTCGGGGTGCAGCAGGACGGTGGCGCGCATGGTTCTCTCCTGACAATCGGGCCGCGGTGCGGGCCGTCTTCATGATCCGTCGCCTCACGGGCCTGTGCGAGACGGGCTCCACGGCTTAGGCTACCCAGTGGCGGACAACGCTTTCCGCAACGACGCGACGATGACACCGAGGACTCCCGTGACCGACCAGAACCCGACCGCTCCCCGTCCCGCATCGAGCAGCAGCACGACCGCCGGCCCCGGCGTGATCCCGGAGTTCGCCCCCGCTCCCGGCGGCGAGCAGCTGCGGTACGCGGTCGCCGGCACCGGGCACCGCGCCGGGATGTACATCGGCGCGATCACGGGCGAGCACGCGGACGTCGCCACACTGGTCGCCCTCCTCGACACCAACCCGGGCCGCATGGCGCACTACGAGTCGGTGGTCTCCGAGGAGCTCGGGCGGCCCGCGTCCTTGCCCACCTACGCGCCCGACGGTCTCGAGAAGATGATCGCCGAGCAGTCCGTGGACGTCGTCGTCGTGACCGCCCCCGACCACGCACACGCGGAGCTCGTCGCCCGCGCGCTCGCCGCGGGGGCCGACGTCGTCGTCGAGAAGCCGCTGACCATCGACCGCCCCGGCTGCCGCCGGATCACGGGCGCGGTGCGCGAGACCGGCCGCGACGTCGTCATGACCTTCAACTACCGGTACGCCCCGCGGAACTCCTCGCTGCGCCAGGTGATCGCGTCCGGCCAGATCGGCGAGGTCACGTCCGTGCACTTCGAGTGGGCGCTCGACACCGTGCACGGCGCCGACTACTTCCGCCGCTGGCACCGGGACAAGAAGAACTCCGGCGGCCTGCTGGTGCACAAGTCGAGCCACCACTTCGACCTGGTCAACTGGTGGCTCGGCGACGTCCCGTCCCGCGTGTACGCCCGCGG
This sequence comes from Cellulomonas sp., assembly GCF_965229465.1. Lineage (GTDB taxonomy): Bacteria > Actinomycetota > Actinomycetes > Actinomycetales > Cellulomonadaceae > Cellulomonas. The sequence goes on along the minus strand of NZ_OZ245882.1, from coordinate 1,228,646 downwards.
CGGGCTCAAGTTCTACGGCGACCGCAACGCTGCCGACCGCGGACTCGGTGCCCGACCGGCCCGCGGCACCGGCGTCGTCGGCGACCCGTTCACGCTCGACCTCAACGACGACCCCCGCCTGAAGTCCCTGTACCTCGACGCCGAGCAGCACGACGGCTACCTGCGCGACCAGGACGTCTTCGGACCGGGCATCACCATCGAAGACAACATGGCGCTGCTCGTCGACTACCGGCGCGGCGCCACCCTGACCTACTCGCTGAACGCGCACAGCCCCTGGGAGGGGTACCGCGTCACGGTCAACGGCACGGCCGGCCGCGCGGAGCTCGAGGTGGTCGAGCGCGGCGCGATCGAGCTCGACGAGGACGGGAACGCACTGCTCGACCCGTCGGCCACCCCCACCTACGTGGGCGACTCGCTGCGCCCCGAGGGGGAGCGGCTGCTCGTCCAGAGGCACTGGGAGCGGGCCACCGAGGTCGCGATCCCCGACGGCATCGGCGGCCATGGCGGCGGGGACGCGATCCTGCTCAAGGACGTGTTCCGACGACACCTGCGGGTCTCCGCCGACGGGCTGGGCCGCCCCGCGGGGTACCTCGACGGGCTGCGCGCCGTGGCGGTCGGCATCGCGGCGAACCAGTCGCTCGTCACGGGGCTGCCCGTGACGATCGCGGACCTCGACCTGGGCGTCTCGCTCGAGGACGCCCGATGACGCTCTCCGCCCTGCACGGCATCGGCCGCGCGGTCGACGTCGTCGCCGACGGGATCACCCTGGCCCAGTACGTGTACGTCCCCACCGACGTGCAGCTCGAGAGCCCGCGCCCGTACCTGCACCCCGTCCGGACGCGCGGCGGCGACCTGGTCACGGGGTTCCGGCCGCACGACCACGTGTGGCACAAGGGCATCGCGTGGTCGCTTCCCGTGGTCGGCGAGCACAACTTCTGGGGCGGACCCACCTACGTGCACGGGCAGGGGTACGTGCAGCTGGAGAACGACGGGTCGATGGACCACGTCGCGCTCACGTCGCTGTCCGTGGGCAGCGACCGGGTCGACCTCGCGCACACCCTCGCCTGGCACACGCAGGCCGGCGAGCACGTCATCGACGAGACGCGGTCGCTCGGGTTCGTCATCCCGGCGGGTCGCGACGACGCCTGGGTGCTCACGTTCGCGACCACCATGACCAACGTGTCGTCCGCCGACCTGACCATCGGCTCACCGACCACCCGCGGACGCGAGAACGCCGGCTACGGCGGGCTGTTCTGGCGGGGCCCGCGGTCGTTCACCGGCGGCACCCTGCTGGCCCCCGACTTCTCCGGCGGCGAGGAGATCCGCGGGACGCGCGGGCCGTGGATGGGGTTCGTCGGCCAGCACGACGAGACCGGGGGAGCGTCGACCGTCGTCATCGTCGACGGCGCCGGCAACCCCTCGCACCCGCCGCAGTGGTTCGCCCGCACCGAGCAGTTCGGCTGCCTCAACCCGGCGCCGTTCTTCTCGACCGAGGTGCCCTTCGCGCCCGGCGACACCCTCCGTTTCCAGTACGCGGTCGTCATCGCCGACGGCGCCGCCGACCCCGCGTCCGCAGCCTCGCTCGCGACGCTCGGTAGCGGGATCCTGGCCGTATGAGCGGACTTCCGGGGGGCGTCTCGGTCAGCAACCTGCGCGTGTACGACTGGCCGGCGCCCGACGGGGTCGGCCTCGCCGGCAGCGGGTCGCCGCACCTGCACGTCGTGTCGTCCGAGGCGTACGTCGTGCTCCGTGGCTCCGGCTCCGTGCACACCCTCGGGCCCGCCGGGTTCGCCGTGCACCCGCTCCAGCCCGGCGCGATCGTCTCGTTCGGGCCCGGTGTCGTGCACCGCGCTGTGAACGACGGCGACCTCGAGGTCCTCGTCCTGATGTCGAACGCGGGGCTGCCCGAGGCCGGGGACGCTGTCCTGACCTTCCCCGACTCGGTGCTGGCCGACCCCGCCGCCTACCGTGAAGCTGCCACCCTGCCCGGCGCCGGAGCGTCCGACGACGACATCGCCGCCGCCGCTCGTCGCCGGCGCGACCTTGCCCTCGAGGGGTATGCCCAGCTGGGCGAGGCCGTCGACCGGATCGGCGCGGCCGCGGCCCTCAAGCCCCTCTACGACGCCTCCACGCGGATCGTCCGGACCCTGGTCCCGCGGTGGCAGGACGTGTGGACGCGCACCGTCTACGCCGAGACCGAGTCCACGGCGGGGGCACTCGAGGGCCTGATCCGGGGAGTCGGGCCGCACCTCGCCCGCGGATCGGTCTCGGCCAGCCAGGCAGCTCCGATGCCCCGCCGGTACGGGATGTGCGGACGACTCCAGACCTGGCCGACGCCCGCCTGAGCCCGCTCGCGCCGACAGCCTTGTCCGTCGCGTTGTGCGTCGCCGCGCAGGTGCCGGTCGGGTGTCGACGCGGCGAGGCTGTGCCGTGGCGTCGCGGGTCGGGTACCGACGCGGCGAGCCTGTGTTCCGTGCCGTGGCGTCGCGGCCGGGTGTCGACGCGGCGAGCGTTTGTGCCGCGGCGTCGCGGGTCAGGTACCGATGCGCCCTGTGCGCTCTGTGTGTCCTGGGCGTCGCCGGGTCGGGCGTCGTCGTCGCGGCGAGCGCATCATGGCAAGTCATGGCGTGTCGTGGCGGTCATGGCGTAGCCGATCGGCGGTCGGGGCGACCAGTCGACGGTTCTGCGCCACGATAGGAACCCCACGTCGCGTCGCGGAGGGCACATGGACGTCGAGCACCAGAGGTTCAGCCGTGTCGACCGCTTCATGCGGAACAAGGGTCCGGCCGAGATCCTCTACGGCGCGCTCGTGTCCAGTGTCGTCCTGGCGGCGACGAGCGCCGGTGCCGAGAGCGGCGACATCGTCCTGCTCGCCACCGCGCTGGTGTCCATCACGTACTGGCTCGCGCACGTGTACGCCGACGCGGTCGGTGGACGCTTCGAGGATGTCGACCACAGCGCCGGTCACCGCCTGAGGCACGCCCTGCGCAACAACACCGGAGTTCTGCTGGGCAGCCTGCCGGTGCTCGTCGTCTTCGCGATCGGCAGGCTCGCCGGCATGGACGTCTACCGGGCGGCGTTCCTCGCTCTCTGGTTCACGGTGGCGATGCTCGCATCGGTCGCTGCACTCGCGGCTCATCGCGCTGGGGTCCGGGGGCGCGCTCTGTTCGGTGAGGTCGCGCTCGCGGCGGCGTTCGGGCTGTTGGTGATCGTGTTGAAGTACTGGTTCATGCACTAGTGGCGGGAGCTCGATCGCGCCTTCACTCGCGGTGATGTGCCAGCGGTGGTGGGGGGTGGTGGTCGGTGCTGGCGACGATCCGTCCGGTGGGGTCGTGGAAGGTGTAGCGGGTGCCGGGTGGCTCGAGTGTGGGTTGGTCGGGGCGTCGGGGTCCGCGAGTGGTGGGGTGCCTCTGGATGGTCAGGTTGTGTTGGTGGACCTGGTGGTGGTGGAACGAGCAGAGCAGGACTCCGTTGTCGATCGAGGTTGAGCCGTTGTCGCGGTCCCACCAGGTGATGTGGTGGATCTGGCTCCAGCGGGCGTGTCGGTCGCAGCCGGGGAAGGTGCAGTGTCGGTCGCGGGCGATGATGGCGCGGCGGTGGGCGCCGGTGTAGAGGCGTACGGAGCGGCCGAGGTTGACGGGTTGGTCGGCGGCGTTCATCACGATGCGGGTGATCTCGCAGTCGCACAGGATCTTGGCGACCTCGCTGGTCGGGATCGGGGTGCCGTCCTCGAGGGTGACCGCGGGGACCCCGGTCAGGGCTGAGGCCGGGTCGGCGGTGCGGTTGGGCATGGTGCGTGCCGTAGCGGCGGGGTCGGCCGGACCGTCGTGGGCCGCACCGGCGGTGGTCGTGACGGCGGTGCTCGTGCCGGGCACGGGGTTGGGTGCGGGTTGGCCGGTGGGTGTTCGGGCCGGGCGATGCGACCGTGTGGCGTGGGTGCGGAGGGCGGCGAAGGTCTCTTCGGTCATGAGCAGGCTGATCTGGGGTGGGACGGCGGCGCCGGAGGCGGTGCTGGGTAGGGCCAGGATGCGCTGGGAGATGGTGTCCAGGGCGTCGGCGCGGGCTTGTTCGGCGGTCCGCTCTTCCAGCACCGTCCCATCGCTCCCATCGCTCCCATCGCTGCCGTTGCTGGCGTCGCCTGCGTTGTCGGGGGCGCCGGTGGTGGTGCTGGGGCGTTCGCCGGTGGCTTCCAGGGCCAGGCGTAGCCGGTGGCCGGCGACCCGGTCGAGCAGGCCGCGGATGTGGGTGCCGTCGCTCTGGTCGGACAGGTGCAGGAACCGGCGGGCGCGCTGGTTCTCGTGCGCCCGGTCGCGGGCGGCGGGGTCGAGCTCGGCGACCAGGCGCTGCACGGACCGGGTGAACGTGGGGGCGTCCTGGGTGGACCCGAGCCGCACGATGGCGTCCTGCACGCCTGGGGTGGCCAGCGCGGCACTCACGGTCTGGGAGGCGCCCGTGGTGATCCGGGCGAAGGCGTCCAGGTGCCCGACGGGCATCGCCCCGGACTGTACCGCGCCGGCGACCGCGGGCATGGACGCGAGCACGTCGGCCTGGGCGATCTCCCGCCTGGCCCCTGGGAGCCCGGTCCGGGTCACCGCACCGTGCGCGGCCTCGAAGGACGGCACGCCGGGGCGCTGCCAGCTGGTGGAGTCCCGTTCGGCGAGCAGCACCGCCGACCGGACCCCCGCGAGCACCCCGTCCACCGGCCGCAACCCGGACAGCACCACCCGCCGGCCCGCCGCATCCTGCGCGCCTCCGTCGTCCACCAGCCCGGCCAGCCGCCGGGCCGCCGCGAGCAGGTCAGCGACCGCCGCCGCCACGACCCGGGTGTCGGAGCCTTGCCCGTCCGGCTGTCGTGCCCCACCGCGTGAACCCGCACGCCAGCCACCCTCGGCGTCGGCAGGAGCGGCTTCGAACATGTGTACGATTCTACCCGAAACGGGCACCCCGGAACGAGGCCGGAATCAGGATGTGGACAACTACTTCGCCTGGTCGTAGCTGTCCACCACGGCCACGTTCAGCGCGAACTCCACCGGAGTGGCACCGAACAGCAACCGCCCCGCCTCGACGGCCGACGACCGCATGGCGACAGCAACCTTGTCGGCCACCTCGGCCGGCGCGTGCACCATGACCTCGTCGTGCAGGAAGAACACCACGTGCGGCCGACCATCCAGCTCGAGCAGGCGTCGGCGCAGCGAGGCCATCCAGCACAGCGCCCACTCCGCGGCGGTCCCCTGCACGATGAAGTTGCGCGTGAACCGCCCCCAGTCGCGGCCCCGTCGACGGGCGGCGCGGACGTCGTCGGCCCCCGCTCCCTCTGCCGAGGCGGCGGCGTGCTCGGCCTGCCAGGCGGCGTCGGGACGGGGGGAGGTGCGGCCCAGCCAGGTGGAGACGACGTCGCCGCGCTCCCCGGCGCGGGCGCCGGCCTCCACGAGGGCGACCGCGTGCGGGTAGGCGCGGGTGAGGCGCGGCATGAGGACCGCGGACGGGCCGGTGGTGGCGCCGTAGATCGCGCCGAGCATGGCGTACTTGGCCTCGGAGCGGGTCTCGACGATGCCGGCGTCGACGACGCCCTGGTACAGGTCGGCCTTCCTGCCGGCCGCGGCCATGGCGGTGTCGCCGGACATCGCGGCCAGCACGCGCGGTTCCAGCTGAGCGGCGTCGGCGACGACGAGCTTCCAGCCGGGATCGGCCCGCACGGCGGCGCGGATGCTCGCGGGCAGCTGGAGCGCGCCGCCCCCGCTGGTGGCCCACCGACCGGTCACCACCCCGCCCGGCACGTAGTCGGGTCGGAACCGGCCGTCGTGGACCCACGCCTCCATCCACGCCCACCCGTTGGCGCTGAGCAGGCGCGACAGCTTCTTGTAGGCGAGCAGCGGGTCGCGCACCGGGTGCTCGAGCGCCTTGATCTCCCACGTGCGGGTGGACTCGACGTCGCACCCGGCCGCGCGCAGCCCGCGCAGCAGGTCCGGCTGGGAGTCGAGGTTGAGCGACGGCTGACCGAGGGCGGCGCGGACCTCGTCGGCGAGCGCTTCGAGCTTGGGCGGCCGACCGCTGCGGGGTCGTTCTCCCAACAACGACGTGAGGAGCGCGTCGTGCGTCTCGACGCTCCACGGCATGCCGTCGTGCTGCATCTCAGCGGCGATCAACGCACCCGTCGACTCGGCGGCGAGGAGCAGGCGCAGGCGACCAGGCTCGTCGGCCCCGGCGACGGCGGCGAGCTGGTCCCGCAGCTCCGCCAGCGGGTCAGCGACCACGGAAGGCCCGACGTCGTCGAACAGGCTCCCCTCGACGGGCGGCGGTTCACGAGGCCCGTCCCACGGCCCGGCAGGCGCTCCGGCCAACGCCGACGACTGCGAGTACGCGCTCCGCCGCAGTATCGCGTGGCAGAGCCGCAGGTCGTGGCACCGCTCGACACGGACGCCGGCGGCCAGCAGCGGCGGGTAGCGGCGGGAGGTGTCGTCCCAGACCCACCGCGGCCGGTCGGCCTCACGCTCGCGGACTGCCGAGGCGAGGTCGTCGGCGGCCACCGAGACTGAGCCCTCCGGCAGTCCGTCGTCGGTCAGCGACTGCAGCTCGACGACGCCGGGTCGCGACGGGTCGTCGAGGAGCAGGAGCAAGGACACGGCTCATGGTCGCAGGCGCGTCCGACACGGTGACTAGACGAGTAGTGCAACCAGGGTCGCGTTGTCTACTAGTTGCTAGAGCGACCGGCGGTGGTCGTCACCGAACGGGCCCGCTGCCGCGGACCGTTCGTCCTCGCCCGTTGCGCGGCCTGCGGGCGCTGCGTCCTTGTCACGGGACCGCCCTGGTCACACCCCTAGCAACCTGTCGTCCCGAGTTACGTTGATACTTCAAGCAACGAGCGCGGCTGCGCCCGCCCCAGGGGCTTCCACCCGCCCTCTCTGGCGCCGCTGCGCCGCGCCTCCGGGGCTTACGCCCCTCTGTATGGCTGAGGGTCGAGACTCACCTGCATGTCAGGCACTCCCGCGCCATCGACCAACGACTGCAGGCCGTAGAGCGCCCTTTCCTTATCATCGTTGAATAACTTGGGTCCCCCGACAATTTGGGTTAGCGAATCCGCGAGATCCGCCTCGACGTAAGGGACGAACATCCCCCGCCTCGCCCGCACGCGCCTGCCCGGGAAATGCCTCTTGTCGAGGACGCCAATTTGACGCGGCTGCATGAGCGCGACCAGACGCACCTCCGACTCTCCCTCGAATCCGGGCGGCTTGTACTTCGGTCCGCCAATGGCAAACCCGTACCCGAGTATGAGATTTGCCATGAGCTGCGTCGCCGGAATTATCCCGGGCGCCAAAGTGCCTGCTGCGGCATCTAGGAGTTGGTTCGCGACGGCTTCGAGATCCTCGCGGAATGGGTATTCGCAGCGGACGAGTAGCGCCGACTGATCGCCCGGAAGGCCGTCGACGGCGACCGTACCACCCATCTTTGAGGCGTCGAAGCCAAGGGCGTACCCAGCACCATCGTCGCCGTAATAGCGCCATTGCGATAGATCGTTCGCACGAGTCGAGAAGGAGATGACGTACGTCGTCCAAAGCTGAATCGTAGCCAAGTCGCAGATGCTGTTTAGCGTCGAGTTCACCGGATTTGGATCAGCAAGCATCCGCTTTTGCGCCACGGCCGAAGTCATCAGCGCCAGCCCGCGCGTTTCGCTGGGATCGTTGAGGTAGTCGCAGTCGGTCGCCCACATCCGACCCGATTCCAGGATCAACTTTGCATTGGTCACATTCGTGTAGTGCCACAGTGTTCCCGAATACAGCTTTTGATCCTCGATCGGACCGAGAGCTGCTTGAGCGAGGCCTGTGCCTTCCGCCCACGCATCTACCGTGACACTGATGGGGCCATCGGGACCTTCAAAGATTATCTCCTGATCGTCAGACATGAACACGACCCTCGATTCGACTTGGCGATTCTGTTGTGCAGTCGCCCAAACGGTCCCACACACCGATCCGCCGGTCTGCTGGTCGTTCTGGTGATTGTCGCGTTGCCGACCGGTGTCTCACCGCCGCGAGCTCCGCATCGCCGCCCTCACCACGACCGTCGACCCGTCCGGTGCGACCCCGTCGGCCAAGGCCGCGTACTCGGACGACCCCACCGCGTACACCGCCAACCGCCCGTCGGCGTCGGCATGGATCCCCCACCCGTACCGCTTCCCGAGGTCGCTGGACCGCAGGCACGCGTGCGGAGTCGCATAGAAGGCAGCCCATTCGTCAGGAGAGTCAGCCGAGACGCCGTGCCGCGAAGCCCACACCCGGAAGATCACGTCGGACGACCGCAGCGCGTAGGGCGCGGACGCGATGAGCGAGAAGGTCGCGGCGGCGATGGTGGAGCCCACCGGCTCGACACCGGCGACGGCAGACGTGTCCGGCGCGACCGAGATGAAGGTGGACGTGTAGTCGACGTTCTCCATGCGGTCAGACGCTAGACCGCGGCACCCACAGGCAGCCGGCTCATGGGGAAGATCCACGGCCCCTCGGTCAGGGACGACTCCAGCGGCACCCGCGACCGCACCGGCGAGTACCCGAGCGCCGTGTAGTAGCCCACGTTGTCGGGCTTGGTGGTCTCCAGGTAGGACGGCCCGGAGGCGGAGTCGATGAGGTCGAACACCGTGGCCATCAGCCGCTTGCCGCGGCCGGCGCGCTGGAGGTCGGGCCGCACGCCGAGCGCCTCCACGTACCAGGCGTCGCAGGGCACGCCGGCGGAGGTGACGTCGCCGAACTTGATGATCCCCACGCTGTGCTCGCGCGTGTTGGCGGCGATCCGCACGATGCGGAGCGCCTGCCGCCACCAGCGGGCGGGCGTCATCGGGTACGACCCCGGCGGGTAGAGCGCGATCGCGCCGGTGACCGCGCCGTCGAGCCGGGTGACGAACGCGTGCCCGTGCCGGACCGAGTCCGACAGGGTCATCCGGTAGAGCGCCCGCAGCTCCCGCTCGCGGCGGGCGCGGACGGGGAACAGGTGCACGAACCCGGGGTCGTCGGCCAGCGCGGCGGCGAGCACCGACGCAGCCTCGGCGATGCCGGACGGGTGCAGCGGCTCGACGACATCGGGCGGGGACGCGGGCATGTGGCGCATCCTCTCCGGGACGTGCGTCCAGATGCAACCCGATCGGGGGATGGACAGATCACGTGACCTGCGCGATCACTTACGACCCTGTCAGTGCGTCCTTGAGCTTGATCCGCCCGCCGCTGCGCAGCACCGCGTGGGAGTAGATGCGTCCGGCCAGCCAGACGAGCACGGGGATCAGGGCGAGCGACAGCCCGAGGGCCAGCGCGACCTCCCACGCCTCGACCTCGCCGAGGGCGATCCGCATCGGCATGAGCAGGGGTGAGCAGAACGGGACGAACGACAGCCAGACGACCAGCGGGTTCGTCGGGTCCCAGGGCGCGATGCTCACGCCGATCAGGTACGGGATCATCATCAGCGCCAGCACCGGCGCGGTCACCGAGCCGACGTCCTCCTGCCGCGAGACCAGCGCGGCGAGCGCACCGAGCGCGAGCGCATACATGGTGAAGCCGACGACGAACCAGATCACCACCCACAGCGCGGTCGCGCCCAGGTCGATCGAGCTGGTGTCGACGAGACCGAGGGCCAGTGCGGTCCCGGCGCCTGCGCCGACGACGAGCACCACCTGGATGAGCCCGATCACGCCGATGCCCAGCACCTTGCCGGCCATCAGCTGCCACGGCCGCACGGTGGCCAGCAGCAGCTCGACGACGCGCGACGCCTTCTCCTCGACGACTCCCTGAGCCACCAGCTGGCCCGCGGTCATGAGGGAGATGAACAGCAGGATCCCGGCGACGAAGCCGGCGACGATCTGGGCGCTGTCCTGCTCGGGCTCCGGCTCCAGCGCGGTGACGTCCGGTGTCGCCTGCGCGATCTCGCGGCCGACCTCGCCCGGGTCGCCGCCCAGGTCGGTGACCGCCGACGACAGCGCCTCCTGCTGCGCCAGCGACGCGAAGACGGGGGCCAGCCGGTCGGGAAGCTCGGTGTGCACCACCACGGCCAGCGGGTCGGTGGAGGTCACGAGCGCGTCGATCGTGCCGTCCTTGAGCAGCGCCTCGCCGTCGTCGGAGGACGCCACCTCCTGCGTCTCGACCGTCGTGCCGGTGACGGCCCCGGTGGCCACCAGCTGCTCGGAGACCGCCGCCGCCTCGGGCAGCACGCCGACGTGCTGCGTCGTGTCGGACTGCGAGCTGACGAGGTTGAGCAGGACGCCGCCGAGCACCACGGCCGCGACCAGCGCGATCGTCGTCCAGATGAACGCCTTGGAGCGGAACCGCGTGCTGATCTCCCGCCCGGCGACCAGGCGCACCGCCGCGCCGTCGGAGATCTCGACGAGGGTCGGTCGCGCGCTCATGCGGACACCGTCTCGCGCTCGGTCGCGACGGAGTCCGTGCTGACCACGTGCCGGTACAGCTCGGTCAGGGACGGCCGCAGCAGGCTGAACTCGTGCACCGCCCCGGCCACCAGGGCTGCCCGCAGGAGCTCCTGGTCGACGCCGTCGTCGGCCTGTCCTTGCACCTCGACCACCGACCGGGACCCCTCGTGGGAGACCAGGCGTGCCGACGGCACCGCGGAGAGCCACGATCCCGCCGGCGGCCCGTCCACCAGCCACCGCCGGTCGTCGGTCCGGCGCAGCTCCTCGATCCCGCCGAAGGCCACCAGCGACCCTGTCTTGATGATCCCGACGCGGTCGCACAGCGCCTCGACCAGCTCGAGCTGGTGCGACGAGAAGAGCACCGGCACCCCGGCCGCAGCCTGGTCGCGCAGCACGCCGCTCATCACGTCGACCGCCACGGGGTCCAGGCCGGAGAACGGCTCGTCGAGCACCAGGATGTCCGGGGAGTGCACGAGGGCCGCGGCCAGCTGCACGCGCTGCTGGTTGCCCAGTGAGAGCTTGAGGATCTCGTCGCCGCGGCGCTCCGCGATGCCGAGCACCTCGGTCCACTGCTCCATCGCGGCCTTGGCCGACGCGGTCGACAGCCCGTGCAGCCTGGCCAGGTAGACCAGCTGGTCGCTCACCTTCATGCGCGGGTAGAGGCCGCGCTCCTCGGGCATGTACCCGATGCGCCGCCGCACGGCCAGGTCGACCGGCTTGCCGTCCCAGCGCACCTCGCCGGAGTCGGCTCCCAGCACGCCGAGCACGATCCGCATCGCCGTCGACTTGCCTGCGCCGTTGGAGCCCACGAACCCGACGATCTCGCCGGCACGCACCTCCATGGACAGGTCCCGCAGCGCGCGAAGGTCGCCGTACGACTTGTTCAGGGACTCCATCACCAGTGCGGACATGTGTCGATCCAAACAGAGACCACCGACGCACCGCGACACCCTGTCGGTGGTCGGTCCTAGTCTGCGGAAGGTGCACCACCTCTCCCGTGCCGACGCCCGCCGGATCGCTGTGCGCGCCCAGCTGCTGACCGCGGACCGGCCGACGGACGTGCACGAGACCGTGCGCGCCCTGACGTTCCTCCAGCTGAACCCGACCAGCGCGGTCGCTCCGAGCGCGGACCTGGTGCTCTGGAGCCGGCTGGGCTCGTCGTACGACCCGCAGGAGCTGGCCGACGCCCTCGACGAGCAGACGATCATCGAGTTCCGCGGCATGCTGCGGGTGGCCGAGGACCTCGCGCTCTACCGCGCGGAGATGGCCGTCTGGCCCGGCACCGGCGCGCGGGTGAAGGACTGGCAGCACGGCAACCGGCAGTGGGTCGCGGACAACGAGGCCTGCCGCCAGGACATCCTGGAGCTGCTGCGCGCCGACGGGCCGCTGCCGATCAGCGAGCTCCCCGACACCTGCGTGCGGCCGTGGAAGTCCTCCGGCTGGAACAACAACCGCAACGTCACCATGCTGCTCGGCCTCATGGTGCAGATGGGCGACGTCGCACCCGCCGGGGGCACCGGCCGCGATCGGCTCTGGGACCTGGCGGAGCGCGTCTACCCGCCGGACCCGCCGGTGCCGCTCGAGGAGGCGTACCGGATCCGCGACGAGCGCCGGCTCGCGGCGCTCGGCATCGCGCGGCCGAAGGGGCCTGAGCAGCCGGTGGAGCCGCTGGACGTCCGGGACGTGGGGGAGCCCGCCGTCATCGAGGGTGTCCGAGGCGAGTGGCGTGTCGACCCCGCGCAGCTGGACCTGCCGTTCGAGGGTCGAGCGGCGCTGCTGTCCCCGCTCGACCTGCTCCTGTACGACCGCAAGCGCATGACGGACGTCTTCGAGTTCGACTACATCCTCGAGATGTACAAGCCGGCGGCCGCGCGGCGCTGGGGCTACTTCGCGCTCCCGGTGCTGGTCGGCGACCGGCTGGTGGGCAAGCTCGACGCCACGGCGGACGTGAGGGCCGGCGTGCTGCGCGTCCACGCCGTGCACGAGGACGAGCCGTGGACGCCCGACGCGCGCGCGGCCGTCGACCGGGAGATCGACGACCTCGCGCGGTGGCTGGAGCTGGACCTGGCCCGCTAGACCCCTTCGCGCACCACAGCGACCCCGCCGGGCGCGACGACGAACGTCCCGCCGGACACCGGCTCGTCGCGCAGCAGCTCGTGTCCCGACGCCGGCACCGTGACCTCGTCGACCGTGTGGTTGAGGACGAACAGCCACGACCGGCCGTCGTCGGCGAACCGGCGGACGGCCTCGACACCGGCCAGAGCGGGGGACAGGCCCGCCTCGGCAATCAGTGCGTCCGTGACCCCCTGCAGCCCGTCGGCGTCGAGCCGGGTGGCCAGGTACCAGGCGGCACCGGAGCCGACCGGTCGGCGGGTGAGCGCGGGCCAGCCCGCGAGGTCGCCGTCGGCGTAGGTGCGCACCGCGGACGTCCCGGGCGACAGGTGCGTCTGCTCCGACCAGACGTCGGCACTGGTCCCGTCGTCGAGCGTGAGGATCTCGCCGTCCTGGAGCGCCCAGATCTCCTCGCTCCGCACGCCCAGCAGCTCCCGGAACGCACCCGGGTAGCCGCCCAGGCGGACGTGGTCGTTCTCGTCGGCGATGCCCGAGAAGTACGTGACCAGCACGGACGCCCCGTTCTCGGCGGCCCGTGCGATGTTGGCCGCGTCGGCGTCGGTGACCAGGTAGAGCGTCGGGACGACGACGAGCGAGTACCCCGACAGGTCCGCGGACGGACGCACGATGTCGACCGTGATGTTCCGCTGCCACAGCGCGCGGTAGTGCGCCAGCACCCGGTCCGGGTACGTCACCGCGGTGGACGGGTGGCTGTCGAGCTCGGTGCCCCACCAGGCGGGGTAGTCGAAGACGATCGCGGCCTGCGCCCGGACGCGTGACCCTTCGATCTCGCTCAGGGCCTTGAGCGCGTCGCCGAGCGCCACCGTGTTCCGCCACACCTCGGAGTCGGTGCCCGCGTGCGGGAGCATCGCCGAGTGGAACTTCTCCGCGCCCGCGGCGGACTGGCGCCACTGGAAGAACATCACCGCGTCGGCGCCGCGGGCCACGTGCGCCAGCGAGTGCCGGAGCATCTCGCCCGGTCGCTTGGTGCGGTTGCGTGGCTGCCAGTTCACCGCGCTGGTCGAGTGCTCCATGAGCATCCACGGCTCGCCGCCGGCCACCCCGCGCGTGAGGTCGGCGCTGAACGCCAGCTCGACGTGCGCCTCCGGGTCGTGGGCGCGCGTGTAGTGGTCGTTGGCGATGACGTCGAGGTCGTCCGCCCAGGAGAAGTAGTCCATCCACTTGGTGCCCGTGGAGAGCATGAGGTTGGTGGTCGTCGGCACGTCCGGGGTGACCTCGCGCAGCACGTCCCGGAGCGCGCGGTAGTGCACCAGCAGCTCGTCGGAGCTGAACCGGGCGAAGTCCAGCTGCTGCGTGGGGTTCGGGTACGTGGGTGCGCTGCGCGGGGGCAGCACCTCCTCGAAGTCGTCGTACCGCTGCGACCAGAAGGCGGTGCCCCAGGCGGCATTGAGCGCGTCGACCGTGCCGTACCTCTCGGACAGCCAGCGCCGGAACGCGGCCGCGGCGTCGTCGGAGAAGTCGTGCGGGACGTGGCAGCCCAGCTCGTTGTCGACGTGCCAGAGGGCGAGCGCCGGGTGGGTGCCGTAGCGCTCGGCCATCGTGCGCGTCATGCGCAGCACGTACTCGCGGTACGCCGCCGAGGAGACCCGGTACGCCTGCCGGCCGCCCGGGTGGAGCACCGTGCCGTCCGCCAGCACGGGCAGGAACTCGGGGTGCTTGCGAGTCAGCCACGGCGGCGGGCTCGCGGTCGCGGTCGCCAGCGTGACCTTGATGCCGGCGTCGTGGAGCCGATCGAGGACGTCGTCCAGCCACGCGAAGTCGTACGACCCCTCGCGCGGCTCCAGCTGCGCCCAGCTGAAGATGCCGACGCTGACCAGCGTGACGCCGGCCTCCTTCATGAGCTCCACGTCCTCGATGCGGGTGGCCAGGGGCCACTGCTCGGGGTTGTAGTCGCCGCCGTACTGGATCATCGGGTCCTCGTTGCTCGTCGGAGGTCTAGCTGAACGGGTTCGTCGGGGTCGCACACCAGGTGGCCGTCGACGACGCGGGCCACCGCGACGCGCACGACGGCCCGCCGTGTCGCCGGGTCCTCGCCGGCGCCGGTGTCCCCGAACGGGGACACGTCGTGCGTGAAGTAGAAGATCCAGGCCTCGTCGTCGGTGGTGACGACGTCCGCGTGGTGCCCGCGCGGGTCGACCAGGACGTGGCCGTCGGGGGTCCATCGCGCCAGGTCGTCGGACCGGTACACGGCCTGCCCGCGCCACTCGTCGACGATCATCCAGTGCCACCCGCCGAGCGTGAACACGTTCGGCCCCTCGTGCGGTCGACCCTCGATGACGGGCCGTGACGGCCCCCAGGTCTCCAGGTCGTCGGAATCTGCGCACCAGGTCGTCGAGCCCACCGCCTCGTCCTTGAACCACATGCGGTAGCCGGTCTCGGTCGGTGCGACGCAGGCGTCGATGACGTAGTCCGAGCCCAGCGGAACGACCCCGCGGTACTCCCACGTCACCAGGTCGTCCGACACGTGGTGCAGGATGTGGCGCTCGTGGCCGGCCCACTGCTCCGGCGCGCCGGTGATGTAGCTGACGAACATCTGGAACCTGCCCTCGGCGAACACCACCTCGGGTGCCCAGAGGGTGTTACGGCCTTCTCCAGGGTCCAGTCCGTCGACGACCCCGCGGTGCGTCCAGGTCAGCCCACCGTCGGTGCTCGTCGCGACCGCGATGTCGGTCCCGTGCACCCAGCGGACGCCTGGACCGTCGTCGTGCACGCGCCGCTGCGTCGCGAACAGCCACCAGGTCCCGTCGGGCCCCTCGACCACGGTGGGATCGGTGGGCGCGCCGAGGGGGTCGGTGAACAGGGGATCGGGTGCGACCCGTGAAGTGCGTGCGTCCGAGGAAGTGGCTGCTCCAGCGCTCACATCCTCGGACGTTGCGGGAGTGGGAGCCGGTGCGTCCGAGGTTGTGGTTGCTCGGGCAGCCGCTTGCTCGGACGCTGCGGAGGTGGTGTCCGATGTCATGCGGGGCGGAGGTCTTCGATGCCGTGCAGGAAGCCGTTGCGGAGCTCGCTGCCCGGGGCCAGGTCCGCCTTGGTGACCGGGCGGCCCAGCGACGCCGACGCGTAGATCGCGGTGACCAGCTCGAGCGACCGGTGCGGCTCCGCGGCGACCGGCGGCAACGGCTCGCCCGCGCGGAGCGCCTGGTAGACCGCGCGGAGCAACGGGGTGTGGCCGGAGGGCTCGTCGTCGGCGGGCAGGGTCCACGACGCCGGCGCCTCCGACGGCTCTCCGCCGGTCCGGTCGGGCGCGGGGGTGAGGCGCCACGAGCGGGCGTCGTGCCCGTACAGGTGCTCGACCTCGACCGTGCCGAGCGTCGTGTCGACCCGCACGTAGCTGGTCTGCCGCGGGGCGAGCGCGGTGGTCAGCACCGACACGATCGCGTCGTTGGCGAACCGGATCACGGCCGTCGACGTGTCCTCGGTCTCCAGGTCCCGGTCCAGGCGGAACGCGCGGGCGTCGACCTCGGCCCACTCGCCCAGCAGGAACCCGAGCAGGTCGAGCTGGTGGATGCCGAGCCCGAGCAGCGGTCCGCCGCCCTCCGTCGCCCACTTCCCGCGCCACGGCACCGCGTAGTAGTCCTCCTGCTTGCGGTACCAGAGCGTGTGGCAGACGCCGACGAGCGGTCGCCCGAGCGTGCCGTCCGCCAGCAGGCGCTGCACGTGGCCGACGGCCGTCCCGGTGCGCTGCTGGAACACGACCGCGTACTCGCGGCCGACCTCGTGGGCGACCTCGAGCACCGCGTCCAGGTCTGCCAGCGACAGGACCGGCGGCTTCTCGCAGACCACATGGGCTCCGGCGCGCAGGGCGGCGATCGCCTGGTCCTTGTGCAGGCCGGGCGGGGTGCACAGGTGCACGACGTCGACGGACTCGGCTGCGAGCAGGTCGTCGAGGCTGTTGTAGCGGCCGTGGACCCCGAACTGGTCGGCGAACGCGTCCCGGACGGCGGGGCTGGGGTCCGCGACCGCGACGACCGACGCCAGCGGGTCGGCGGCGAGCACCGTGGCGTGCGCGTGCGCGATCGCCCCCGTCCCGACGATGGCGACCCTCAGCAGGCCCTGCGACAACTCCGTCACGTCAGCTCCCTTGCGTGGTGAGGCTGCCACGGTAAGCGCTTGCCTGCCGATCCGTCCATCAGTGGCCGGCAGCGGCGACGCCCGACGGTCGGACGAGATCGCGACTTTCCGACAACGTCGGCAGCTGCAACCCACGACCTCGTCGGAACCTCACGACTCCGGCGCCGCAGGCATGAGATCGTGCGTTCCCCGCGAGAGCGTGCGGTCGAACGCACGGTCTCGCGGCGGACGCACGTTCTCGCGCTGGGTGCGCGGGTCTCAAGCCGACGGGTCCGACGAGCCGCGGACCACCAGCTCCGGCTGGAACTGGACGCGCTGGTGCAGGAACGACGCGCCCTCCGACCGCTGGCGCAGGAGCAGGTCCGCGGCGGTCCAGCCCAGCTGGTGGGTCGGCTGGCGGACGGACGTCAGGGGCACGGTGAGCATCGACGCGAAGACGACGTCGTCGTAGCCGACGACCGCCATCTCGGCGGGGATGGCCACGCCGTGCGCCCGCAGCGCGCGCAGGGCGCCCAGCGCGGTGAGGTCGTTAACGCAGAACAGGGCGGTCGGGCGGTCGCCGGGGAGCGCGAAGAGCTCGTTGATGCCGGCCTCGCCGCCGTCGGCGTTCAGGGAGCCGATCGTGATCTCGACAAGCGCGTCGGCGGGGTCGAGGCCGGCGTCGGCCAGCGCGGCGAGCACCCCGTCGCGGCGGTCGTGGCACTGCTTGATGGTGAGCGGTCCGTTGATGAACGCGATGCGGGTGTGCCCGAGGCTGACCAGGTGCTCGATCGCCAGGGCGCCGCCGCGCACGTCGTCGACCGCCACCGACGAGATGTCGTCGACCGGGGACGTGGTGTCGAGCAGGACGACGTCGATGCCGCGGTCGCGCAGGGCCAGCAGGGTGTCCAGCGAGCCGGCCGACGGGGTGACCATGACGCCCTGCACACCGTGCTCCTCGAACAGCCGCAGGTACCGGGCCTCGCGTTCGGGGTCCTCGTCGGACGAGCTGAGCATGAGCGTGTACTCGTCGGCGGCGAGCCGGTCCTCGACCCCGCGGGCGACCTCGGTGAAGAACGGGTTCGCGATGTCGAGCACGATGGCGCCGACCGTCTGGATCGTCCCCGCGCGCAGCTGCCGCGCCGAGGCGTTGCGGACGAACTGGAGCTCCTCGATGGCCACCAGGACGCGGTCGCGCGTGGCGTCGCTGACCTGGTCGGGGCGGTTGAGCACGTTGGAGACGGTGCCGACCGACACGCCTGCGCGCTTGGCGACGTCCGTGATGGACGGGCGGCGCTCCGCGCGTCCCCGTGTCGTCGTCGACATCGACATCGACCGTCCCTCCCTGGCGCACCGGGTGTGCGGCCCGATGCTAGTTGCCTCCGCCGGGGTCGTCGTGGTGCCTCGCTGAATCACGACGACGTCACGACTCTTGTGGGCCGGAAGCCGGGCGCGTACCGTGCGGCGAAATGAATCGATTCACAGTCCTCGAGGGAGAGGCCGTGCAGGAATCGGACCCCGCGGAGATGTCGGAGACCGGGTGTGCGCGCACGCGACTCTTGACACACTGGCAAACGCTTACATAGAGTGCGTGAATCGTTTCAAAGGCGATGCGACGAAAGGCAGCCGCATGACCCGCGTGTGCTTCATCTCCCGCGTCCGGCCGGACCGGCTGGACGAGTACCGGTCCCGGCACGCCGCCGTGTGGCCCGAGATGCTCGAGGCGCTGCGCGACACCGGCTGGCGTGACTACTCGCTGTTCCTCGCCCCGGACGGGCTGCTCGTCGGCTACCTCGACACCGACGACTACGCCGCCGCCCAGGACGCCATGACCCGCACGGCGGTCAACCCGCGCTGGCAGGCCGAGATGAGCGAGTTCTTCGTCGCCGACGGCAGCCCCGACGAGGGCTTCCACGTCCTCGACGAGGTGTTCCACCTGGAGGACCAGCTGCGCGCAGCCGGCCTCCCCACCCACCCACAGGAGCTCCGCGCATGACCATCTTCGACCAGCTGGCGCAGCAGACCATCGAGCTCCCCTCGTGGGCGTTCGGGAACTCGGGCACCCGGTTCAAGGTGTTCGCGCAGCAGGGCGTCCCCCGCGACCCGTACGAGAAGATCGCCGACGCCGCGCAGGTGCACACGTACACGGGCGTCGCGCCGCGGGTCAGCCTGCACATCCCGTGGGACCTGGTCGACGACTACGACGCCCTGGCCGCGCACGCCGCCGGGCTCGGGGTGTCCATCGGGGCGATCAACTCGAACCTGTTCCAGGACGACGACTACATGCTGGGCTCGCTCACGCACCCGTCAGCGGACGTGCGCAAGAAGGCGATCGCGCACCACCTCCAGTGCGTCGACGTCATGCGCGCCACGGGGTCCACCGACCTGAAGATCTGGCTGCCGGACGGCCTGAACTACCCCGGCCAGGACTCGCTGCGCGCCCGCCAGGACCGGCTCGCCGACTCGCTGGCGGAGATCTACGCGGCCCTGGACCCGAACCACCGGCTGATCCTCGAGTACAAGTTCTTCGAGCCCGCGTTCTACTCGATGGACATCCCCGACTGGGGCACGTCCCTGCTGCACTGCCTGGCGCTCGGCGACCGCGCGTTCGTCGTGCTGGACACCGGGCACCATGCGCCGGGCACCAACATCGAGTTCATCGTGGCCCAGCTGCTGCGCGCCGGACGGCTCGGCGCGTTCGACTTCAACTCGCGGTTCTACGCCGACGACGACCTCATGGTCGGCTCCGCGGACCCGTTCCAGCTGTTCCGGATCATGCACGAGATCGTGCAGTCGGGGGCGCTCGCTCCGGACTCGGGCGTCAACTTCATGCTCGACCAGTGCCACAACATCGAGCCCAAGATCCCCGGGCAGATCCGCTCGGTCATGAACGTGCAGGAGGCTACGGCCAAGGCACTCCTGGTCGACGCCGCGGCACTGCTCGAGGCGCAGACGGCCGGCGACGTGCTCGGCGCCAACGGCCTGGTCATGGACGCGTACAACACGGACGTGCGGCCGCTCCTGGCGGAGCTGAGGGAGTCGCAGGGGCTCGACCCCGACCCGATCCGGGCGTACAAGGCCTCGGGCTACGCGGAGACGATCGTCGCCGAGCGCGTCGGCGGCACCCAGGCGGGGTGGGGAGCATGAGCACGGTGGCGCAGGAGCTGGTCGCACGGTCCAACCGACTCGGGGCGGACCCGCGCACGACGAACTACGCGGGCGGGAACACCTCGGCCAAGGGCACCGCGACGGACCCGGTCACGGGTGAGGACGTGGACCTGCTCTGGGTGAAGGGGTCCGGGGGTGACCTGGGCACGCTGACGCAGAAGAACCTCGCCGTGCTGCGCCTGGACCGGCTGCGCGCGCTGGTCGACGTGTACCCGGGCGTCGAGCGTGAGGACGAGATGGTCGCCGCGTTCGACTACTGCCTGCACGGCAAGGGCGGGGCGGCGCCGTCGATCGACACGGCGATGCACGCCCTGGTCGACGCCGCGCACGTGGACCACCTGCACCCGGACTCGGGCATCGCGTTCGCGACGGCCGCCGACGGTGAGGCGCTGACCCGACAGGTGTTCGGCGACTCGGTGGTGTGGGTGCCCTGGCGCCGGCCCGGGTTCCAGCTGGGGCTGGACATCGCGGCGATCAAGGACGCGAACCCGCAGGCCATCGGCTGCATCCTGGGCGGGCACGGCATCACCGCGTGGGGCGACACGTCCGCCGAGGCCGAGGCGCGGTCGTTGCAGATCGTGCGGACCGCGGAGGAGTTCATCGCCTCGAAGACGGGTCCGCACCCGTTCGGTGAGGTGGTCGACGCCCCGCTTCCCGACGACGAGCGTCGCGCCCGTGCGGCCGCGCTGGCGCCGGTGATCCGGGGGCTGGCCTCGACGGACCGCCCGCAGGTGGGTCACTACACCGACTCCGAGGTGGTGCTGGACTTCGTGTCCCGTGCCGCCCTGCCGCGCCTGGCGGAGCTGGGCACGTCCTGCCCGGACCACTTCCTGCGCACCAAGGTCAAGCCGCTGGTGGTGGACCTGCCCGCCGACGCGCCGATCGAGGAGGTGGTGGGCCGGCTCAAGGAGCTGCACGCCACCTACCGGGCCGACTACCAGGCCTACTACGACCGTAACGCCACCCCGGACAGCCCGGCGATCCGCGGCGCGGACCCGGCGATCGTGCTGGTCCCGGGCGTGGGGATGTTCTCGTTCGGCAAGGACAAGCAGACCGCACGCGTGGCCGGGGAGTTCTACGTCAACGCGATCAACGTGATGCGCGGCGCGGAGGCGATCTCCACCTACGTGCCGATCGACGAGGCGGAGAAGTTCCGCATCGAGTACTGGGCGCTGGAGGAGGCCAAGCTCTCGCGCATGCCGAAGCCCAAGCCGCTGGCCACCCGCGTCGCCGTGGTGACCGGGGCCGGGTCGGGCATCGGCCGCGCGATCGCCGAGCGGCTCGCCGCCGAGGGGGCGTGCGTCGTGGTCGCCGACCTGAACCTGGAGGGGGCCACCGAGGTTGCCGCGTCGCTGGGCGGACCCGACGTGGCCGTCGCCGTGCAGGCGGACGTGACGTCCGAGGAGGACATCGCGCGGCTGATCGCGGAGACCGTGCTGGCGTTCGGCGGCATCGACCTGGTGGTGAACAACGCCGGGCTGTCGATCTCCAAGCCGCTGCTGGAGACCACCGCCAGGGACTGGGACCTGCAGCACGACGTGATGGCGCGCGGCTCGTTCCTGGTTGCCCGTGAGGCGGCCCGGGCGATGATCGCCCAGGACATGGGCGGCGACATCGTGTACATCGCCTCGAAGAACTCGCTGTTCGCGGGCCCGAACAACATCGCGTACTCGGCGACCAAGGCCGATCAGGCCCACCAGGTCCGGCTGCTGGCCGCGGAGCTGGGCGGGCACGGGATCCGGGTCAACGGGGTCAACCCCGACGGCGTCGTGCGCGGCTCGGGGATCTTCGCCGGCGGCTGGGGCGCCCAGCGCGCGGCCACCTACGGCGTGCCGGAGTCCGAGCTGGGTGCGTACTACGCCCAGCGGACGCTGCTCAAGCGGGAGGTCCTGCCCGAGCACGTCGCCGCCGCGGTGTTCGCCCTGACCGGCCCCGACCTGGTGCAGACCACCGGCCTGCACGTCCCGGTCGACTCCGGCGTCGCCGCAGCCTTCCTGCGATGAGCGCGTTCGCCGCCGTCGACCTGGGCGCGTCCTCCGGGCGAGTCATCGTCGGGTCGGTCGGCGGCGACCGCGTCGACCTGCACGAGGTCAACCGGTTCCCCAACGGGCCGGTCCGGGTGGGCGGCGCGTTGCACTGGGACGTGCTCGGCCTGTACCGGGGGATCCTCGACGGGCTGCGTGCTGCCACGCGCGAGGTCGGGGCGCTGGACGGCGTCGGCATCGACTCGTGGGCGGTCGACTACGGGCTGCTCGACGCCGACGGCGAGCTGCTCGGGAACCCGTTCCACTACCGGGACGCGCGGACCGACGGGGTGCCGGACACGGTCTTCGCGACGATCCCCGCGCCCGAGCTCTACGCCCGCACGGGCCTACAGGTGCAGCCGTTCAACACCGTGTTCCAGCTGGTCGCCGCGCAGGGCACCGCGGCGCTGGCGTCGGCCCGCGGGATGCTGCTGGTCCCGGACCTGCTCGGCTACTGGCTGACCGGCGTGCGGGTGGCCGAGGTGACCAACGCCTCGACCACCGGCCTGCTGGACGCGACCACCCGGACGTGGGCGCTCGACGTGGCGGCCGCCCTCGGCATCGCGGAGGGCCTGCTGCCCCCGCTGCGCGACGCCGGTGAGCTGCTGGGCCACACGACGCTCCTCGGCGAGGTCCCGGTGTGGACGGTCGGCTCGCACGACACCGCCTCGGCCGTCGTCGCGGTCCCCGCCACGGGCGCCGACTTCGCGTACATCTCCTGCGGCACCTGGTCGCTGGTCGGCCTCGAGCTGGACCGTCCGGTGCTCACCGAGGCGAGCCGGGCAGCCAACTTCACCAACGAGGCCGGCGTCGACGGCACGGTCCGCTACCTGCGCAACGTGATGGGCCTGTGGGTGCTCCAGGAGTCGATCCGCACGTGGAACGAGGCCGGCCTGCCCGCCGACCTGCCGGACCTGCTCGCGGCCGCCGCGCGCGTCCCGGCCCTGACCACGGTGGTCGACCTCGACGGACCGGCGTTCCTGCCGCCCGGCGACATGCCCTCCCGCATCGCGGCCGAGGCCGCCCGCACGGGTCAGACACCCCCGCAGTCGCAGGCCGAGACGGTGCGCTGCATCCTCGACTCGCTCGCGCTGGCCTACCGGCGGGCGGTCCGGCAGGCGGCTGACCTGGCCGGCCGTTCCATCGACGTGGTGCACGTGGTCGGCGGGGGAGTCCGCAACGAGCTGCTCTGCCAGCTCACCGCCGACGCGACCGGGCTGCCGGTGGTCGCGGGGCCGGTCGAGGGGGCCGCGCTGGGCAACGTGCTGGTGCAGGCGCGGGCCGCGGGCGTGCTGTCCGGGAGCCTCGCGGACCTGCGGGCGGTGGGCGCCCGCGGGCTGGACCTGCGGCGCTACCAGCCGGGCGCGACGGGTGGTCCGACCGACCGCCAGTGGGCAGCCGCCGAGGGCAGGGTCGACGGTCGGTAGTCGCGCACGACCCCTCGACGCACCTCGACGGTGAGCTGGATGCCGGCGCGCGGGACCGCTGCGGACGAGCCCGCGCGTCGACATCGCCATCGTGCTGGTACCTGCCGGGCGAACCCGGGGACCAAGGTCCCTCGCTGCGGGTGACTCTGCGCGGAATCCTGATGAAAGGATTCAATCGATCAGTGGAGAGGGTGTCATGAGCATCGACACGTCAGTCCGTTCGCTCGCGAGCGAGCAGCTGCGAGAGGAGATCCTCTACTACTGCCGCGAGTCGGTCCGCTGCGGACTGAACTTCAACACGCAGGGCAACATCAGCGTGCGGATCACCGCCGACGACGGCACCGAGGCGATCGTCATCACCCCGTCCGACGTGCGCTACGACGTGCTGCGGCCCGAGGACATGCTCGTCGTCGCCATGGACGGCACGGTGCTCGAGGGCGACCTGCTCCCGTCGACCGAGCTGCCCGTGCACCTGGCCCACTACCGCCGCCGCCCCGACGCCCGCGCGATCGTGCACACCGAGTCGACGTTCGTGAACGTCCTCGGCGTCCTCGGCAAGCAGATCGACCCGGTCCTGCTCAACATGGTCCTGTACGCCAAGGGCACCATCCCGGTCATGCCGTTCGAGTTCTCCACCAACGCCGACTTCGGCCGGCGCAGCGCCGAGCTGATGGGCGACGACGTCAACGCGGTCGTGTGGGCCAACCACGGCCTGCTCGCGGTGGGCGTCTCGCTCAAGCTCGCGTTCAAGGTGGCCGTCGCGGTCGAGGAGAACGCCGAGGTGCTCCACCTCGCGACCCTGTCGGGCGGCGTGCCGAACGTGCTGGCCTACGACCGCATCGAGATCCCCGAGGGCGCGCGCCTGCCCTGACGCTCAGCCGAGCGTGCCCGCGACGACCAGCAGCACGGGCACGCACAGGATCGTGGTGATCAGCCCGGCGTCGCGCGCGAGCGGCTCACCGTGCCGGTACTGCATCGCGTAGACGAGGACGTTCTGCGCGGTAGGCAGCGACGCCATCGCGACGACGGCGAGCAGCGCGTGCGCGGGCAGGCCGAGCGCGGTGCCGAGCCCCCACGCCAGCACGGGGTGCAGCACGGCGCGCAGGCCCACGGCCAGGGCCAGGTCGCGCCGCGGCGCCGCCGTGTCCACCGTGCGGGGCACTGCCAGCGACATGCCGAACGTCAGCAGCGCCAGCGGTGCTGCGGCGGCACCGATCAGCCGGAACGGCTCGTAGACGACCTCGGGCAGGTCCCACGGCAGCGCCGCCAGGACCAGCCCGACGAGCGTGCCGACGATGATCGGGTTGCTCAGGGTGCGGCGGAGCACCGTCCGGCCCCGGAGCGGACCGGAGCGCGCGTCGAGCACCGCGAACGCGACCGGCGCCAGGACCAGCAGCTGGAACAGGAGCGTCGGCACCACGGCGACCGCGTCGTCGAGCAGGTACACCGCCAGCGGCAGCCCGATGTTGCCGGCGTTCACGTACGAGGAGGCCAGCGTGCCGACCGTGACGTCGGCGGCCGGCCGGCGCCACGCCACGCGCAGGACCACGACCGCCACCAGCGCGACGACCGCCGTGGACGTCCAGGTGACGACCGCCGTCCGCGAGAGCAGCAGGTGCAGGTCGGCATGCGCGACGGTCGTGATCAGCAGCGCCGGCGTCGCGACGGTGAACACCACGCGGGCGAGCACGGGCGCGGCACGCTCCCCGAGCACCCGGCGCCGGGCGAGCAGCCAGCCGAGCGCGACGACGACCCCCATGGTGCCGAGCGCGGTGACGACGGCGCCCATCAGGCCACCGGCGGGCGTCGGGAGATCACGGGCCCGATCCTCGCACGGGCGGTGATCGTCGGAAAGCGCTTGCCCTGAACGCCGTGCGCATGGCACGATCGAGTCCGGAACACGCGTCCCCGCACACGGAAGTAGGCAACGATGCCCGCAGTCGCTCTGGTCACCGGGGGCAATCGAGGGATCGGCCTCGGCATCACGCAACGGCTGCTCGCCGACGGGTTCGCGGTGTCGATCCTGGCCACCCGCGAGGAGCCGACCGAGCTGCTGGAGTCGCTCGACGCGCCCGGCCGGGTCCGCTACGTGCGGGGTTCGGTGGCCGACCTGGACGACCACGCCCGGTTCGTCGACGACGCCGTCGAGGCCTGGGGTCGCCTCGACCTGCTGGTCAACAACGCCGGGGTCGCACCCAGCGTGCGGGCGGACCTGCTCGAGGCCGGAGCCGAGAGCTTCGACCGCGTGCTCGGCATCAACCTGCGCGGGCCGTACTTCCTCACGCAGACGTTCGCCAACCGGGTCATCGCGCTCGGCTCCTCGGTCGAGGACGGTCCGCGCGCCACGGTCATCAACGTCTCGTCCATCTCCGCCACCGCCGTCTCCACCAACCGCGGCGAGTACTGCGTCTCCAAGGCAGGCGTCGCCATGGCCACCCAGCTGTTCGCGGTCCGCCTCGCCCCCGAGGGCATCGTCGTCTACGAGGTCCGGCCGGGCGTCATCGCGACCGACATGACCGCGGGCGTCACGGAGAAGTACGACGCGCTGATCGCGGACGGGCTGGCGCCGATCAACCGGTGGGGCCGACCGTCCGACGTCGCAGGCGCGGTGTCGATCCTGGCCTCGGGGCAGACCCCGTACTCGACCGGCGAGGTGTTCCACGTCGACGGCGGCCTGCACATCCCGGTGCTCTGATGGAGTCCCTCCACGGCGTCCCCGTCGTCACCGTCAACACCGTCGTCGTCGGCACCGGCTCCGCGGGCTTCTGCGCCGCCGACCGGCTCTGGGAGCTCGGCCAGACCGACGTCGTCATGGTCGCCGACAAGGTCAACGCGGGCTCGTCGCGCAACGCCGGCTCGGACAAGCAGACCTACTACAAGCTCACGCTCTCGGGTGGCGACGGCGACTCCGTGCGGGAGATGGCCGAGACGCTCTACTCCGGTGGGGCGATGGACGGCGACAACGCGCTGGCCGAGGCCGCCCTGAGCGCCCGCGGGTTCCTGCGCCTGTGCGACCTGGGCGTGCCGTTCCCGCAGAACCGGTACGGCGAGTTCATCGGCTACAAGACCGACCACGACCCCCGTCGTCGCGCCACCTCCGTGGGGCCCTACACCAGCCGGTCGATGGTCGAGCAGCTGGAGAAGAAGGTCCACCGCAACGGGACGCGCATCTACGACGAGTGCCGGGTGGTCGACGTGATCGTCGAGGACGGCGCGGTCGCGGGGCTGCTGGTGCTGCGGACCGACGTGCCGCACGACGGCGCCGAGTCCCCGTTCCTGCTGTTCCGCTGCACCAACCTCGTCTACGCGACCGGCGGCCCGGCCGGGATGTACGCGACGCGCGTGTTCCCGAACGGCCAGTGGGGCGCGTCCGGGGCGGCGTATCGCGCGGGCGTGCACGGCAAGAACCTCACGGAGTGGCAGTTCGGGCTGGCCTCGACGCACCCGCGCTGGAACGTGTCGGGCACGTACATGCAGGTCGTCCCGACGTTCGTCTCGACGGATGCCGACGGGGTCTCCTCGCCGCGGGAGTTCCTGACCGAAGCGATCCCTGACTATGGCCAGCTCATGTCGCTGGTGTTCCTCAAGGGCTACCAGTGGCCGTTCGACATCCGGAAGGCGCTGGACGGCTCGTCGCTGATCGACCTGCTGGTCTACCGGGAGACCGTGCTGCGCGGGCGGCGGGTGTTCCTCGACTTTCGTCGCAACCCCGTCCAGGAGGACTTCGACCCGTCCGCGCTGAGCCCCGAGGCGTACGAGTACCTCGACCGGGCGGGCGTCCTGTTCGGCACGCCCATCGAGCGGCTGCGGCGCATGAACGAGCCCGCGTACCAGTTCTACCTGGGCAAGAACCCGTACGTGGACCTCGAGACGACGATGCTCGAGGTGGACGTCTGCGCCCAGCACAACAACGGCGGGCTCGTGGTCGACGCCTGGTGGCAGTCGAACATCGAGGGCTTCTTCCCGGTCGGCGAGGCCGGCGGCGCGCACGGGGTCTACCGGCCCGGCGGCGCGGCGCTGAACAGCGGGCAGGTGGGCGCGACGAGGGCGGCGCAGTTCATCGCGGCGCGACGGACCGAGGATCCGCGTCCCTTCGAGTCGTCGGCCACCTCCGTCGTGGACGCTGCCCTCGCACTGGTTGCGGCGGCATCGTCGCGGGCCGCGTCCGGCATCCCCGACAACACCGGCGACCTTCTCGACGAGGTCCAGGTGCTCATGAGCGCCAAGGCGGGCCCGGTGCGCTCGGCGCAGTCGATCCACGAAGCCCTGGAGCAGGTGCACGCGTGGCTGGCGTCGTACGAGGCGAACGTGTCCGCCGACGCCTCGTCGCGCCGCTCGATCAACCGCACGTTCCTGGTGCGGGACATCCTCACCAGCGCCTACGTGTACCTGTCCGCGATGGCCGACTACGTCGGGCACGGCGGCCGGTCCCGCGGCTCGGTGCTCTACACCGACCCGGGCGGTGCGATCCCGCACGGCCTGGCCGAGCTCCCCGACGTGTTCCGGTTCACCCTGGACGGCGGCGCGCTGGACGACGAGGTGCAGGAGACCTCCTGGGAACCGTCCGACGACGACCCCGCCGGTCGGATGAGCTTCCGGTGGCGCCCGCGTCGGCCCATCCCCGAGGACGACGACTTCTTCGAGAACGTCTGGCGCGAGTTCCGCGAGACCGGGAACGTCTTCTGATGCGTCTGGACCTGCCGGACCCGCGGGTGGAGATCCGCGGGGCGTCGTGGCTGGAGGACGGGCTCCCGCACCGTCTCCCCGCGTGGACGCGGCCGCAGCTCCCCGACGACTTCATGGCCATGGTGGAGGCGCAGGGGTCGGGCGTCCGGCTCCGCTTCCGGACGGCTGCCGCCACCGCACGGCTGGATGTCGCCGTGCTGCGCGTGGCGGTCGACCCGGCACCGCCCGCGGAGCCCCAGCCGTACGACGTGATCGTCGACGGGGTCGTCGTGCCGCAGCCGTCGGCCGTGGCCTCCGCGGCCGGCGTCTTCCTGCTCGAGCCCCTCACCGGGACGACCTCCGAGCGACCCGGTCCGGCAGGCGTCGTGGAGCTCGCGCTCGGCGGCGACGGCACGGTCGAGCGCGACGTCGAGATCTGGCTGCCGCCGGGGGAGACCACGCGGCTCCTCGCGCTCACCATCGACGCCCCCGTGTCCGCGCCGTCGCCGGTGGACGCGCCGCGCTGGGTGCACCACGGCTCGTCGATCAGCCACGGCGCCGGCGCCGCATCGGCACTCGGGGCGTGGCCCATGGTCGCCGCGCGTGCCGCCGGGCTCGACCTGGTCAACCTCGGGTTCTCCGGCAACGCGGTGCTCGACCCCTTCGTCGCCCGCGCGATCCGCGACCAGCCCGCCGACGTCATCACCCTCAAGCTCGGCATCAACGTGGTGAACCACGACGCCATCCACCTGCGTGCCTTCGCCCCCGCGGTGCACGGGTTCCTCGACACCGTCCGCGACGGACACCCGACCACGCCGCTGGTCCTCGTCTCGCCGCTCCTGTGCCCGCTGGTCGAGACCACCCCGGGGCCGACGTCGCTCGACCCGGCCGACCCGTCGGTGTTCCGCACCACCGGGCAGCCCTCCGAGGTCGCCGACGGCAAGCTGACCCTGACGGTCATCCGGTCCGTGCTCCGCGCGATCGTCGAGGCCCGCGGGGACGGTGCGCTGACCTACGTCGACGGCACGACCCTCTACGGCTGGTCCGACTGGGACGACCTGCCGATGCGCGACCAGATGCACCCGGACGCGGACGCCCACCGCCTGATCGGCCGGCGGTTCGCCGCGGTGCTGGGCGACCTGCTGGCCCAGGAGTCCTAACCGACGCATCGGGTGGTGGTGGTCCTCCCGCACGGTCACCCGTTCGGTGGCTGTCGTGCCCTCGGCGCAGCGCCTGGCCTCTCAGAGGTAAGGCTGCACCAAGCGGAGGTACCGCTCAGCCAGCGTCGCGACCGTCTCGTCGCCCGGGGTGTCCCAGATCGACTCGTTGAAGATCTCCACCTCGACGTCCCCGGTGTAGCCGGTCTCGGCCACCCAGCGCGTGATCGTCGCGAAGTCGATGTACCCGTCGCCGACGTGCCCGCGGGACAGCAGCGCATCGGCCGCCAGAGGCAGGACCCAGTCGCACACCTGATAGCTCGCGATCCTGCCCGCAGCGCCGGCCCGGGCGATCTGGCGCTGGAGGTCCGGGTCCCACCACACGTGGTACGTGTCGACGACGACGCCGACGACGTCCGCGGGGAACGGCTCCGCGAGGTCGAGCGCCTGCCTGAGCGTCGAGATGACCGCGCGGTCGGCGGCGAAGATCGGGTGCAGCGGCTCCAGCACGAGCCGGACGCCGTGCCCGGCCGCGAAGGGGGCGAGCTCGCCGATCCGGTCCGCGACCCGCTGCCGGGCGCCGACGAGATCGCGGCCGGCTGTTCCGGGCAGTGCGGGGCCGCCGGGCGCGCTCGCCGCGGGCAGCCCGCCGACGACCATGATCAGCTCGCGCGTGCCGAGCGTCGCCGCCTCGACAATCGCGCGGCGGTTGTCGTCGAGTGCCGCCGTGGCGTCACCCTCGTCCTCCGCGGTGAGGAACCCGCCGCGGCACAGGGACGAGACGCGGAGGCCGGCGTCGGCGACGATCTTCGCGGCCTCGGCGACCCCGGCCTCCTGGACCCGGTCGCGCCAGACGCCGATCGCGGGGAGCCCCGCGCGGACGGCTCCGTCGACCGCCTCCTGGAGGGTCCAGCGCTTGGTCGTCGCGGTATTCAGCGACAGCCGGCTGAGGTCGCCGGTCACAGCTCGATGGTGGGGACGTCGAGACGCCGGCCCTCCGCCGACGAGCGCAGGCCCAGCTCGGCCAGCTGGACGCCACGCGCGGCCGACAGGAGGTCGAAGCGGTGGGTGCGGCCGGCGACGACGTCGCGCAGGAACTCCTCCCACTGCAGCTTGAAGCCGTTGTCCAGGTCGCCGTTGGCCGGCACCTCGAGCCACTGGTCGCGGAACGACTCGGTGACGGGCAGGTCCGGGTTCCACACGGGCTTCGGGGTGTGGGCGCGCTGCTGGGCGACGCACTTGTTCAGCCCTGCGACCGCCGAGCCGTGCGTGCCGTCGATCTGGAACTCGACCAGCTCGTCGCGGTAGACCCGGACCGTCCAGGAGGAGTTGATCTGCGCGACGACGGGGTCGCCGCCCGGCGTCTCGATCTCGAAGATCCCATACGCGGCGTCGTCGGCGGTGGCGTCGTACGCCGTGCCCTGCTCGTCCCAGCGCGTCGGGATGTGCGTCGCGGTCTGCGCGTTCACCGTCTTGACCGTGCCGAGGATGCCCTCCAGCACGTAGTTCCAGTGGCAGAACATGTCGACGACGATGCCGCCGCCGTCCTCCTTGCGGTAGTTCCAGCTGGGGCGCTGGGCCTCCTGGCCGTCGCCCTCGAACACCCAGTAGCCGAACTCACCGCGCAGCGACAGGATGCGGCCGAAGAAGCCCTCGTCCACCAGCCGGCGCAGCTTGACCAGGCCCGGCAGGTAGAGCTTGTCGTGCACGACGCCCGCCGTGACGCCCGTGCTCTCGCGCAGGCGGGCCAGGTCGATCGCCTCGGCCAACGTCTCGGCCGTCGGCTTCTCGGTGAAGATGTGCTTGCCGGCCTTCATCGCCGCGGTGAGCGCGCTGTAGCGGCGGCTGGTCACCTGGGCGTCGAAGTAGATGTCGACCGTCGGGTCGTTGATGACCGAGTCGGCGTCGGTGGTCCAGTGCTCGATCCCGTGCAGCTCGGCCAGCTCGCGCACCTTGTCGGCGTTGCGACCCACGAGGATCGGCTCGACCTGGACGCGGGTGCCATCCTCGAGCGTGACGCCGCCCTGGTCGCGGATCGACAGGATCGACCGGACCAGGTGCTGGCGGTAGCCCATCCGGCCGGTGATGCCGTTCATCCCGATGCGCAGGGTGCGGGTCGTCATGAGTGCTCCGAGTGTTCGGGACCGCGGTGTCGGTCGGAGTGGGAATGCGCTTTCCACTTTAGCGCATGGCGCTCCGCTCGCGTCAAGACTGACGCCCCGGGATCCCACCGCCGGCGATGCGTGAAGACTTCGTTCCGCTGGGTGCAACAAAGTCCGCACGCGAGCGCCTCGCTCGGTCGGCGCGACGACGTCTGCCCCTGAACGCACCGCGGACCAGCGGCGCGCTGACGTGCGTGACGACGTCTGCCCGCGAGCGCACCGCGGACCGGCGGCGCGCTGACGGCGTCGTCAGACCCGGGCGTTCACCAGGTTCGCGACGGCCGCGCGCACGGCGGACCGGAACGCGGCTGAGTCGCCCAGGTCGTCCCCGAACACCGCGCCGACGTCGAGCATCCGGTCCGCGAGCGTGTCGAGCGGCCCGGAGGCGGCAGCGGCGAGAGCGGGCGCGAGCGGATCGTCCAGGGCGATCCGGCGACCGTCGACGACGAGCTCGCCCTGCGTCGTCGCGCGCACGTACGCCATCCACGCGGCGACGGTCAGGGCGGCGGCGGTGGGAACGGCACCCTCGGCGAGCCGGTCGCGGACCGTGCCGAGCAGGCGCGGCGAGAGCTTCTGCGACCCGTCCATGGCCACCTGCACCGTGGTGTGCCCGGTGTTCGGGTTGGCGAACCGCTCGAGGACGTCGTCCCGGTACCGCGCCAGGTCCATGCCGTCCGGCGCGACCAGGGTGGGCAGCACGTCCTCGTCGACCAGTGCCCGCACCGCGGCGGCCAGGTCCGGGTCAGCCACCGCCTGGGCGATCGTGGCGTACCCGCGCAGCGCGCCGAGATAGGCGAGCGTCGAGTGGCTGGCGTTGAGGACCCGCAGCTTGGCGCGCTCGTACGGCGCGACGTCGGACGTCAGGGTGGCCCCGGCGCGCTCCCACGCGGGCCGGCGACCGGCGAAGTCGTCCTCGATGACCCACTGCGTGAAGGGCTCACCCACCACCAGTCCGGCGTCCGTCAGCCCGAGGAGTACGGCCGCCTCGGCCCGGTGGGCGTCCGTGGTGGCGGGCACGATCCGGTCGACCATCGTGCCCGGGAAGCGGACCGAGGCGTCGATCCACTCCCGCAGCCGCGCGCCGTCGGGCACCGCGTCGAGGGCAGCCCCGACGAGGGCTGCCAGGACGGCGCCGTTGTTCGCCAGGTTGTCGCAGCACACGACCGTGAGGGGCCCCGCGTCAGCCCGCTCGCGCGCGGCGAGGCCGCGCAGCAGCAGCCCGAGCGGCGAGCGTGCGGGGGCGCCGGCCCGTCCGCCGCGGACCTCGACGGCCAGGGCAGCCAGGTCGGCGGCCAGGTCGGGATCGGTCAGGTCAGGGCCGCCGTCGGCCGCACGGCGGTAGCCCTTCTCCGTGACGGTGAGGGTCACGAGGTGGGTGGTCGGTGCCGCGATCGTGGTGAGCACCCGCGCCGTGTCGGTCCCCGGGAACGCCACGTCCCGCAGGGATCCGACGAGCCGCAGCGACGTCTCGTCCGTCCCCTTGGTCAGCACGCCGTAGAGGCCGTCCTGCGGCGCCAGCTGCTCGACCACGCGCGCGCTGCGCTGCGTCACGCCGAGGATGCCCCAGCCGTTCTCGCCGGTCGCCGCGGCGGCGTCCTCGGTGAAGACCGCCTGGTGCGCCCGATGGAACGCCCCGAGGCCGAGGTGCACCAGACCCACCGTGACCTCAGCCGGGTCGACCGCGGGCAGCCTGACGCCCGGGAGGGTCGGGACGAGGCAGGCGAGGGTCGTGCGCGAGAGCCGGCTGCCGGTCATCCGTCGGCCACCGACGCCTGCGCGCTCACCACGCCGGTGGACGCGCGGACGACAAGCTCGACACCGATGAGGACCGACGGAGGCGTGCCCGAGCCCCCGACGAGCCCGCCGTCCGCCGCGCTCAGGGCGGTCGCCAGCGCGGACTCGGTCGGCGTCGGTACCGGTCCGGCCTCGACGAGCAGGTCCACCGCCGCGCGGCCCAGCCGGGCCAGCGGGACGGTGACGGTGGTGAGGGCCGGCGACACGAGGGTCGCGGCGGGGATGTCGTCGTACCCGACGACCGAGACGTCCTCGGGCACCCGCACGCCCCGCGCGTGCAGCCTGCTGAGGATGCCGAGCGCGAGCAGGTCGTTGTGCGCCAGCACCGCGGTGACCCCGCTGGCTGCCACGAGGTCACCGGCAGCCACGCCGCCGCCGAACACGGGAGGGAAGTGCCCGAGGTCGGTCACCTCGACGTGGCGCAGCCCGTGCGACGCGTGCTCGAGCCCGTGCCGCCGCTGGGTGTCCGACCACGAGCCGACCGGGCCGCCGGCGTACCCGATGCGGCGGTGCCCGAGCGCGTACAGGTGCCGGACGGCCTGCCGGATCCCGTCGGCGTTGTCGATCACCACGGACGGCAGGCCACCGTGCCGGCGGTTGACGAGGACGAGGGGGACGTCCTCGTCCAGGACGTCCCGGCTGAGGCGGTCGAGCTCGACGTCGGACATCCGCGGCGAGGACAGGATGACGCCGTCCACCTGCGCGCCGAGGTGCCCGACCAGCTCCGCCTCCAGGCGGGGGTCCTCCTCGGCGTCGGCGACCAGGAGCGCGAACCCGAGGGCACGGGCGCGTGCCTGCACGCCCTTGGCGACCGCCGCGAAGAACGGGCTCTCCAGGTCCGGCACCACGAGGCACAGGTTCCCGGTGCGGCCGGTGATCAGCTCCCGCGCGGCGCGGTTGGGCCGGTACCCGAGCTCCCGAGCGACCTGCTGGACGAGCTCACGCCGCGCCGGTGCCACGAGGTCGGGCGCGCTGAGCGCGCGGGACGCGGTGGCCGGGGAGACGCCGGCGGCGCGCGCGACGTCGCGCAGCGTGACCACCATGGTCCCTCCCTGCTCGACGTCGGCGTGCGGATGAATGCGATTTCAGCACAGGCCGTCCGCTGCTGGCAACGGGCGTCCCGAGATGCGGGACGGCGCGCCGATGGCCCTTGTGGTCGGCGTGATCACCTGCTTGGCTGCCATGAATGCGTTTGCACCGCGGGTCATCCGCGTGAGCGGTGGGCGCCGAGGAGGTTCCGATGGTGATCGAGACCGGGTGGTCGTTGCACCCTGACCGGGCGTTGCCCAGCGACCCCGGCGTGCGACCGATCGCGCGCGAGATCCTGGGGGCGACGGCGACGCTGCCGATCGTCTCGATGCACGGGCACGTCGACGCCGGGGTCCTGGCGCGTGACGAGCCGTTCGCGGACCCGGCCTCACTGCTGGTCACCCCCGACCACTACCTGGTGCGCATGCTGGTGTCCCACGGCGTGCCGCACGACGCCCTCGGGGTCCCCCGCGCCGACCGTCCGGGGGTCACCGCCGATCCGCGCGAGGTCTGGCGCACGTTCGCCACCCACTGGCCGCTGTTCCGGGGCACGCCCACGCGCTACTGGCTCGAGCACGTGCTGGTCGAGGTGTTCGGGCTGGACGAGCGCCCGTCGGCCGACTCCGCCGACCGGCTGTACGACCTGCTCGCCGAGCGTCTCGAGAAGCCGGCGTTCCGGCCGCTGGCGCTGTTCGACACGTTCGGGATCGAGATCCTGGCCACCACCGACGCGGCGACCGCGACCCTCGCCGACCACGCCGACCTGGCCGACCGGGGCTGGGGCGACCGGATCGTGCCGACGTTCCGCCCCGACGCCCTCCTGCACGTCGACCGACCCGGGTGGGGGGCGGACGTCGCCCTGCTCGAGCAGCGGTCGGGGGTCGCGGTCGGGGGGTACCGCGACCTGCTGCGCGCGCTCGAGGAGCGCCGACGCGTCTTCATCGAGGCGGGCGCGCGGGCGACCGACCACGGGCACCTCTCCGCGGACACCACGCCGCTGAGCGAGCCGGAGGCGGAGCGGATCGTCTCGGCTGCGCTGCGCGGCCAGGTCGACCCGGCGGACGCGCAGGCGTTCTCGGGCCACATGCTGTTCGAGATGGCGCGCATGTCCGCCGAGGACGGCCTGGTCATGCAGCTGCACCCGGGCGTCTGCGCGACCACGACCCGGCGGTCGCGGCCCTGCGCGGTCCGGACGTCGGCTACGACATCCCGGTGCCGACCGAGTACGTGCGCGGGCTGCGCCCCGTGCTCGAGGCGTTCGGCCACCACCCGGGCCTGCGGCTCGTGCTCTTCACGGTCGACGAGGACACGTTCAGCCGCGAGCTCGCCCCGATCGCCGGCGTCTACCCGTCCGTGCGGCTGGGCGCTCCGTGGTGGTTCCTGGACACCCCGGACGGCATGCGACGGTTCCGCGAGGCAGTGACGGACACGGCCGGGTTCGCCAACACCACGGGCTTCGTCGACGACACCCGCGCCTTCTGCTCCATCCCCGCGCGGCACGACCTGGCCCGGCGGGTCGACGCCGGCTTCCTGGCGCGGCTGGTCGCGGAGCACCGGCTCGACCTCGACGAGGCGATCGACACCGCGGTGGATCTCGCGTACCGCCTCCCGCGCGAGGCGTATGCTCCTCCGAAGTCGGCAAACGCTTTCCCGTCCCGTGGCGGAAACGAGCACAGTGCGAAGGAGCACCAGTGAGCGACATCCTGCAGCGCCTCGCGGCGCACCGCCTGGTCCCCGTGGTGGTCATCGACGACGCAGCTCGTGCGGACGCGCTGGCCCAGGCCCTGGTCGACGGGGGTCTCCCCGTCGCGGAGGTCACCTTCCGGACCGCCGCCGCGGCGGACGCGATCCGGGTGATCGCCGCGCGCGGTGACGTCCTCGTCGGCGCCGGCACCGTGCTCACCCCCCAGCAGGTCGACCAGGCCGTCGCGGCCGGAGCGTCCTACGTCGTCTCGCCCGGACTGAGCCGGGCCGTCGTCGAGCGCTGCCAGGAGCACGGCGTCCTCGCGCTGCCCGGCGCGGTCACGGCCACCGAGGTGCAGGCCGCGCTGGAGCTGGGCCTGACCACCGTGAAGTTCTTCCCCGCCGGTACGTCCGGCGGCGCCAAGGCGGTCGCGGCCCTCGCGGCACCGTTCGGCGACGTCGGCTTCGTCCCGACGGGCGGCATCGGCCCGGGCAACCTCGCCGAGTACCTCGCGCTGCCGTCCGTCCGGGCGGTCGGTGGGTCCTGGATGGTGCCCCGAGACCTCATCCGCGGCGGGGACCTCGACGCCGTCCGCGACCTCACGGCCGAGGCCGTCAGCCTCGTCGCGCACCCCTGACCTCGAGCTCGAAGGAGCGCCTCCCATGTCCGACCTGGTCATCCGCCCCGCGAGCGAGACGCGCTACGACGCGGTGTCGCTCGGCGAGGTCATGCTCCGCCTCGACCCCGGCGAGGGTCGCATCCGGACCGCCCGCTCGTTCCGCGTGTGGGAGGGCGGCGGCGAGTACAACGTCGCCCGGGGCCTGCGGCGGGCGTTCGGGCTGCGCACCGCGATCGTCACCGCGCTCGCGGACAACGAGGTCGGCCGGCTGGTGGAGGACTGCATCCTCACGGGTGGAGTCGACACCTCGTTGCTGCGCTGGGTGCCCTACGACGGTGTCGGCCGGGCGGTGCGGAACGGGCTGAACTTCACCGAGCGCGGGTTCGGCGTGCGCGGGGCGGTCGGGGTGAGCGACCGCGGCCACACCGCGGCGGCGCAGCTGGCGCCCGGGGACGTCGACTGGGAGCACCTGTTCGGCGAGCTCGGGGTGCGCTGGTTCCACACCGGCGGCATCTTCGCGGCCCTGTCCGACAGCGCGGCCGAGACCGTGATCGAGGCGGTGACGGTCGCCCGCAAGCACGGGACGATCGTCAGCTACGACCTCAACTACCGACCGAGCCTGTGGAAGGCGGTCGGCGGCCAGGCCCGCGCGCAGGAGGTCAACCGGACCATCGCCCCGCAGATCGACGTGATGATCGGCAACGAGGAGGACTTCACGGCCTCGCTCGGCTTCGAGGTGGAGGGCGTCGACGAGAACCTGTCCGCCCTGGAGCTCGACTCGTTCGCCGCCATGATCGACCGCGTGGCGGAGGCGTACCCGAACTTCCAGGTCATCGCCACGACGCTGCGCACGGTGCACTCCGCGACGGTCAACGACTGGGGTGCGATCGCCTGGTCGAAGGGCACGGGGCTGGTCAGCGCGACGCACCGCGAGCGTCTGGAGATCCTCGACCGGGTCGGCGGCGGGGACTCGTTCGCGTCCGGGCTGGCCTACGGCCTGCTCGCCGGGGAGGACCTGCAGACGGCCGTCGAGTACGGGGCCGCGCACGGCGCCCTCGCGATGACGACGCCGGGCGACACGACGATGGTCAGCACGGCCGAGGTGCTCAAGCTCGCGGGGGGCGGCGGCGCGCGGGTGGACCGCTGACCCGCGTCCGGCAGGCGCGGCCGGCCCCCGACGTGGTGCACTGAGCACTGAACCCGCACCGTCTGCACCACCCGGAGGTCCCCGCCGTGAGCCACTCGATGTTGCCGTCCGCGATGCCTGGCGCGTCACTCGAGCTGGACCCCGAGGGGCGCCTGTTCTGCCCGGCGTGCCGGGCGACCGCCCTCGACGTGTCCGGGACCCAGCAGGTGGACGGCATGCCGTGGGTCAACCACTCGCTGGTGTGCCGCGCGTGCGGCACGACCTCGCGCCTCGCCCTCGTCGGCGCGTTCGGCCAGACCGTCCTGCGCTGGCTGGACGACTGAGCGCAGATCGACCGCGACCGGTCAGGTCACCGCGCCCAGCTGCCACGGGACGAACTCGTCGGAGCCCAGGTCCAGCTCCTCGGACACGGTCTGACGCCCGGACGCGACGGCGATGATCAGCTCGAACAGCTCCTCGCCGACGGACGTCACGGTGGCGGTGCCGTCGACGATCCGCCCGGCGTTGAGGTCCATGTCCTCGGTCATCCGCAGGTAGGTGGCCGTGTTCGTCGCCACCTTGATGGACGGAGTCGGCTTGCAGCCGAGCACGGACCCGCGGCCGGTGGTGAACACGACGACGGTCGCGCCGCCGGCGACGAGGCCGGTGACGGAGACCGGGTCGTACCCGGGGGTGTCCATGAACGTGAACCCGCGGGCGGTCACCTTCTCGGCGTACTCGTAGACCTCGACCAGCTCGGCGGTGCCGCCCTTGGCCACGGCGCCGAGCGACTTCTCGAGGATCGTGGTCAGCCCGCCCGCCTTGTTGCCGGGTGACGGGTTGTTGTCCATGGTGCCGCCGCCGGCCGCGGTGTAGCCCTTCCACCAGTCGAGGCGATCCAACAACTTCTGGCCGACTGAGCGGGAGACCGCGCGGCGCAGCAGGAGGTGCTCGGCGCCGAAGACCTCGGGGGTCTCCGCGAGGATCGAGGTGCCGCCACGGGCGACCAGCAGGTCGGACGCGTGCCCGAGCGCGGGGTTGGCGGTGATGCCGGAGTACCCGTCGGACCCGCCGCAGTTCAGGCCCAGGACCAGCTCGGAGACGGGTGCGGGGGACCGGCGCAGGGCGTCGATCCCGGGGAGCATCGCTTCGATGGCCGCGACCCCGGCGCGCACGGTGGCGCGGATGCCGCCGGTGTCCTGGATGACGAGCGTGGTCACGGGCTTGTCGGCGGGCAGGTCGAGCCCGTCCAGCAGAGTCTGCGCCGGGAGCATCTCGCAGCCGAGCCCGAGGACCAGCAGGCCCGCGATGTTCGGGTGGTCGGCGTACCCGCGCAGGGTCCGCCGGGTGATCTGGGCGCCCTCGCTGGTGGGGACCAGGCCGCAGCCGGTGTCGTGGGTCAGGGCGACGACACCGTCGACGTGCGGGTACGCGTCCAGCACGCGGCCGCGGAACTGGTCGGCGATCAGCCGGGCGGTCGACGCGGAGCAGTTCACGGAGGTGACGATGCCGACGTAGTTGCGGGTGCCCCAGCGGCCGTCGCTGCGCAGGTACCCGTCGAAGGTGCGGACCGGCCCCTCGGGAGCAGGGAGGGTCACCCGCGCGGTGCCGAACTCGTAGGCGCGCTCGTCGTCGTCCATGCCCAGGTTGTGCGAGTGCACGTGGTCGCCGACGGCGATGTCCCGCGTGGCGCGACCGATCGACTGCCCGTACTTGCGCACCGGGGCGCCCTGCGGCACCGCCCGGACCGCGAGCTTGTGGCCGCGGGGCACGCTCTGGGTCACGACGACCGACCCCAGCACGGTCCCGGACTGCAGGTCCCTCGTCGCCACGCCGACGTCGTCGTCGGGGCGCAGCACCAGGACGGCGTCGGCCAGAGCGAGCGTCGTCGTCACGCGGCCAGGATATCGCTTTCCGCACCAATCCACCGGCGTGCCCACGCTGAACGTGCCGCGCACCACCGGCAAGCGCCTACCCTCCAGACATGGCCGCCTCCGTGACCCTCAGTGACGTCGCACGCGAAGCGGGCGTCTCGCTCGCCACCGCCTCCCGCGCGATCAACGGCAGCGCCAACCGCACGGTCCGCGCCGACCTGCGCGACCGTGTGCTCGCCGCCGCGGCCCTGCTGCGCTACACCCCGGACGCCAACGCGCAGGCGATGGCGCGTGGCCGGACGACGTCCCTCGGCCTGGTGGTGCACGACATCGCGGACCCGTACTTCTCCTCGATCGCCGCCGGCGTCACCCGGGCCGCCGACCGCGCCGGCCTCCAGGTGACCCTCGCGAGCACCCAGCACGACCCGAGCCGCGAGAGCGGGCTGGTGGACCTCCTCAAGCGCCAGCGCGCCCGCGCCATCGTCATCGCCGGTGGTCGCCTGGACGACGACGCGACCAACGACGAGCTGCGCGCGGCGCTCGCCGACTACCGCGCGGTCGGCGGCTCGGTGGCCCTGATCGGTCAGCCGATCCTCGGCGTCGACAGCGTGGTCGTGGACAACGCGCAGGGTGCCGGCGACCTGGCGAAGGCCCTGCACGCCCGCGGCTACCGCCGGTTCGCGGTGCTGGCCGGCCCCGCCGACCACCTGACCGCGCGCGAGCGGAGCGAGTCGTTCCGCGGTGCGCTGGCCGAGCTCGGCAGCCCGGTCCCGGACGACGCGGTGATCACCAGCGCGTTCACGCACGAGGGCGGCGAGGACGCCATGCGCGCCCTGCTGCGCGGCGGAGAGCTGCCGGAGCTGGTGT
The DNA here is from genome assembly GCF_965229465.1 of Cellulomonas sp. Taxonomy (GTDB): domain Bacteria; phylum Actinomycetota; class Actinomycetes; order Actinomycetales; family Cellulomonadaceae; genus Cellulomonas. The sequence goes on along the minus strand of NZ_OZ245882.1, from coordinate 1,188,468 downwards.
TCGCGGTCAACGACGTCATGGCGCTCGGGGCGCTGGCCGCCGGGCGCGAGGCGGGCGTCCGGGTGCCCGAGGACATCGCGCTCGCCGGGTTCGACGACATCTCGACCCTGCGCGACGTGGTCCCGGCGCTGACCACCGTGCGCATCCCGCTGGTCGACGTCGGCATCGCCGCCACGGAGCTGGCCCTCGCCGACGCCTCCGACGAGCCGCGCCTCACGCACGTGCCGACGCAGGTCGTCCTGCGGGACTCGACGCCCGGACGCTAGCTGTCCCAGGGCGCCTGCGCGCCCGTCGCCGAGTCCTCCAGCCCGAGCAGGTGCGTGGCCATCCGTAGCCGCGCGCGGTCAGGATCGCGGGCGGCGACGGCGGCCAGGATCGCCTCGTGCTCGACGAAGGTCCGGTCCTCGGCGCCCACGTCGCTCAGCCCGCGCCAGAGCCGCGTCCGCGATGCCCGACCGGCCAGGCCCTCGATGAGCGCGGCGAGCACCGGGTTGGCGGACGCGCGCGCCACCTCCTCGTGGAAGGCCAGGTCGGCGTCGACCAGCCGCTCGTGGTCGAGCGGGACCTGCACGAGCGCGCGGGCCGTCTCGTCGAGAGCGACGCGCAGGCGCGCGAGCCCGTCGTCGTCGATGTGCAGGGCAGCGAGTCCCGCAGCCTCGGTCTCCAGCAGGCGCCGGACGGCGTGGAACGCGGAGGCGTCGTCCTGGAGGTCGGCGATGAACCCGACGGGGGCCAGCAGCAGCGCCGGGTCGAGGGTCGTCACGTAGGTGCCGTCGCCGTGCCGGGAGTCGAGGATGCCGAGCGTGCCGAGCGCGCGGACGCCCTCCCGCAGGGAGCCGCGCGAGACGCCGAGGGTGGCGGCCAGCTCCTTCTCCGCGGGGAGCCGTTCGCCTGCGTGGAGCCGTCCGTCGAGGATCATCTGCTTGACCCCGTCGACGACGTCGTCGGATCGTGACACGGAGCGAACCTAGCGCCCGCGCGCTCAGAACGAGTCGAACGGGAGCCCGTACACCTGCGTGGCGGTGCCACCGAGCACCGCCGCCCGGTCGTCGTCGGACAGCTGGTCGATCGTGGAACGCAGTCCGTGCCACACCTGCGCGTACGAGTCGCCCTCCAGCAGGGCGTACGGCCAGTCGCTGCCGAGCATCAGCCGGTCGGGGCCGAACACCTCGAGCGCGCGATCCACGGCCGGTCGCAGGTGGTCCGGGGTCCAGCCCGCGCCGGCGGCGGTGGTCAGCCCGGACAGCTTGGCGACGACGTTGGGCTGCTGCGCGACCGCACCGAGCAGTGCCGACCAACGCGCCCAGCCGTCCCGCGCCCCGGCGCGCAGGGCGGCGAGCGGGGGAGCGCCGAGGTGGTCGAGCACGATCGTCAGCTTCGGGTGGTTCTCCGCCAGCGTCGCGACGTGCGCCAGGGCCGCCGGGGTGTGCGCGGTGAGGTCCAGGGTGAGCCGGCGCTCGGTCAGGAGCGTGAGGCTCGCGTCGACGGCGGAGTCGAGGAGCCAGTCGGGATCGTGCTCGTCGTGCCCCCGGTGGCCGATGCCGACGATCGGCTCCCGCCGCCACTTGTCGAGCTGGGTGGCCGCGTCGTCGGGGGCGTCGAGCGGCACCCAGGCCACCACGCCGGCCACGCGGGGCGACGACAGGGCCTGGAAGAGCATGAGCTCGGAGTCGGCGCGGTTGTCGGCGGCCTGCACGAGGACCACCCACGACACGCCCTCGTCGGCGAGCTGGTCCTCGATGTCCGGCACCCGGAACGGCCGGTGCACGGCCGCGTTCTCCGCGGTCATCCAGGGGTAGTGCACCGCGTCCGGGTTCCACACCTGAAGGTGGGCATCCACGACGTTGGGCATGCGGGCGACGCTAGCAGTGGTCCGATCTCTTGGCCCGGCCGGGACCGCATCCCTCATCGAACCCTCATCGACGAGTCAATTCATCGGAGGACTTGCGACGAAGGCCCCGTCGACCAGCTCCGGCGCCAGCGCGCACGCGTCGACCTCGGCTGCGATCCGCACGTCGGTCGCGAAGCCGGCGCCCACGAGCTCCCGCCCGCTCGCACAGTCGAGGAGGGCCGCGCTGATCGCCCCGGCGGGGACTGCCGTCCGAGCGGTCCCTGCCTCGGGGGACAGGTCGCCGGAGTCGACCGCGCGCAGGATCGCGCCGGCCCCCCAGAGGTCCTCGACACCTGGCCGCAGCCCGCCGTCCGGCCAGCGCTCACCGCACGCGACCACCACCACCCGGCTGTCGTCGCGACCCGCGAGGAACGAGGACGCGACCCGTCCGACCGCGGAGGCGTTGCGCAGGCAGCCGACGACCACCCGCGTGCCGTGGCCCGCGAGCCGGAGGGAGGTCGTCGCGCCATTGGGCGACGCGACGACGATCCGACCGGAGACCGCGCCGCGCATCGACGCGACCGACAGGCTCGGGGCATCGAGCGTGCGGACCGGCGCCAGCGTCGCGCCCACCGACGCCGCGAACGCCTCGGCGTCCCGGCGCGCTGTCGGGTAGACGGTGACCCCCGACTCGGCCGCGACGGTGACTGTCGTCGAGAACGAGAGGACGTCGACCACGACCGCGAGGGTCGGCTCGGGCCCGATCACCACGGCGGCCTCGTCGGGACCCCACGCGAACGCCACCCGGAACCCCGCCTGCCGGGCGAAGGACGTCACCGCCCCACCGCGTAGCCCTGCATGCCCCGCGGGTTGGCCGCCGCCACCAGCAGCCCGTCCGCCCGGACGCCCGCCGCGCTCAGCCGCCCGAGCTCCCACGGTCCGACGGTCTCCACGGCGTGCCCGCGCTCGGCGAGCGCGTCGAGCACGTCCGCCCCGAGCCGGGACTCGGCGACCAGCCCCATGGGCGTGTGGGTGCGCGGGTAGAACGAGCCGGGCACGTGCGACGAGTGCCACATGGGGGCGTCGATCGCGGCCTGGAGGTCGGCGCCGCCGAGCAGGTGCCGGAGCAGGAACGGCACGGTCCACTGGTCCTGCTGGTCGCCGCCGGGCGTGCCGAACGCGACCCCGGTCCCATCGTCGTCGAGCAGCAGACCGGGACTGAGAGTGGTCCGCGGCCTCTTGCCCGGCGCCAGGCTGTCGGGCAGCCCCGGCTCCAGCCAGAACATCTGCGCGCGCGTCGGCAGCGCGAACCCGAGGCCGGGCACCGCGGGGCTCGACTGGAGCCAGCCGCCCGACGGGGTCGCGGAGACCCGGTTGCCCCAGCGGTCGACGACGTCCACGTGGCAGGTGTCGCCGGGGCTGAGCCCGACGGGGGAGACCGTGGGTTCGCCGATCCCGGGGGCGGATCCCGCGCGGGAGCCCCACAGGCTCGCGGCGACGCGGGGCACGCGACCGTCGGGCGACCCGGGCAGCAGCCCCTCGGCGGCGTCCCGGCCGACAAGCGCCGCCCTCGCCGCCGCGTACTCGGCGGAGAGGAGGGTCTCGAGCGGGACGTCGGGGGCGTCGCCGTACCAGGCCTCCCGGTCGGCGAACGCGAGCTTGGCCACCTCGACGACCGTGTGCACCAGCTCGACCGTGTCGTGGGACCGCACCAGCGAGCCCACGTCCAGGGCCTCGAGCATCGCCAGCTGCTGGAGGAGCACGGGTCCCTGCCCCCACGCGCGGGTCTTGTGGACGGTCCGGCCGGCGAACCGGAGCGACACCGTGGCCTCCTCGGTGGCGCGCCAGGACGCCAGGTCGGCGGCGCGCAGGAGCCCGGTGTGACGTCGGCCCGACGAGTCCTGCACCGCGACGCCCGACTGGTAGGCGTCGACGGCCTCGGCGACGAAGCCCTCGTAGAACGCCCGCCGCGCCGACTCGATCTGCGCCTCCCGGGTACTGCCCCCGCCCGCGAGCAGTCGCTCGAACGTGTCCGCCAGCGCGGGGTTGGTGAACCGGGCGCCCGCGGCCGGGACCTGGCCGTGCGGCAGGTAGACCGCCGCGGAGGTGGGCCAGTGCTCGGTGAACATCTCGGCGACCGTCGCGATCGTGCGGGACGCAGCCCGGACCAGCGGGTAGCCGTCGCGGGCGTAGCCGATGGCCGGCGCGAGCACCTCCGCCAGGGGGAGGGTGCCGTAGCGTGCGAGGAGGTCGAGCCACGCCCCGAACGCTCCCGGCACCACGGCGGCCAGGTGGCCCGTGCCGGGCACCAGGTCGAGGCCGAGGTCCCGGTACGCCTCGATGGTCGCGGCGGCGGGCGCGGTGCCCTGCCCGCAGACGACGAACGTGTGCCCGTCGTTCGCCCGGTAGCCGAGGATCGGTGCGTCACCGCCCGGACCGTTCAGGTGGGGCTCGACCACCGAGAGCGTGAACCCGGCGGCGACGGCGGCGTCGAACGCGTTCCCGCCGGCCTCGAGCATCCGCATCCCGACGGACGACGCCAACCAGTGCGTCGAGGCGACCATGCCGAAGGATCCGGTGAGCTCGGGGCGCGTGGTGAACACCCGTCGATCCTGCCGCACCGACCACGGAGAACACCGGGCGAACGGTCGGTGAACTCCGGCCGATTCCCGTCGGAACGCGGCTGACCTGCGCGGATACTCTCCGGGTGCACGCTGATCTCACGCTCCTGACCCAGCGCCTCGGCGACGCCGTCGGCGGCTACCGGGCGACCGCCGGCACCACGGTCGCCGACCTGGCCCACCCCGTGGACGTGGTCGACGCCGGCCTGCCCGTGGCCCAGCTCGAGCTGATCTTCCGTTCCCCGCACGTGACCACCGTCGCCGTGCGGGACCCGGACGACGACAGCCGGATCGGTCTGGTGACGCGCACGCGCTTCACCGCGGCGATGACCGGTCGGCTCGGCTTCGGTCGGGCCGTGCTCGCCCGCCGCGGCACGCACGAGCTGACCGACTGGGGCCCGATGGTGGTCGCGCCGAGCGCGCCGGTGTCGGAGGTCGCCGTGCGCGCGATGCAGCGGTTCGACGAGCGCCGGTACGACGACGTCCTCGTGGCCGACGAGTCGTGGCGGGTGGTCAGCACCGCCGACCTGGTCCGGTCGCTGTCCACGCTCCTGGCGGTGCGGTCGTTGCACGATCCGCTGACCGGGCTGCCGCACCGGTCGATGGCGCTGCACGAGCTGGCGCGCCGGTGTGCCGAGATCGCCGGCACGGCTGCCCGGGTGGTCGTGGTCCTGCTCGACATCGAGGGGTTCTCCCGGCTCAACACCGAGTACGGCCAGGGTGTCGGCGACGTCGTCCTCGCCGGGATCGGCGCGCGGCTCACCGGAGGGCTGCCTGCCGGGTGTCGGGCGGCGCGGACGGCCGGTGACGAGTTCGCGGTCGTCGCCACCTTGCCCGCCGCGGCCTCCGACGAGCACGCCTCTGCCCTCGTCGACGGGCTGCGCCGGGACGTCGTCGCGCTCCTGGCGCAGCCGCAGTCGGGGATCGACCCGCGGGCGTGGCCCTCGTTCCACTCGGCCGTGGCCTGCTCGGCGGCGGGGTCCGCCGACGCCGAGCACGTCTTCGCGTCCGCCCAGCGCGGTCTGCGTGCGGTCAAGGACACCTCCGCCGTCGGCGGGGGACTGGCCGACGAGCTGCGCGCGATCCTCACGGGTGACGTCGAGATCGTCGATCTCTGACCCTGCCGGGTGAAGCACCCCTTGCGAAGCATGTCCGAAGAGTCATAGGGTCCTGCGACGCGGTTGACACGTGTCAACACTGGGTGTCGGGGCTGTCCTCGCACCGCCGCGGACGACTGTGAGGAGCGGGTCGATGAGGACCAGCACGAGGTTGATCGGGGCGCTCAGCGCGCTCGCGGTCGCGGTGACGACGGCCGTCGTCGGAGCCGCATCAGGAGCGCAGGCGGTGGGCCCCGACCGGCTGCCGCTGACGATCACCAACTCGAGCGGCCGCGGCGAGGCGGTCTACGTCTACGTGCTGGGCACCAACCTGACCACCGGCCGCCTCGGGTACGTGAACGCGGGCGGCACGTTCACCGCGTGGCCCGCGGGCGCCAACCCGCCGTCGCCGGCCCCCGACGTCGCGATCGCCGGACCCGGCAACGGCGGCAGCACCACCATCCAGGTGCCGCGCGGCATCTCCGGCCGCGTCTACTTCTCCCTCGGCGAGAAGCTGAAGTTCTTCCTCACCCCCGACGGGCTCGTGCAGCCGGCGCCCTGGGCCAGCAGCGATGCCAACCACAACATCTTGTTCGACTGGAGCGAGTTCACCTACAACGACGCCGGCCTGTGGCTGAACAGCTCGCAGGTGGACATGTTCGCGGTCCCGCACACCGTGACGGTCACGGGCGCGTCGGGCACCAAGCGGTCCGGCGACCTGGTGGCCAACGGGCGCGAGAACACGATCAACCAGATCGCCGCCCAGTCCGGCTGGGCCGGCTCCGTCGTGAAGCGCTCGGACGGCACGGTCCTGCGGGTGCTCGCCCCCGGCAAGGCGGCCGGCGCCGGCCTGCTGAGCACCACCTACCTCGACCCGTACATCGCCTCGGCGTGGGGCGCGTACGCCGGCAAGACGCTGACGGTCGTGCCGTTCGGCGACCAGCCGAACCTCAAGTACTTCGGCCGCACCTCGGGCACCACCATGACGTTCACCAACGGCTCCGGCCAGCAGGTGGCCTCCTTCGCCCGGCCCAGCAGCGCGGACGTGTGGGGGTGCGACGGCGCCCTGCACGCGCCGAACGACCTCGTCGTCGGCCCCATCGCCCGCACCCTGTGCGCCGCCCTCAACCGCGGCACGCTCGGCACGGTCGACACCCAGCCCAGCACGGACGCGTCCGCGTTCTACACGAGCAACCCCACCAACCAGTACGCGCGGATCGTGCACGCCAACATGGCCGACGGGAAGGCCTACGCGTTCGCGTTCGACGACGTCGGCAACTTCGAGTCGCTGGTCAACGACGGGTCCCCGTCGGCTGCCGGCCTGATCATCCAGCCGTTCACCGGCGGTGGGACGACGCCCCCGCCGCCCACCGGCACCGGCTCCGCGCTCACCAACGCGAACGGCCTGTGCCTGGACAACAACGCCCAGAGCACCGCCAACGGCAACAAGATCCAGATCTGGGGCTGCAACGGCACGGTCGCCCAGAAGTGGACCTTCGTGCAGGCCGGCACCACGCTGCGCGTCCAGGGCAAGTGCCTCGACGTCGCCGCCGCCGGCACGGCCAACGGCACCAAGGTCCAGCTCTGGGACTGCAACGGCACGGGCGCGCAGGTGTGGATCCCGCAGGCCAGCGGCGCCTACCTCAACCCGGCGTCGAACCGCTGCCTCGACATCCCGAACTCGTCGACGGCCGCCGGCACGCAGGTCCAGATCTGGGACTGCAACGGCACGGGCGCGCAGAAGTGGCGCCTCGGCTGAGCTAGACCCCGCCCTCGAAGCCCAGCTGTCGCCACGCCTCGTACGTGGCGACAGCTGCGGCGTTCGAGAGGTTCATGGACCGTCGGCCGGGGAGCATCGGGATCCGCACCTGGGCGGTGATCCGCGGGTGCTCGAGAACCGGCTCCGGGAGGCCGGTCGGCTCCGGGCCGAACAGCAGGACGTCGTCGGCGCGGTACGCGAGGTCGGTGTGGTGCTGCTTCGCATGGGTGGTGAAGGCGAACACCCGCCCCGGCACCGCGGCCAGCAGGGCCTCGAGGTCCGCGTGCACCACGACGTGCGCGAGGTCGTGGTAGTCCAGGCCCGCCCGGCGCAGCTTGGCCTCGGACAGGTCGAAGCCCAGCGGCTCCACCAGGTGCAGCGTGGAACCCGTGCCGGCCGCCAGCCGGATGGCGCTGCCGGTGTTGCCGGGGATGCGGGGCTCGAAGAACGCGACGTGCAGCACGGGCCGATCCTACGGATAGCGTTCTCTCATGCCTTTCGCTGCCGATGACGCCCGCTACGACTCCATGACCTACCGCCGGACCGGCCGCAGCGGTCTGGACCTGCCCGCGCTGTCGCTGGGCCTGTGGCACAACTTCGGCGACACCACCCCGCTGGACACCCAGCGCGCGGTCCTGCGCCGGGCGTTCGACCTGGGCATCACGCACATCGACCTGGCGAACAACTACGGCCCGCCGTACGGATCGGCGGAGGAGAACTTCGGCCGGATCCTGGCCTCCGACCTGCGCCCGTACCGCGACGAGCTGGTCATCTCCTCCAAGGCCGGCTACGACATGTGGCCCGGCCCGTACGGCGACGGCGGCTCGCGCAAGTACCTGCTGTCCTCGCTGGACCAGTCCCTGACGCGCATCGGCGTGGACTACGTCGACATCTTCTACTCGCACCGCCCCGACCCCTCGGTGCCGATCGAGGAGACGATGGGCGCCCTGCACACCGCGGTGACCAGCGGCAAGGCCCTGTACGCCGGCATCTCCAACTACTCCCCGGCACAGACCCGGGTCGCGCAGCAGGTGCTGGCCGACCTGGGCACCCCGCTGCTGATCCACCAGCCCAGCTACTCGATGTTCAACCGGCACATCGAGAACGTCGCCGAGGGGCAGAGCGAGACCCTGATCGACGTCGTCGGCGACCTCGGCATCGGCACCATCGTGTTCTCCCCGCTGGCGCAGGGGCTGCTCACCGGCCGCTACCTGTCGGGCGAGGTCCCGAAGGACTCCCGTGCGGCCGTCGGTCACTTCCTCAAGCCGGCCGCGATCTCCGAGACCTACCTGTCCCGTGCGCGGGCGCTGAACGAGATCGCCGCAGGCCGCGGTCAGTCGCTCGCGCAGCTGGCCCTGAGCTGGGTGCTCCGCGACGACCGGATCACCTCGGCCCTCGTCGGTGCCAGCTCGGTCGCCCAGCTGGAGGACAACGTGGCGGCGCTCAGCGCACCCGCCCTGACCGCGGAGGAGATCGCCGCCATCGAGCCGCACGCGGTCGACGGCACCGGCCGCTGACCGCTGCCGCCATCACACGGTGGCCGGCGGCGCGGTGCTCTCGCGGATCACCAGCTCCGTGGCCAGGTCGATGCGCGGGTTGGTCGGCGCCTCGCCGCGGGCCATGGCCAGCACCATCCGGGTGGCCGTCGCGGCCATCTCCTGGAGCGGCTGGTGGATGGTGGTCAGCGGCGGGCCGATCCACTCCGTGAGCGGCAGGTCGTCGTAGCCGACGATCGACAGGTCCTCGGGCACCCGCAGGCCCAGCTCGCGCGCCGCACGCATGACGCCGAGCGCCTGGAAGTCGGAGCCGGCGAAGATCGCGGTCGGGCGGTTGGGCCGGTCCAGCAGGTCGAGACCGTGCGTGTAGCCGCCGCCGACGAAGAAGTCGCCGTACCGGATCAGCGAGGGGTCGACGGCGACGCCTGCCTCGTCGAGCGCGGTGCGGTACCCGTCGATCCGGGCGCGGCTGCACAGGACGTCGACGGGGCCGGAGATGACCGCCACCCGACGGTGACCGAGCCCGAGCAGGTGCCGGGTCGCCGCGAGGCCACCCGCCCAGTTGGCCGACCCGACGGTCGGGACGCCCGGCGGCTGCTCGCCGGCGGTGTCGACGACGACGAACGGGATCGACCGGGTCTCCAGCTGCCGCCGCTGAGCGGGGTCCAGGTCGGACAGGACGAGGATGACGCCGCGCGGCCGGCGGGCGAGCACGTCGTCGAGCCACTCCTGCCGCGGCCTGTGCGCGCCGCCCAGCTCGGAGAGCACGACGCCCATCCGCTCGGGGCCGGCGACGGACTCGACGCCCTTGATGATCTGCACGGCCCAGCCGGCGTCGAGCTCGTGGAAGACCAGGTCCAGGAGGCCCGGGCCCGTCTGCGAGCGGCCCCGGCGGCGGCGGTACTGGTGACGGTCGATGACCTGCTCGACGCGGGCACGCGTGACGGCGGCGACGTCGGTCCGGCCGTTGAGCACCTTGGAGACGGTGGGGATGGAGACCCCCGCCTCGGCCGCGATGAGGGCGATGGTCGCGGTGGTCCCGGGGAGCTCGGGGGTGGCGCCGCCGTCGTCGGGACCGGCGGAGGCGCCGTTCTCGCTGGTGGTGGTCATGAGGGTGGTCCGGTCTGCTCGTCGCAACTATCGGCCGAACGTAGCACCGACCGTGGGGACCGCCCAGAAAGCGCCGTGGAAGTCACCCGGCCCTATGCGGATCCAGGACGAGAGACGGTTGCCACGATTCTCCCGTGGATCGCCGGGCCGCCGCGGAGCGCCATGCGGCCGACACCGGCATATGTCGACGACGCGGTCGATACTTTCGATTCTCACGAGGCCGTGACCCGGGAGGGGCAGCATGGCCCACGACGAGGCGCGGTCGTCGGTGGACCTGCGGGCCGCGCTGGTCGCGCACCGACAGGGGTTGCGCGCCCGCGTCCTGGCCGCGACGGTGGCCCGATGACGCTCACCGACGTGGACCTGACCCACCTGAGGCGCACCGTCGAGCTCGCTCGCGAAGCCCTCGACGACGGCGACGAGCCCTACGGGTCCGTCCTGGTCGATAGCGCCGGGCAGGTCCGGTTCGAGGACCGCAACCGCGCCAAGGACGGCGACGAGACGCGGCACCCCGAGCTCGAGATCGCCCGCTGGTCCGCGAGCCACCTGACCCCGGACGAGCGAGCGTCAGCCACGGTCTACACCTCCGGCGAGCACTGCCCGATGTGCGCGGCGGCGCACGCCTGGGTCGGCCTGGGCCGGATCGTCTACGTCACGTCCGCTCAGCAGGGTGCGGACTGGCGGGCGGAGTGGGGCATCCCCGCCGGCCCGGTCGCGGTGCTGCCGATCACGGTCGTCGCGCCGGGCATCCCCGTCGAGGGCCCGGTCCCGGAGCTGGTCGACCAGGTCCGCGAGCTCCAGCGCCGCCGCTTCGGGGCCTGAGGGTCAGGCCGGCTCGCCCACGCCCGCCAGCGCCGCCAGCACTCCCGGGCCGTGCCGCTCCAGCTTGGTCGCACCGACCCCGCTGATCCCGCCCAGCGCGTCGAGCGACGTCGGCCGCTGCGTCACGATCTCGCGCAGCGTGGCGTCGTGGAACACCACGTACGCGGGCACGCCCTGCTCCTTGGCGACCCCGGCGCGCCACGCCCGCAGCACCTCGAACAGCTCCAGCGCGTCGTCCGACAGGTCCGCAGCGGCCGTGGCCCGGGCGCCGCGCGTGCCCCGCGTCCGGACGACCTTCTCCGTCTCGCGCCGCAGTCGCACCTCGCGCGCCCCGCGCAGCACGTCGGCGCTGTCCGGCGCGAGCCGCAGCGTGCCGTAGCCGTCGGTGTCGACACCCAGCAGCTCCAGGGCCAGCAGCTGCCGCACGACCCCGCGCCACTCCGCGTCGGACAGGTCCTTGCCCACGCCGAACGTCGAGAGCGACTGGTGCCCCAGCTGCGTGACCCGTGGCGTCTCCTTGCCGAGCAGGATGTCGACCAGGTGCCCCGCGCCGTACCGCTGCCCACGCTGCTCCAGCCGGACAACGGTCGACAGCAGCTTCTGCGCCGCGACGGTCCCGTCCCACGACTCGGGCGGGGTGAGGCAGGTGTCGCAGTTGCCGCAGGCCTGCGACGGCTGGCCGAAGTAGTTGAGCAGCTGCACGCGGCGGCACGAGATGGTCTCGCAGAGGGCGAGCATCGCGTCCAGGTGCGCGGTGAGCCGCCGCTTGTGGGCCGCGTCGCCCTCGGACGTGTCGATCATGCGCCGCTGCTGGACCACGTCGGCGAGCCCGTACGCGAGCCAGGCCGTGGAGGGCAGTCCGTCGCGACCCGCGCGGCCGGTCTCCTGGTAGTAGCCCTCGACCGACTTCGGCAGGTCCAGGTGGGCGACGAACCGCACGTCGGGCTTGTCGATCCCCATGCCGAACGCGATCGTCGCGACCATCACGACCCCGTCCTCGCGCAGGAACCTCGACTGGTTCCGGGCCCGCACCTGCCGGTCGAGGCCCGCGTGGTACGGCAGAGCGGTCACGCCGTGGTCCACCAGGAACTGAGCGGTCTGCTCGACGGAGTTCCGGGACAGGCAGTAGACGATGCCGGCGTCGCCCTCGTGCTCGGTGCGCAGGAGGTTGAGCAGCTGGTCGCGCGGCTTGTCCTTGGGCGCGATCCGGTACTGGATGTTGGGCCGGTCGAAGCTGGCGACGAAGTGCTTGGCGTCCCCGAGCTGGAGCCGCTGCGCGATCTCCGCGTGCGTCTGGTCGGTGGCCGTCGCGGTCAGGGCGATCCGCGGGACCTCGGGCCAGCGCTCGTGCAGCATCGACAGCTGGAGGTAGTCCGGCCGGAAGTCGTGCCCCCACTGGGACACGCAGTGCGCCTCGTCGATGGCGAACAGGGCGACGGTGCCGCGGTCCAGCAGCTCGATCGTCTCCCGGACCCGCAGGCGCTCGGGCGCCAGGTACAGCAGGTCCAGCTCGCCCGCGAGGTACGCGTCCTCGACCTTCCGGCGCTCGTGCGACTGCTGCGTCGAGTTGAGGAACCCGGCGCGCACGCCGAGCGCGGACAGGGCGTCGACCTGGTCCTGCATGAGGGCGATCAGCGGCGAGACGACGACCCCGGTGCCCTCGCGCACGAGGGCCGGCACCTGGTAGCAGAGGGACTTGCCTCCGCCGGTGGGCATGAGCACGAGCGCGTCACCGCCCCGCACCACGGTGTCGATGATCTCGGCCTGCTCGCCGCGGAACGTGTCGTAGCCCCAGACGCTGCGCAGCACCTCGGCCGCCGCGGCCAGCGCGGCCTCCGGCTCGAGCACCTGCGCGACCTCGCGGGGGATGTCCGGGCGCGGCGGTGGGGCTGACCGGCCCCCCCGGGCGGGCTCGTGCTCCGGGGGCGCGGCGTCGTAGGACGGGTCGAACGGCGGCTCCTCGTCCAGAGGCCAGTCCGGCACGTCGCCACCCCACCCGTCAGTCACGCGCACACCCTACGTGCCGCCCCTGACCCTCCCCGGCGCCTCGTCCACAGGACGGCGCAGGACCTTCGGAACGCGCGAGGACCGACCGCCTCCGTAGGGTGGGCCCATGGCAACCGCACTCATCACCGGGGCGTCGGCAGGGCTGGGCCTGGAGTTCGCCTGGCAGCTGGCCACGGCCAAGCACGACGTCGTCCTGGTCGCGCGCAACGAGGAGCGCCTGAGGCGCCTCGCCGCCCAGCTCGAGGCCGCCGCGGGCATCCGCGCCGAGGTCCTCGTCGCCGACCTGTCCGTCCGCGCCGACGTCGAGCGGGTGGCCGACCGGCTGCGCGCCACCGAGCGGCCGATCGGGCTGCTGGTGAACAACGCCGGGCTCGGCCTGAACCAGCGGTTCGTCACCGGGGACCTGGCCCGCGAGGAGACCGCGCTCGCGCTGATGGTCACCGCCGTCATGGTCCTGTCGCACGCCGCCGCGGGCGCCATGGTCGAGCGAGGCCGCGGGGCCATCCTCAACGTCGCGTCCGTCGCCGCCCTGCTCACCTCCGGCACGTACTCCGCGCACAAGGCCTGGGTGCGGGTGTTCACGGAGAGCCTGGCGGTCGAGCTGCGCGGCACCGGGGTCACGGCCACCTCGCTGAACCCCGGCTTCGTGCACACCGAGTTCCACGCGCGCGGCGAGATCGACATGACCGCCTACCCGGAGGTCGCGTGGCTGAACGCGGAGGACGTGGTGGCCACCGGCCTCGCCGACGTCCGCCGCGGTGCCGTCCTGTCGACCCCGAGCCTGCGCTACCGGGCCCTGTCGGCGGCCGCGCGCATCGCCCCCCGCTCGGCCGTCCGCGCGTTCGGCCGGTACCGCCGGGCGTACCAGGGCCAGGAAGTCGAGCTGGTCACAGACGCCACCGACTGAGCCGATCGGGTGGCGGAGGCCGTGGCCACCGCCGTCCGGGGCGCTCTGCCCTCCTTCGTCGGCACCCCTGTCCGAGTAGCCTGACCGCCGTGACTTTCTCCCCGACGCCCCGCGAGCAGCTGCTCGAGCTCATCAAGACCCTGGCGGTCGTGCACGGGAAGGTCACGCTGTCGTCCGGTCGTGAGGCCGACTACTACGTGGACCTGCGCCGCGTCACGCTGCACCACCGTGCCGCCCCGCTGATCGGGCACCTGCTGCTGGACCGGCTGGAGGAGGTCGGCCTCGGCACGGCGGAGATCGACGCCGTCGGCGGGCTGACCCTCGGCGCGGACCCCGTCGCGACCTCGCTGCTGCACGCCGCCGCGTCGCGTGGTCAGGACCTCGACGCGTTCGTCGTCCGCAAGGAGGCCAAGGCGCACGGGATGCAGCGCCGCATCGAGGGACCGGACATCGCGGGCCGCAAGGTCGTCGTCCTGGAGGACACGTCGACCACGGGAGGTTCGCCGATCGCGGCGGTCGAGGCCGCTCGCGAGGCCGGTGCCGAGGTGCTGGGCGTCGCCGTGGTCGTCGACCGCGCGACCGGGGCGCAGGCCAAGATCGAGGCGCTGGGCGTGCCGTACCACTACCTGTTCAGCCTGTCCGACCTCGGTCTGGTCTGAGCACGTGGAGGTCGGAGGCGTCCTGCTGATCGGGGTCGCGGTCGTCGCCGTGGTCATCCTCGGCCTGTGGGCGCAGCGCAAGCGGCACGAACGGTTCCGGCAGTGGGCGGCCGTCAGCGGGTGGACCTACCAGGAGTCCGACCGGTCGCTCGTCGGCCTGTCCCGGGACCAGCCGTTCGGTGTCGGCAGCAGCCGCACCGCCACGGAGGTGCTGCGCGGCACCTTCGAGTCGCGGCCGGCGCTGTCCTTCACCTACTCGTGGACCACCGGTAGCGGCAAGAACCGGAGCACCCACCGCGCGCACGTGGTCGCCGTCGCCCTGCCGACCTACCTGCCGACCGTCGAGGTCACCCCCGAGGGCCTGGGCGCCAAGCTGGTCAAGATGATGGGCGCCCGGGACCTGCAGTTCGAGTCCGAGGCGTTCAACCAGGCGTACCGGGTGGCGGCCTCCGACGAGCGGGTGGGGCACGCGATCCTGCACCCCCGGCTCATGGAGAGGCTGCTGCGGTCGGACGCGCTGGGCAACGCCTGGCGGATCGACGGCACCTGGATCCTGTCGTGGGAGAACGGGAGCACCGACCTGGACCGGCTGGCGTCGCGCCTGGGCCTGCTCTCCGCGGTGGTGCGTTCCGTCCCGCGGCACGTCTGGCTCGACCACGGCTACGACCCGGCTCCAGCTGCGACCCCCTAGCCGACGCTACGATCGCCTGACCCGCCCGACCTCCGAGAGGCCCCTGCTGTGAGCACCGGTGTCATCGTCCTGATCGTCCTCGCCGTGATCGTCGTGATCGCCCTGATCTGGGCGGTCACCACGTACAACGGCTTCGTCCGGCTGCGGAACCTGGTGCAGGAGGCGTGGCGCCAGATCGATGTCGAGCTGCACCGCCGGCACGACCTGATCCCGAACCTGGTCGAGTCGGTCAAGGGCTACGCGGCCCATGAGCGCGGCGTGTTCGACGAGGTCGCCCGTGCCCGCGCGGCCGCCTCGAACCCCGGGTCGAGCCCGGCCGAGCAGGCGGCCCAGGAGAATCAGCTGACGCAGGCGCTCGGACGCCTGTTCGCGGTGGCGGAGGCCTACCCGGTGCTGCGCGCCAGCGAGAACTTCCAGCAGCTCCAGCTCGAGCTGACCAACACCGAGGACCGCATCGCCGCCGGCCGCCGGTTCTACAACGCGAACGTGCGCGAGCTGAACACCAAGGTGGAGTCGTTCCCGTCCAACGTCATCGCGGGCGCGTTCCACTTCGTGCGGGCCGAGTACTTCGAGGTCGACGAGCCCAGCGTGCGGGCCGCTCCCGAGGTCAGCTTCTAGTCAGACCCGCTCGATCAGGTCCTGCACCGAGTCGAGGATCTCGGTCGGCCGGAACGGGAACGCCTCCACGTCGGCCAGCTTCGTGGACCCGGACAGGACCAGGAAGGTCCGCAGCCCGGCCTCGATGCCGGCGACGACGTCGGTGTCCATCCGGTCGCCCACCATCACGGTGGTCTCCGAGTGCGCGTCGATCCGGTTGAGCGCCGAGCGGATCATCATCGGGTTGGGCTTGCCGACGAAGTACGGCTGCCGCCCGGTCGCCGCGCTGATCATGGCGGCGACCGCGCCCGTGGCCGGCAGGTCGCCGTCCGCGGACGGGCCGGTCACGTCGGGGTTGGTGGCGATGAACCGCGCGCCGCCCTGGATCAGCCGGATCGCCTGGGTGATCGCCTCGAACGAGTACGTCCTGGTCTCGCCGAGCACCACGAAGTCCGGCTTCGCGGCCGTCAGCGTGTAGCCGGCCTCGTACAGCGCGGTGGTCAGACCCGCCTCGCCGATCACGTACGCCGAGCCGCCCGGCATCTGGTCGGTGAGGAACTGCGCGGTGGCCAGCGCCGAGGTCCAGATGGCCTCCTCGGGGACGTCGATGCCGGAGGCCGCCAGCCGCGCGCGCAGGTCACGCGTGGTGAAGATCGAGTTGTTGGTGAGGATGAGGAACGGGCGCTCGCCGTCGCGCAGCGCCGTGATGAACTCCGCGGCGCCGGGCAGCGCGGTGCCCTCGTGCACCAGCACGCCGTCCATGTCCGACAGCCACGAGCGGATCTCCCGCGGGCCGTGGTGCGTCACGCGTCGAACGCCTTGCGCTCGACGGCCTCGCGCTCGGCCTGCTCGTCGTAGCGGGGGTCGCGGCCCGCCTCGTCGACCGGCAGACCCTGCGCGCGCAGCTTCTTCTCCTTGCGGTTCTTGCGCCAGACCTCGACGATCACGGGCGCCACCGACATGAACACCACGAGGACCAGCAGCGCCTCGATGTTGTCCTTGATGAACGTGATGTTCCCCAGCAGGTAGCCGAGCATGGTGACCCCGCCGGCCCACAGGATCACGCCGATGGCGTTGAAGAACGCGAAGTGCCGGTACGGCATCTTGCCGACGCCGGCCGCGACGGAGGCGTACGTGCGCACGAACGGGATGAACTGCGCCACGATCAGCGTCCGGCCGCCGTACTTGTCGAAGTACGCGTACGTCTGGTCGATGTACCGCTGCTTGAAGAACCGCGAGTCGGGCTTGCTGAACACCTTCGGGCCCAGCGTGCGGCCGATGAGGTAGCCGGTCTGGGTGCCCGCGTACGCGGTGACGATCAGCAGCAGGACCAGCGCCCAGATGCTGATGTTCACGGTCAGGTCGTCCTGCGCCACGAGGGCGCCGGCGGTGAACAGGAGCGAGTCGCCGGGCAGGATCGGGAAGAGCAGGCCCACCTCGATGAAGATGATCGCCAGGATGCCGATGAGCGCCCACGTCCCGAACGAGTCGATCAGATGCTGCGGGTCGAGGAAGTCGGGACCGAGGGCCACGACGGGTCCGGCGGCCGAGAGGGCGGTCGTCATCAGCATGCGCCCAGCGTACGGGGCCGTCCGTGGCCGGCCGGTGGGCGCGATGTGCGGACCGTGTGCGCCGGGCGCCACCTGTTGCCGCCCACTTCACCCGGTGTCACGATGCGAATCGGGCACGGTGACGAGCCGGACCCGCGCACCGACGATGACGTCGGACGTGTCTCACGAAGGAGTGAGGGCATGGGATCGCACCGCTTCGCGCGCACGCGCGCAGCCTTCCCGCCGGGCTCGGGGATCACCCGACGACAGATGCTCATCGGCTCGTTGGCCGCCGCCGGGGGCGTGGCTGCGGCCTCGTCGCTCGCCGGCTGCGCACCGACGGCCTCCGCGAGCGGTCTCAGCCAGCTCGCCTACTGGCACCTGCTCAGCGGCGGAGACGGCATCAACATGGCCGGCCTCGTCGACAAGGTGAATGCGCTCGACCACGGGTACGAGGCCACCCAGACCGTGCTGGCCTGGGGCGCGCCGTACTACACCAAGCTGGCCATGGCGAGCGTCGGCGGGCGGTCGCCGGACGTGGCGATCATGCACGCGTCACGCGTGGCCGGGTACGCCCCCGGCGGCCTGCTGGACCCGTGGGACCTGGACCTGCTGGCGGAGTTCGGGGTGCACGAGTCCGACTTCCTGGAACGCGTCTGGGCCAAGGGCGGGCTCGACGGCACTCAGTTCTCCATCGCCCTGGACTCGCACCCGTTCATCATGATGTACAACCTCGACGTCGCCGATCAGGCGGGCGTGCTCGGCGCCGACGGTCAGCTGGCGCCGATCGACAGCCCGGACCAGTTCCTCGAGGTCGCCCGGGCGATGCAGGCCGTCACCGGCAAGCACGGGCTCTCGTACGGGTACCTGGGCGACGGCGCTCAGATGTGGCGGCTGTTCTACACGCTGTACAAGCAGCACGACGCCGACTTCGACCTGTCCGGCAAGACGGCCTCCGTGGACGAGGACGCCGCCGTGGAGTCGCTCGAGTTCATCCAGCAGCTGCTCGACGGCACCATCTGCACGCCGAACGGCGACTACGGCACGGCGGTCTCGGAGTTCATGTCCGGCGAGAGCGGGATGTTCTTCACCGGCGTGTGGGAGCTGCCGACGGCCAAGAACTCCGGCCTGGCGTTCGACGCCCAGCCGATCCCGACGCTGTTCGGCACGCCGGCCGCCTACGCGGACTCGCACGCGTTCACGCTCCCGCACCAGTCGAGCCCCGACCCGGAGCAGCGCCGCGCCAGCTACCGGTTCGTCGCCGACCTGCTCCAGAACTCGCTCGGGTGGGCCGAGGCCGGTCACATCCCGGGGTTCCAGCCCGTCGTCCAGAGCGCGGAGTACCAGGCGCTCCAGCCGCAGGCGCACTACGCGGGGGCCGCGGAGATCCTCAACTACGACCCGGAGGCGTGGTTCACGGGCTCGGGCAGCGACTTCCAGAACTACTTCCTCGAGACCGTTCAGGGCGTCTACCTGGACGGCTCCGACCCGGCCGACGGCTTCGCCGCCTTCGTCCGCCGCGTGAACGTCCAGCTGGCCAAGCCGAACCCGGTGTGACCCGAAGGAGTCGGAACGTGTCCTCTGCAGCCGTCGACGTCACCGGCGCCCCGCCTCGCACCACGTCACCCGACGAGGTACGGCGCGGCGAGCGCGAACGCCGTGCCCGCGACAACCGCATCGGCTGGGCGTTCGTCGCCCCGTTCGTGGTCGTCTTCGTGATGTTCCTCATCTGGCCGCTCGTCCACGGCTTCTACCTGAGCTTCACCGGCGAGAGCATCACGGGCGCCGGCGGCGAGCTCATCGGGTTCGACAACTACGCCGAGGCCCTCGCGGACCCGATCATGTGGCGCTCGTTGCTGAACACCCTGTGGTTCACGGTGCTCTCCACGGTCCCGCTCGTGATCGTGGCGCTGATCCTGGCGCTGCTGGTGCACCAGGGGCTGCCGGGGCAGTGGCTGTGGCGGCTCTCGTTCTTCATGCCGTTCCTGCTGGCGTCCACCGTCGCCGCGCAGTTCTGGATCTGGATGTACAACCCGCAGCTGGGGCTCGTGAACTACCTGCTCGGGGCGGTGGGCGTCGAGCAGATCGCCTGGCTGCAGGACCCGAAGTGGGCGATGCTCGCGGTGGTGGTCATGACGCTCTGGTGGACCGTCGGGTTCAACTTCCTGCTCTACCTGACGGCGCTGCAGAACATCCCCGAGCAGCAGTACGAGGCGTCCGCGCTGGACGGCGCCGGGCGGTGGCGCCAGCTGCGGTCGATCACCATCCCGCAGCTCGGGCCGACCACCGTGCTCATCCTGATCCTGCAGGTCCTGGCGTCGCTGAAGGTCTTCGACCAGATCTACATCATGACGCAGGGCGGACCGGGTGGCGTGACCCGCCCGGTCGTCCAGTACGTGTTCGAGACCGGCTTCACGGGGTACCGGTTCGGGTACGCCTCGGCGATCGCCTACATCTTCTTCGCCATCATCGTCATCATCTCGGTCGGCCAGATGCGGCTGACGACGCGTAGGAGCGCATGATGAGCACCGCCGTGCAGAGCACCACCGCCGAGCCCGCCGCCGCGGTGCGGTACCCCCGCGGTCGGTTCGCCGACAAGGCCGGTCTACGCACCGGCGAGCGCTTCGCGAGCCCCGGCCGTATCGGGGCGATCGTCGCCCTGGTCGTCCTCGCAGTGTTCTGGCTGCTGCCGTTCCTGTGGGCGGTCGTCACGTCGTTCAAGTCCGAGACGTCCGCCGCGGCGACCCCCGTGTCGTGGCTGCCGCCCGACGGCTTCACCACCGACGCGTACGCCAGCGTGCTGCGCGAGGGGAACATCCCCCGCTGGACGATGAACAGCCTGATCACCGCCGTCGCCATCACGCTGATCACCCTCGTGGTGTCGTCCCTGGCCGCCTACGCGTTCTCCCGGCTCGACTTCACCGGCCGCCGCTGGCTGTTCTGGGGGATCATCGCGTCGATCATCATCCCGCCGCAGGTGCTCATCGTCCCGCTGTTCTACGAGATGCTCACGCTCAACCTCGTCGACACCTACTGGGCCGTGATCCTGCCGCAGGTGGTCCACCCGGCCATGGTGTTCATCCTGAAGAAGTTCTTCGACCAGATCCCCGTCGAGCTCGAGGACGCCGCGCGGATCGACGGCGCCGGACGCCTGCGGGTGTTCTGGTCGATCGTGCTGCCCCTGTCGCGGCCGATCCTCGCGGCCGTCTCGATCTTCGTGTTCACCTTCGCGTGGAACAACTTCCTGTGGCCGTTCATCGCCACGAGCGACTCGTCGCTGATGACGCTGCCCGTCGGTCTCCAGACCGTGAAGAGCGCCTACGGCCTCCAGTACGCGCAGGTGATGGCCTCGGCGGTGCTCGCCGCCCTGCCGCTGGTCGTGGTGTTCCTGTTCTTCCAGCGCCAGATCATCAAGGGGTTCGCCACCACCGGCTTCGGCGGGCAGTGATGTCCCGCGCGCGCGTCACGCTCGACCGCGACTTCGTCGTCGGACCGGTTCCCCGGAGGATCTTCGGGTCCTTCGTCGAGCACATGGGCCGGTGCGTCTACACCGGCATCTACGAGCCCGGGCACCCCGCGGCCGACGAGCACGGGTTCCGCCGGGACGTCCTGGACCTGGTCAAGGAGCTCGGCGCGACCGTCATCCGGTACCCCGGCGGCAACTTCGTCTCCGGGTACGCGTGGGAGGACGGCGTGGGCCCGGAGCGTCCGCGGCGGCTGGACGGCGCCTGGCACACGGTCGAGACCAACGCGTTCGGGCTGCACGAGTTCGTCGACTGGTCCCGCATCGCCGGCGTCGAGGTCATGGAGGCCGTGAACCTGGGCACCCGTGGCGTGCAGGAGGCGCGCGCGCTGGTCGAGTACGCCAACCACCCCGGCGGCACCGAGCTGTCCGACCGGCGCCGCACGAACGGTCACGTGGACCCGTTCGACATCAAGCTCTGGTGCCTGGGCAACGAGATGGACGGGCCGTGGCAGATGGGCGCCAAGACGGCCGACGAGTACGGCCGGCTGGCGCAGGAGGCCGCCAAGGCGATGCGGCTGGTGGACCCGACGATCGAGCTGGTCGCCTGCGGCTCGTCGAACTCGGGCATGCCGACGTTCGGCGCGTGGGAGCAGACCGTGCTCGGGCACGCCTACGACGAGGTGGACTACGTCTCGCTGCACGCCTACTACCAGGAGCACGACGGCGACCACGCCAGCTTCCTGGCCAGCGCGGTGGACATGGACTACTTCATCGAGTCGGTCGTGGCCACGGCGGACGCCGTCCGCGCTCGCGGGAAGCACAAGAAGCACGTGGACCTCTCCTTCGACGAGTGGAACGTCTGGTACGCCACCGGCAAGGACACCGAGGACCAGCCGCACGTGATCGAGAAGGCCGGAGGCTGGCGCGAGCACCCGCGGATCATCGAGGACGAGTACTCGGTCACCGACGCGGTCGTCGTCGGCACGTTCCTCAACTCCTTGCTGCGGCACGGCGACCGCGTGAAGATCGCCAACCAGGCGCAGCTGGTCAACGTCATCGCCCCCATCCGCTCGGAGGAGGGCGGCCCGGCGTGGCGGCAGTCGATCTTCTGGCCGTTCGCCCGCATGGCGGCGCTCGCCCGCGGGGTCATCCTGCGCACCGCGGTGACGTCCGACCGCTACGAGACGGCGACGTTCGACGCCGTGGACCTGGTCGACGTCTCGGCCACGTGGGACGAGGAGCACGGGCGCGTGGCGCTCTTCCTGGCGCACCGTGGTCTCGACGAGGACGCCGAGGTGACGGTCGACCTGCGCGGCTGGACCGCGGGCACGGTCACGCGCGCCGAGGTGCTGACCGTGCCGGGGGGCGGCGACCGGCACACCACGAACTCCCAGGGCGCGCAGGACCGGGTCGGCCTCGTGCCGCTGGACGGGGTGCGTGCCGATGACGGGACCGTGAGCCTGCGCCTGCCGCCGCTGTCCTGGGCGGTCGTGGAGCTGGAGGTCACGCTCGCCTGACGCGGCTACCGTGGCGCCCGTGGACGAGGAGCGCGAGCAGGTCGGGGTCGGGCCCTGGGTCGGCGAGTGGCCCTCCGACGAGCGCTACGACCCGGTGCTGCTGGCCGAGGGGGACCGCCGCAACGTCGTCGACGCGTACCGGTACTGGACGCTCGAGGCGATCGTCGCGGACCTGGACACCCGCCGGCACCCGTTCCACGTGGCCATCGAGAACTGGGCGCACGACCTGAACATCGGCTCGGTCGTCCGCACCGCCAACGCGTTCCTGGCCGCCGAGGTGCACATCGTCGGCAACCGCCGCTGGAACCGCCGCGGCGCCATGGTCACCGACCGCTACCAGCACGTCCGGCACCACGGAGGCGTCGACGACCTGCTCGCCTGGGCGTCCGAGGAGGGCCTCCCGGTGCTCGGCGTCGACAACCTGCCCGGCTCCGTGGCGCTCGAGGGCTACCCGCTGCCGCGCGCCTGCGTGCTGCTGTTCGGGCAGGAGTCGGTCGGGCTGTCCGACGCCGCCCGCGAGGCCGCCGTGGACGTGCTGCACATCGCGCAGTTCGGCTCGACGCGCTCGATCAACGCGGGTGCCGCCGCCGCGATCGCCATGCACACGTGGATCACGCAGCACGCGTCCTGAGCTCAGGTGGGTCCTGTCCGGGGGTAGAACGTCCCGGACCCACCGACCCTCAGGCGTGCCAGAATCGAACCGATACCCCTCCCACGACACGCAGGAGATGCAGCAGATGGCCATCGCCACCCCCGAGGTGTACGCCGAGATGATCGACCGGGCACGCGCGGGCAAGTTCGCCTACCCGGCCGTGAACGTCACGTCGTCCCAGAGCGTCACCGCCGCCCTGCAGGGCTTCGCCGAGGCGGAGTCCGACGGCATCATCCAGGTCTCGGTCGGTGGCGCGGAGTACGCGGCCGGCTCGACCGTCAAGGACCGCGTCGCCGGCTCGCTCGCCCTCGCGGCGTACGCGGCCGAGGTGGCCAAGGGCTACCCGATCACCGTCGCGCTGCACACGGACCACTGCGCCAAGCAGAACCTCGACTCCTGGGTGCGCCCGCTGCTGGCGCTCGAGATCGAGCAGGTCAAGGCCGGCAAGCTCCCCACGTTCCAGTCGCACATGTGGGACGGCTCCTCGGTGCCGCTCGACGAGAACCTGATCATCGCTGAGGAGCTCCTCGAGCTGTCCGTCGCGGCCCGCACGATCCTCGAGATCGAGGTCGGCGTGGTCGGTGGCGAGGAGGACGGCCACACGGCCGAGATCAACGACAAGCTGTACACGACCGTCGAGGACGGCCTGGCCACGGTCAAGGCGCTCGGCTCGGGCGAGAAGGGCCGCTACCTGACGGCCCTGACGTTCGGCAACGTGCACGGCGTCTACAAGCCGGGTGCGGTCAAGCTGCGCCCGTCGATCCTCGCGGACATCCAGAAGGCCGTCGGCGAGGTCCTCGGCAAGGAGAACCCCTTCGACCTCGTCTTCCACGGCGGGTCGGGCTCCACCGAGGCCGAGATCTCCGAGGCCGTCGACAACGGCGTCATCAAGATGAACATCGACACGGACACGCAGTACGCGTTCAGCCGTCCGGTGGCGGACCACTTCTTCCGCAACTACGACGGCGTGCTCAAGGTCGACGGCGAGGTGGGCAACAAGAAGGCCTACGACCCGCGCGCCTGGGGCAAGCTGGCCGAGGCCGGCATGGCCAAGCGCCTCGTCGAGGCCGCGCAGCAGCTGCGCTCCGCTGGGCAGACGCTCGGCGCCTGATCTGACACACACGAAAGGGCCCCCTCGCGGGGGCCCTTTCGTGTGTCAGTTGCTGCTGTCGACCGGCTGGAACTGCGACTCGTCACCCTCGACGACGTCGAGCAGCTCGCCGATCCGGGTGACCTCGAGCAGGAACCGCACGGTCGGCGGCACGCGCAGGAGCCGGACCCGGTGCTTCGACCGGATGGACAGGCGCGCGAGGAACGCGACGCCCGAGGAGTCCATGAAGGTGACGTGGTGAGCGTCGACCTCGATGGGCAGGCCCACCTGCTCGGCCTCCGCGGTGGCCTCCTGCAGCTCCGCGCCGAGGTCGGCGTCGACCTCGCCCGAGAGCACGATGCGGGTGGCGTCGGTCCCCACGATGACGTGGACGGCCCCGGGCTCGCCGACGACCCCGGAGCCGGAGTCGGCGTTCGAGGTGTCCGCAGGCCCGTCGGGGGTGGTGCTGTTACCGTCGCGCACGGTGCTCCTTTCGCGGACTGCCGCTCGAGGCGGCGCCGGCTTCTCGACGACCTGCCTGTTCGGCACGCTAGACGATCGGAGGTGGTAGTGGTCAACTCCCACGCTTCGCCCGTCTCCGATCATGTTCTCGTCGACGTGCGCGATCGTGCCCTCAGAGCAACTTCCGTCCCGATCGCCTTGTTGGATGCGACCGAGTCGGGCCTGCCCGTCGTGTGGGTGAACGACGCCTTCGAGAGGGTCACAGGGTACGGCCTCGAGGACGCTCGACGCCGACACGCGGACGTGCTCCGGGACAACGCGCTCCCGGCGGCGGACATCGAGCGGCTGCGGACGGCGGTGCACACCGGGCAGACGGTCGTGCAGACGCTCACCCTGCGCCGCGCCGACGGGTCCCCCTTCGCGTGCCGCGTGACCCTGTCACCCGTCCCCGCCGCCGACGGCGGTGCCCTCACGCACTGGGTCGCAGCCCTCCAGGACCTGACCGAGCAGCTGTCCCACGACGCCGAGCAGGCGGCGCTGGTCGAGGCCGAGCGGCGCGAGCGGCGCAGCCTCGGGCTCATCGCCCAGGTGTCGGACCTGCTGATGGACGTCGACGACCCGCACGCGCTGCGCGAGATCGCGGCGGTGCTGCGCCGCTCGGTGGTCGGCTGGGCGGCCTTCTACCTGAACGACGGTGGCCTGCGGGTGGCCGACGGGATCGACGTGCCGCACGCGCCGACGGGCAAGGGCTCCCGGCACGGCGAGCTCCCCGCGGTCCGCGACGCGGGACCGGACGCCGTCCAGCAGCTCCTCGACGGTGAGCTGGACCGCCCGGTCGAGCTCGAGCTGAGGGGCTCCCACGGTGCCGGCAGCGCGTCGGCGTGGCTGGTCGGCCAGGCCGGTCTCGTCCTCGGCGACGCCGGGCCGTCGGACGACCACCGCGTCGCGGTGTTCCCCCTGACGGGGCGCCGCCGCGTGCTGGGCGTGCTCGCGGTGCACCCGCACGAGGGCGGCGGGCTGCGCGGGCTGGAACCGTCGGTGCGCACGGTGCTCGAGCTGACCGCCCGCCGGGTGGGCATGGTCATCGACAACGCCCGGCTCTACGACCGGGAGCACCGGCTGGCCGAGACGCTCCAGCGGGCCATGCTGCCGGAGCAGGCCGAGGTGGACGGGCTGGACGTGTGGACGTACTACGCGCCCAACTCGGAGAACGCGCAGGTGGGCGGCGACTGGTACGACGTGCTCCAGGTCAGCCCGGACGTGGTGGGCGTCGTGATCGGAGACGTGGTGGGGCACGACGTGGAGGCCGCCGCCGCCATGGGTCAGCTGCGCTCCGTGGTCCGCTCGTACATGGTCGACCTGACGACCCCCGGGCCGGTGCTCGAGCGGGTCGACCAGCTGGTCGCCGGCATGCGGGTCCCGCGCCCGGCGGGCCTGGTGCTGTCGACCCTGACCCGCACCGACGGCAGCTGGCGTCTGGAGTACTCGCGCGCGGGACACCTGCCGGCCCTGCTGGTGCGCGGGGGATCGGTCACCCAGCTGAGCGCCTCGGGCGGGCCGCTGATCGGGTTCGGCGGTGCTCCGCGATCCACCGAGGGGGTCGACCTCGACCCGGGCGACGTCGTCATCTACTACACCGACGGCCTCATCGAGCGCCGCGACCGTGGCCTGCGCGAGGGTCTGGACACCCTCTCGGCGGTCGCCGCGGCGGTCACCGCGCGCGACGCGGCCGGCGTCGGGGAGGAGCTCCTGTCGCGCCTCGCGGACCACCGCGAGGACGACGTCGCCGTCGTCGTCGTGCGGGTGCCGTCGCCGTCGGACACCTCCGCCCGGACCCGCAGTCCCCGGCGCCGGCGCTGGTCGCTGCCCAGCGAGGCCACCTCCATCGGGCGCGCGCGGCACGCCGTCGTGCGCACGTGCCAGGCGTGGGGGATCGAGGACTCGGCGAACGCGGAGCTGGTCGTGTCCGAGCTGGTGGCCAACGCCGTGCTGCACGGGTTCGGGCACGTCTCGCTCCAGCTCTACGACACCGGCGACGGCCTGCGCATCGAGGTGGAGGACGGGAACCCGGCTCCGCCGGTCACCACGGACGGGCACCCCGGCCGCGTGGGCGGGTTCGGCATGCAGATCGTCGAGCGGCTGGCCGACTGGGGCTGGCGGCAGTCCCGCGGGGGCAAGCTCGTGTGGGCGAAGGTGCGACCGGGCTCGCTGCCGTCGCACACCCGCTAGGCCGGGGTCGGAGCCCCGTCGGGCCGACGGAAGCCGGACTGGCTGACGCCCGCCTCGCAGTGGTGGTCGGCGTCGATCCGGAACAGCTCGAGCGCGCCGCAGATCTCGATGACGAACAGGTCCCGCGGGTCCGCTCCGCGCAGGACGGTGGCGCCGCCACGCTTGCGTCCGGAGTCGGCGAGCGAGATCAGGAACGCCGCGCCGGTCGAGTCCATGAACGTGACCTGGCACATGTCGATGACGAGGAGCTGCCGGCGCAGGCCGACCACGCGCGCGGCGATCTCCGGGAACTGGTCGCGCTCGGCCAGGTCCAGGTCGCCGGCGATCGCCAAGGTGGTCGTCGTCGCGGACGTGGAGATCTCGATCATGTGTGCCCTGTCGGGTTGCGGGGCTGCGAGCCGAACAGCAGTCCAGGTCGGCCAGACGACTGTAACTGTGCCCATCGGCCCGCGCACACGGTGGGGGAGACTGTGCACATGAGCCACGAGAACCTGCTGGACGGTCCCGCCCCGACGCTGCTGCCCGCCGACGGCCCGGACGCGGACGCCCGCGCGGCGCTGAGCAGCGGATCCACCCCGCGCGAGGCCGTGCCCGCCGCGCCGGCGTCGTCGCTCCTGTGGGCCCTCCTGGCGGAGAGCGCGCTCGCCGACGACGGGGACCCGGTGGCGGCGTACGCCTACGCGCGGACCGGCTACCACCGCGGGCTGGACGCCCTGCGCCGCGCCGGCTGGCACGGGCGGGGACCGATCCCCGCCGACCACGCGCCCAACGAGGGGTTCCTGCGCTCCCTGCTCGCGCTCGCGGAGGCGGCCGAGGCCATCGGCGAGTCCGAGGAGGCCGAGCGCTGCGAGACGTTCCTCGTGGACAGCGGTACGTCGGCGGACGAGGTCGCCGCGCTGCGGTGACGGTCGCTGACATGACCATTTCTTGACGGTCCGGTACCCTCTCGGAGGTACTGGGTCACTGCCGCCCGGTGCCCGGCCCCCGCACACGGGTCCGCACCGTAGGCAGGGGAAGTGGTGATCTGGATGCCTGCCGTCGTGGTGCTCGGAGCTCAGTGGGGCGACGAGGGCAAGGGCAAGGCGACCGACCAGCTCGGCTCGCGGACCGACTACGTCGTGAAGTTCAACGGCGGCAACAACGCGGGTCACACGGTCGTGATCGGGGGCGAGAAGTACGCCCTGCACCTGCTGCCGTCGGGCATCCTGTCGCCCGGCGTCGTCCCGGTCATCGGCAACGGCGTGGTCGTCGACATCGAGGTGCTCTTCGAGGAGATCGACGCGCTCGAGGCCCGCGGGGTGGACACCTCCGCCCTCAAGGTCTCGTCGGCCGCGCACGTCATCGCGCCGTACAACCGCACGCTGGACAAGGTCACCGAGCGGTTCCTGGGCAAGCGCCGCATCGGCACCACCGGTCGTGGCATCGGCCCGGCGTACTCCGACAAGATCAACCGCGTCGGCATCCGCGTCCAGGACCTGTTCGACGAGAAGATCCTGCGGGAGAAGGTCGAGGGCGCCCTCGACCAGAAGAACCACCTGCTGGTGAAGGTGTACAACCGCCGGGCCATCACCGTCGACGAGACGGTCGAGGACCTGCTGCGCCACTCCGAGCGCCTGCACCCGATGGTCGCGGACACCCCGCTGCTGCTCAACACCGCGCTCGACCAGGGCAAGACGCTCGTCTTCGAGGCCGGCCAGGCCACCATGCTCGACGTCGACCACGGCACCTACCCGTTCGTCACGTCCTCGTCGGCCACGGCCGGCGGCGCGTGCACGGGCTCGGGCGTGGGGCCGACGAGGATCGACCGCGTGGTCGCCGTCGCCAAGGCGTACACCACCCGCGTGGGCGAGGGTCCGTTCCCCACCGAGCTGCTCGACGACGACGGCGAGTGGCTGCGGCAGACCGGCGGGGAGTTCGGCACCACCACCGGCCGGCCCCGCCGCACCGGCTGGTACGACGCCGTCGTGGTCCGCTACGCCAGCCGCGTCAACGGGCTCACCGACCTGGTGGTCACCAAGCTCGACGTGCTCACCGGCCGGGAGAAGATCCCCGTGGCCGTCGCGTACGACGTGCAGGGCCGCCGGTTCGACGAGATGCCGTACGACCAGTCCGACTTCCACCACGCCAAGCCGATCTACGAGTACCTGGACGGCTGGAGCGAGGACATCTCGGGCGCTCGGGAGTTCGACGACCTGCCTGCCGCGGCGCAGCGCTACCTGCTGCACCTCGAGGAGATCTCGGGCGCGCGCATCTCGTCGGTCGGCGTCGGACCGGGCCGCGAGGCCACGATCGTCCGGCACGAGCTGCTCAGCTGACGTCTCCCGCGTCGTCCGCGAGGCGCGCATGCAGGTGCATGTCGTGCCAGCCGTCCGCGTGCAGGGCGTCGCCGCGCTTGGTCCCCTCGAGCCGGAAGCCGGCACGGGTGGCGACGAGGCACGACGCCGGGTTGTCGACCGAGTGGTCGACCTCGATCCGGTGCAGCCCGAGCGTGCCGAACGCCCAGGTGCTCAGGGTGGCCAGGGCGGTCGTCGCGACCCCTCGGCCGCGGGCCGCCGGGAGCACCCAGTACGAGATGTCCGAGCGGCCGTCGCCGTGGTCGAAGGACCGCAGGCTGATCTGGCCGAGCACCTCGTCCGCGGTCGTGATCGCCCAGCCGGCCCCGGTCTCGTCCTCCCACCGCGCCGACCACGAAGCGACCCAGGCGGCGGCCTCGTCGGCGTCCATGGACCGGGCGTGCCACCGCCGGATCCCGGGGTCGGCGTAGGCGGCCTGCACCGCGTCGGCGTCCTGCGCCCGCCAGGGCCGCAGCGACAGGCTCTCCGCGTGGAGCACGGGCTGCGCCGAGCCAGACACGGTTCCGGGTGTGAGCGCGGGAGCGGTGAGCCGGGGCACGCGGCCAGTATCGCGGGGTCAGGCGGCTGCCGGCAGGGGGTCTGTCGCTGGCTCCGGTGCGGGGAGCACGAGCTCGTCGACCATGCGCTGGCGGACGACCGCGATCGGGTAGCCGACCGCCGCGACGCAGACCACGGTCGCGCCGAGGAACACCGCGGGCAGTCCCCACTGCTCGGCCACGAGGCCGCCGAGGAGCGCGCCGAGCGGCATGAGCCCGTACCCGAGGGTCCGGCTGGCCCCGCCCACCCGGCCGAGCATGCCGGGGGCGACCATCCGCTGCCGCATCGACTGCGAGATCACGTTGCCGTTGGTGTTGAGGAAGCCGAGGAAGAACATGGCGACGGCGATGGCCGGGACCGTCGGGACCAGCACCGGGACGAGCATGAGCAGGGCGTCCAGGGTCCAGCACGTCAGCAGCAGCCGGACCTCGGGGATGCGCCGGCCCAGCGGCTCGGCGGCGATGGAGCCGAGCACCGCGCCGACCGCGAGCACCGCGATGACCAGCGGGTAGTGCGCGGGCTCGAGCCCGACGCGCGAGCCGGGGCCGACCATCCAGAGCACGAACACGGCGAAGTAGCCGGTGCTGGCCATGTTCATCACGCTGCCGGCCACCAGCAGCGGGCGGAGCACCGGGTGCCGGACCAGGAAGCCGACGCCCTCGCGGACCTCGGCCAGCGCCGAGCGCTTCTCGGTGGCCGCGTGCTTGTACGTCCCGGGGATCCGCGTGGCGATGAGCAGCAGGGCGAGCACGCCGAGCCCCGCGGGGACGCCGAACACCCAGCCGGCACCGAGCGCGAGCAGCCCGCCGGCGATCGGGCCGCCGACGAACGTGGCCATCACCTGCTGCGCGGCGAGCGTGCGCCCGTTCGCGGCCTCGAGGCGCGAGCGCGGCACGATGTCGGGGACCAGCGCCGAGCCGGCGAGGTCGACGAACACGTCGGTCACCCCGTAGAGCAGCACGATCACGGTGAGCGCGGCGATCGTCATGTGCCCGGTGGCCACCAGCCAGACCGCCACCCCGAGCAGCAGCGCGCGGCCGGCCAGCCCCACCACCTGGGTGTACTTGCGGTCGCGGCGGTCGACCACCACGCCGGCCGCCAGCCCGAGCACGAGCCAGGGGAGCCAGGCGGCGGCGGTGAGCAGAGCGATCTGGCTGGGGGAGCGCGTGAGCGTGAGGGCGTACAGAGGCACGCCGGTCTGCACGATGCCGTCGCCGAGGTTGGCCATCCCGGTCGCGGTCAGGTGGGCGGCGAACCGGCGGCCGAGGGGCTCGCGTGTGGCGACCTGCTCGCTCATGGGGGCTCCTGCGAGGGGACGGTAGGATCGAAGAGAATTCTCTGCAAAGACAACTCTGCAAAGGTATCTCTGCAAATGAGCGAGAGCAAGCCCCTGCCGTTCCGGGCCCGTGCGATCGGGCCGGAGGAGCTCAAGGCGTTGGCGCACCCGCTGCGGATGGCGATGTACGACTACCTGTCCGAGCACGGGTCCGCCACCGCCAGCCAGCTGGGCCGGCGCCTCGGGGAGAGCAGCGGGCAGACCAGCTACCACCTGCGCCAGCTGGAGAAGCACGGCTTCGTCGAGGACGACCCGGCGCACGAGCGCGGGCGCGACCGGTGGTGGCGCGCGGTCGGGTACAGCGTCGACGGACGGGACATGCTGCGCGACCCGCGCACGGCCGAGGCGGCGAACGCGCTGCTGCAGGGGGTCGTCGCCGAGCGTGCCCAGGTGCTGAGCCGGTGGATGCTCACGGGCGACACTCCGGAGTGGGAGGCCGCGGCGCTCAACGACCGGACGACGGCCGACCTCACCCTCGAGGAGCTCCAGGAGGTCGTGGTCGCGGTGCAGGAGATCATCGACGGCACCGTCAAGCACGCCAAGGAGCGCAGGGCGGCCGGCGACACCGAGGGCCGCCGCCGCGTGCGGATCTACTTCGACGCCCTCCCGTTGCCGCTGGACGAGAACGCCTGAGTTGTGCAGATCGCAAGAATCGCGGATGTTTCCGGCTCCGGGTGATGGAATCCGCGCGCGAAGAGGTCCACGGTGGAAGGACTTGGTCCCTTCACGGAGGTCGTCATGACGCTCGTCGAGCCCCACCCGTACTTCGATCTCGCCCCGGTCGGCGTCCCCTCGGCGCCCGGCGCCCAGCGGCACGCGGGCCTGCAGGCGTGGGTCGGTGCGGTCGCGGCGCTGACGGAGCCCGACGAGGTCGTCTGGGTGGACGGCTCCGCCGAGCAGGCGTCGGCGCTGGTCGAGGGCATGGTCGAGGCCGGGACGCTGATCCGGCTGAACGAGGACCTGCGACCGGGCTCCTACCTCGCCCGCTCCGACCCGTCCGACGTCGCCCGCGTCGAGGACCGCACGTTCATCTGCTCGGAGGACCCCGACGACGCCGGACCGACCAACAACTGGCGCGAGCCGCACGTCATGCGCGCCGACCTGGCGGGGGTGTTCGCCGGGTCGATGCGCGGGCGGACCATGTACGTCGTCCCGTTCTCGATGGGCCCCCTCGGTGGGCCGATCTCGCAGCTGGGCGTCCAGGTGACCGACTCGCCCTACGTCGTCGTGAGCATGCGGATCATGACCCGGGTGGGCACCCCGGTGCTGGAGCTGCTGGGCGCGGACGGCGACTTCGTGCCCGCGGTGCACTCGGTGGGCGCACCCCTGGAGCCCGGCGAGGCCGACGTGTCGTGGCCGTGCAGCTCCGTCAAGTACATCGCCCACTTCCCCGAGACCCGGGAGATCTGGTCGTTCGGGTCCGGCTACGGCGGCAACGCCCTGCTGGGCAAGAAGTGCTTCGCGCTGCGGATCGCGTCCGTGATGGCGCGCGACGAGGGCTGGCTGGCCGAGCACATGCTCGTCCTGCGCGTCACCTCGCCGGCCGGTCGGGTGTCGCACGTCGCGGCCGCGTTCCCGTCGGCCTGCGGCAAGACGAACCTGGCGATGCTCCGGCCGACGATCCCGGGCTGGACGGTCGAGACCATCGGCGACGACATCGCGTGGCTGCGCCCGGGCGGCCCCGGCACGGACGGGCGGCTGCGGGCGATCAACCCCGAGGCGGGCTTCTTCGGCGTCGCCCCCGGCACGGGCGTGAGCACCAACCCGGCCGCCATCGCGACCCTCACGCACGACGTGATCTTCACCAACGTCGCCCTCACCGACGAGGGCGACGTGTGGTGGGAGGGCCTGACCGACACCCCGCCGGACCACCTGACCGACTGGCAGGGCCGCGACTGGACCCCTGCGTCCGACGAGCCGGCCGCCCACCCGAACAGCCGGTTCACCGTCGCTGCCGAGCAGTGCCCGACCATCGCCGACGAGTGGGACTCGCCCGAGGGCGTGCCCATCGACGCGATCTGGTTCGGGGGCCGCCGGGCCACCAACGTGCCGCTCGTGGTGCAGGCGCGGGACTGGGCGCACGGGGTGTTCCTGGGCGCGACGATCGCGTCCGAGCAGACCGCCGCCGCGGAAGGGCCCGTCGGGACCCTGCGTCGCGACCCCTTCGCCATGCGCCCGTTCTGCGGCTACAACATGGCCGACCACTGGGCGCACTGGCTGCGGCTCGGCGCGAGCCTCTCGGCCCGCGGCATCCCGCTGCCGGCGGTGTTCGGCGTCAACTGGTTCCGCAAGGGCGCGGACGGCTCCTACCTGTGGCCGGGGTTCGGGGAGAACGCCCGGGTGCTCGCGTGGGCGCTCCAGCGGCTCGACGGGTCGGTGGAGGGGATCGACTCGCCGATCGGCGTGCTGCCCGCAGCGGGCGAGCTGGACCTGGACGGGCTGGACCTGCCGGCGGACGCGCTGGAGCAGCTGCTCGCGGTCGACCCAAGGGCGTGGCTCGCGGAGTGCGACCTGACCGAGGAGTTCTTCGCTCAGTTCGGCGGCCGGCTGCCGGTGGCGATGGTCGACGAGCTGGACGCGCTGCGGGCACGTCTTCGGGCGGCCGACCCCTCCCGGTAGGCTCCCGGCACGTGAAGATCCTCGTCGTCGGCACCGGTGCCCGTGAGCATGCGCTGGCGCGCGCGCTGTCCCTCGACCCGGCGGTCACCGCGCTGCACGCGGCCCCGGGGAACCCCGGCATCGGGACGCTGGCCACGCTGCACGCGGTCGACCAGCTGGACGGAGCCGCGGTCGCGGCGCTCGCCACGTCGCTGAGCGTTGACCTCGTCGTCGTCGGCCCCGAGGCCCCGCTGGTCGCGGGCGTCGCCGACGCCGTGCGGGCGGTGGGGATCCCCGTGTTCGGCCCGTCCGCGGCCGGCGCGCGGCTCGAGGGGTCGAAGGCGTTCGCCAAGGAGGTCATGGCCGCGGCGGGCGTGCCCACGGCCGAGCCGCGCGTGGCGACCACGATCGAGGAGGCCGCCGCCGGCCTGGACGCGTTCGGCGCCCCCTACGTGGTCAAGGACGACGGGCTGGCGGCGGGCAAGGGTGTCGTGGTCACCGACGACCGCGCCGAGGCGTTGGCGCACGCGGCGGCCTGCCTGGCCAAGCCCGGCGGCCGGATCGTCGTCGAGGACTACCTCGACGGCCCCGAGATCTCGCTGTTCGTCCTGTCCGACGGCATCGACGTGGTGCCGCTGGTCCCCGCGCAGGACTTCAAGCGCGCGCACGACGGCGACGAGGGCCCGAACACCGGCGGGATGGGCGCGTACTCGCCCCTGCCGTGGGCGCCCGCGGACCTGGTCGACGAGGTGGTCGAGCGCGTCGCCCGCCCGACGATCGCCGAGATGGCGCGCCGCGGCACCCCGTTCTCCGGCGTCCTGTACGTCGGCCTGGCGCTCACGTCGACCGGTCTGAAGGTCGTCGAGTTCAACGCCCGGTTCGGCGACCCGGAGACGCAGGTCGTGCTCGCGCGGCTCGTGACGCCGCTGGCCGGGGTGCTGCTCGCGAGCGCGACCGGCACGCTCGGCACGCTGCCCCCGCTCCAGTGGCGCGACGACGCGGCCGTGACCGTGGTGATCGCGTCCGGCGGATACCCGGGCACGGTCCGCTCCGGGGACCCGATCACGGGGATCGAGGACGCCGAGGCGCTGCCCGGGGTGCACGTGCTGCACGCCGGCACGGCCCTCCAGCTCAACACGCCGGGTGACGACGACGACGCGATCGACGGCGCTCACCTCGTGGCGGCCGGCGGGCGCGTGCTGTCGGTCGTGGGTGTCGGACCCGACCTGGCCGCCGCTCGCGCCGCGGCCTACGCGGGCGTCGCGACGATCGACCTGCCGTTCTCGCACCACCGCTCGGACATCGCCGCCGCGGTGGCGGGCGCCCCGCTGGTCTAGGTTCGCGGGATGGGCAGCACCGAGAAGTTCGTGTACGGCGGCGGCGAGTGGGGCGGGGACGCGGACGTGGTCCCGAGCCTGACGATCCAGGTGCAGGACGGCGACATCGCGACCGTCGACTACCGGCCCGCACCTGACGGGCTCGGACGGTTCTACCTGGGCTTCCAGCCGCGGGACTACTTCGACGACCCGGCGGAGAGCGACCCCGTCGACCTCGACGCCGAGGCCGAGGCGTTCGCGGAGTGGGCGCTGCTGGTCGGTGCGGTGGACGTCGAGGCCAAGCACGTGCGGCGGCTGCTGGCGGAGGCGCACGTGGACGAGCCCGAGGACACGTTCGTCGAGGAGACCGTCGAGCGGCTGGTGCGGCTGGTCGGGCTGCCCATCCCGGAGGGGCTCGAGGGCGGGGACGACCTCGTCTGATCCGGCACACTAGGCGCGTGACTGCTGAGCTCCCGGGCTGGACCCACACCTACTCCGGCAAGGTCCGCGACCTGTACGAGCCCGACGGCTCGGCGGCGACCGCGTCGCTCGGCGACGTCGTGCTCGTCGTGGCCAGCGACCGGGTGTCCGCCTACGACCACGTGCTCAGCCCCGGGATCCCCGGCAAGGGCGTCGTCCTCACGCAGCTGAGCCTGTGGTGGTTCGAGCAGCTGGCGGACCTGGTGCCCAACCACGTCCTGTCGACCGAGGTGCCCGCTGCGGTGGCGGGGCGCGCGATGATCTGCCGCCGGCTGGAGATGTTCCCGGTCGAGTGCGTCGCACGGGGGTACCTGACCGGCTCGGGGCTGGCGGAGTACCGGGTGTCGCGGTCGGTCACCGGGATCGCGCTGCCGGACGGCCTGGTCGACGGCTCCCGGTTGCCGACGCCGATCTTCACGCCCGCGACCAAGGCCGAGCTGGGGGAGCACGACGAGAACGTGCCGTTCGAGACGGTGGTGGAGCAGGTGGGTGCCGAGACGGCGGACGCCCTGCGCTCGCTCACCCTCGCGGTCTACGGCCGGGCGGAGGCCATCGCGCGCGAGCACGGGGTGATCCTGGCCGACACGAAGCTCGAGTTCGGCACCGACCCCACGACCGGCGCGATCACGCTCGGCGACGAGGTGCTGACCCCGGACTCGTCGCGGTTCTGGCCCGCGGACCTCTGGCACCCCGGCCGCGCGCAGGCCAGCTTCGACAAGCAGTTCGTCCGGGACTGGCTCACGTCGGACGCCTCCGGGTGGGAGCGCCACTCCGACGTGCCGCCGCCGGCGCTGCCGGCGGACGTGGTGGAGCGCACCCGCGACAGGTACCTCGAGGCGTACGAGCGGCTGACCGGGACCTCGCTCGCGGTGTGAGGTTCCCGACAGGTCCTTCGGCTGAATCGGCTCTGGAGCTGAGGTTAGGCTTGCCTCATTCGCTCGACCCCGATCCCGATGGGAGCACTCCTGTGCGCATCGCGCGCCTCTCGGCCCTCGTGGCCACCGCGACGGCCGTCGCCCTCACCCTCACCGCGTGCGGCGCGTCGTCCGACGATGCCACCGTGGAGCCGTCCGGCAGCGCGTCCGCCCCCGCGGAGGACATCTTCCCCGTGTCGATCGACTCGACGCTCGGCACCGCGGACATCCCCGCGAAGCCCGAGCGCGTGGTGACCCTCGGCTGGGGCGCCGCCGACATCGCGTTCTCGCTGGGCACGACGCCGGTGGGCATCGAGGCGGACACGTGGGGCGGCGACGCCGACGGTTACCAGCCGTGGTTCCGGGAGGCGGTCGAGGAGTCCGGCGACGAGCTGCCGACCACCATCGCGATGTACCCCGAGCTCGACATCGACGCGGTCGTCGCGCTCGAGCCCGACCTGGTGCTGGCCCCGCAGTCGGGGCTCGACCAGGCGACGTTCGACCAGCTCTCCGCGCTGGTCCCCGTGGTGGCCTACCCCGGTGAGCCGTGGCAGACCTCGCTCGAGGACCAGGTGACCATCGCGGCCGAGGCGCTCGGTGTGCCCGAGAAGGCGGACGCGCTGCTCGCGGAGCGTCAGGCCGCGATCGACGACGCCGCCAACGAGAACCCGGAGCTGTCCGGGCTGACCTTCGCCTACGTGTACGGCGGCGACCAGCCCGGTGCGCTGTCCGTGTACCTGCCCGGCGACCCCCGGGTCGAGCTGCTCACCGGCCTGGGCCTGCAGCTGGCGCCGTCCGTCTCGACGCTGACGTCCTCGCCCGGCACCTTCGTCGCGACCCTCGGGCTGGAGAACGCCGACCAGCTGAACGACGCCCAGCTGCTGTTCACGTGGTTCAACGACGCGGACGAGCAGGCCGCGACCGAGGCGCAGCCGCTGTGGGCGCAGATCCCGGCGTTCGCCTCCGGCGCCTACGTCCCCATGATCGACAAGCAGCTGGGCATGGCCGTCTCGGTTGCCACCCCGCTGAGCGTGCCGTGGGCGCTCGACGAGTACCTGCCGCTCATCACGGCGGGCGCCGCGAAGACCACTTCGTAGCCTTCCCCTGTGAGCACCGCCGTCGCGCGAGCCCCGCACGCCACCCGCGTGCGGGGCTCGCGCGCGCTCGTGCTCGGTCTCGGTCTGGTGGCGGCGGTGCTCCTGCTCGTCGTGGTGGCCGGGTTGAGCGTCGCCGTCGGGGCCAAGCCGGTGCCGCTGGGCGACGTGTGGTCGGCGTGGCGGCACCCCGACGGGTCGTTCGTGTCCACCGTCGTCGCGTCGCGCATCCCGCGCACCCAGCTCGGGCTCCTCGTCGGTGCGGCGCTCGCGGTGGCCGGCGTCGTGATCCAGGGGCTGACGCGCAACCCGCTCGGGGATCCCGGCCTGCTCGGCGTGAGCGCCGGGGCGTCGGCGTCCCTGGTCGTCACGGCCGCGGTGCTCGGCGGCGCGGCCGGCCGGTCCGTGTGGGCGGCCGTCCCGGGGGCCCTGCTGGCGGCCGTCGCGGTGTACCTGATCGGGTCCGGGGGTCGACGCGCGACGCCGGTGCGGCTGGTCCTGGCCGGCGCGGCCGTCTCCGCGGTGCTGGTGGCGGTCGTCGAGGGGATCACGCTTGCCAACCCCGAGGTGTTCGACACCTACCGGTTCTGGGTGGTGGGGTCGCTGGCCGGGCGCCCGCCGTCGACCGTGGACGCGGTGCTCCCGTTCGTCGTGGTGGGTCTCGTGGTGTGCCTGCTGCTGGCGCGGCCGCTCAACGCGCTCGCGCTCGGCGACGAGGCCGCGACCTCCCTCGGGCTGCGCGCCGGCCGCACCCGCCTGCTCGGCGCCGCGGGGGCCACCGTGCTGTGCGCCGCCGCGGTGGCCGCGGTCGGGCCCGTCGCGTTCGTCGGGCTCGCCGTCCCGCACGTCGTGCGCGGGTTCACCGGCTCGGACCACCGCTGGCTCCTGCCGTACTGCCTCGCGCTCGGCCCGGTGCTGCTGCTGGCAGCCGACGTCCTCGGGCGCGTCGTGGCCCGCCCCGGGGAGCTGCCGGTCGGGGCGGTCACCGCGTTCGTCGGTGCGCCCTTCCTCATCCTCGCGGTGCGCCAGGGCCGGGTGGGGGTGTGAGCGCCGTCCTGACCCTCGGGCCCGCCGTGACGGTCCGCTGGCACCGCCGCCCGGTCGTCGTCTGCGTGGTCGCGCTCGCGCTCGTGCTGGTCACCGCCCTGGTCACCCTGGCGGCCGGTCAGCTCGGCATCCCGCTGGCGGAGCTGCCCTCGGTCGTCGCCGGCAGCGGCTCCCGCACGCAGGAGTGGGTGCTCTGGACCAACCGGCTGCCCCGGCTGCTCGTCGGAGCCGCGGCCGGCGCGGCGTTCGCGGTGTCGGGAGCCATGTTCCAGTCGGTCACACGCAACCCGCTCGGCAGCCCCGACATCATCGGGCTCGGCGCCGGCGCGGCTGCGGGTGCCGCGGCCGCGGGGCTCGTGTGGCCGGGGACCCTTCCCGTGCCCGTCGGGGCGCTGATCGGCGCGGGGGTGGCGATCGGCGCGGTCTACCTCGGCTCCGGCGCCGGGTTCCGGGCGCCCCTGCGGATGGTGGTCGTCGGCATCGCGGTCGGCGCGATGTCGCTGGCGTTCGTGCAGCTGGCGCTCGCCCGGGCCACCCGCGAGGACGCGCAGGTGCTCGCCGCGTACCTCAACGGCAGCCTCGCGTCCCGGTCCTGGTCGGACGTCGTCCTCATCGTCGGCGCGCTGGTGCTCCTGCTCCCCGCGGCGCTCGCGCTCACCCGGCCCATGCAGCTGGTGGAGATGGGCGACGAGGTGGCTGTCGCGGTCGGTGTGCCGGCGGACCGGGTGCGGACGTGGGCGGTGGTCGTCGGAGTCCTGCTCATGGCCGCGGCGGTGTCGGTGAGCGGCCCGATCGCGTTCGTCGCGCTCACCGCTCCGCAGATCGCCCGCCGGCTGACCCGGTCGACCGGACCGGGTATGGTCGCCGCCGCGTGCTGCGGCGCCGCGGTGCTCGTCGTCGCGGACCTGATCGCCCAGTACGCGGTGCCGGGCGTCGTGTACCCCGTGGGAGTCGTCACCGCCGCGCTCGGCGGTGCGTATCTCGCGTTCCTGCTGGTCCGCGAGTGGAGGAGGAGTCCCGCGTGAACGGTCCGCCGCTCGAGGCGTCCGACCTGACGCTCGCCTACGACCAGCTGGTGGTCGCCACGAACCTGTCCGTGAAGATCCCGCGGTCGTCGTTCACGGTCATCATCGGCCCGAACGGGTGCGGCAAGTCGACGCTCCTGCGCGCGCTCGGCCGGACCCTCAAGCCGCGCGCCGGGCAGGTGCTGCTGGACGGGGTGCCGATCGCGTCGCTGAAGGGCAAGGACGTCGCCCGGCGGCTGGCGCTCCTGCCGCAGAGCCCCATCGCGCCCGAGGCGATCACGGTGGGTGACCTGGTGGCCCGCGGCCGGTACCCGCACCAGGGCCTGCTGCGGCAGTGGTCGGCGGCCGACGCCCGCGCGGTCGCGGACGCCCTCGCCGCCACCGAGGTCGCCGACCTGCGGGAGCGGTTCGTCGCCGAGCTGTCCGGAGGCCAGCGCCAGCGCGTGTGGCTGGCCATGGCGCTCGCGCAGGAGACCGACCTGCTGCTCCTCGACGAGCCGACGACGTTCCTCGACATCGCCCACCAGTTCGAGGTCATGGACCTGTGCGCGCGGCTGCACGAGGAGGGCCGCACGCTCGTGGCGGTGCTGCACGACCTGAACCAGGCGGCCCGGTACGCCACCCACCTGATCGCGATGAAGGCCGGGGTGGTCGTCGCCGAGGGTCCGCCGTCCGAGGTGGTCACCGAGCCCCTGGTGCGTGAGGTGTTCGGGCTGGCGTGCCGCGTGGTGCCCGACCCGGAGACCGGGACCCCGATGGTGGTGCCTGCCCGCCGGGACGCGCACGTCCGCCACGCCCGCTAGAGCCGGATCTCCGCCAGGGACGTCAGGGGGAGCCAGCGCTCGCGATCGCCGAGCGCGCCGACGGGTGCGAGGACGTCCGCACCGACGAGTGGCCCGAGGTCGAGCCCGGTGAGCTCTTCGACGTCCGCGACCGGCACCTGGAACGTGCGGAACGGGCCGAGGTCGGGGATGCCCGCCGCCTCGATCGTCGCGACGAATGGCGTCTGGTCGAGGACGAACGCCGTGGCGCGCAGCTCGTCGGCGGACGCCCACGCCGCGACCTTCCAGAACAGCCGGGGGATCCCGACGCCGCGGTAGATCGGGTCGTCGTCGGCGAGGACGGGTCCCGTGAACACCGAGAGCCGGCTGCCCTGGGCCCGCGCGTAGTCGAGCACGTGGTCCTCGAGGCCCACCCACAGCAGCTCGCCCTGGTTGAACGCGGAGGCCTGCGGCGCGGCGTTCGGGTAGGCGAACGTGTCGAAGTTCGCCCGGCGCGCGGTGACGAGGTCGCCCCAGACCGGGTCGCGTCGGCGGACCAGGTGGC
The DNA here is from genome assembly GCF_965229465.1 of Cellulomonas sp. Lineage (GTDB taxonomy): Bacteria > Actinomycetota > Actinomycetes > Actinomycetales > Cellulomonadaceae > Cellulomonas. The sequence continues at coordinate 1,147,878 of NZ_OZ245882.1, read as the reverse complement.
CGCGGTCGAGGTCGTTGCGCACGTACAGCTCCGGGCCGACCTGCTCGTCGGCGGGGACGCGCGGGTCCAGGTGCCAGTCGTCGCTGCGCTCGAGGTCCACCAGCTGGGCGCCGTCGATGTTCACCGCCGTCGCGGCGGCGAGCCCGCGCTCGGGGTCGAGCAGCACGGTGAAGTGCGTCGACGGCAGCGTGCGGACGATCTGGGCCGGGGCCGGGAGGGGCACCGGCGGACCGAGGAACGTCGGGTCGTATCCCGCCTCTACGGTGCTCACATGGGGACCGTACCGACTGACCTCCTCCTACGCTCCGCGCGGCTCGTCGACCACGACGCGCCCGTCGACGTGCTGCTCCGCGCCGGCCGGGTCGCGGCGGTCGGCGCGTCGCTCGCCGCGGAGGGCCCGTCGGTCGACCTCGGCGGCCGCTGGCTGATGCCGGGGCTCTGGGACGCGCACGTGCACCTGACGCAGTGGGCGCTCGCCCGGCGCCGGCTCGACGTCTCCGGTGCCACCTCGGCCGCGCACGCCGTCACGTTGGTCGCCGCCGCGCCGCCGCCCGTCCCCGGCACCGCGCTCGTCGGCTTCGGCTTCCGTGACGGACTCTGGCCGGACGAGCCGACGGCGGCCCTGCTCGACGCGGCCGTCGGTGACACGCCCGTGGTGCTCGTCTCGGGCGACCTGCACTGCGCGTGGGCGTCGACGGCGGGTCTGCGGTTCCTCGGCGTCGGCCACCACCCGACCGGTCTGCTGCGCGAGCACGAGTGGCTGCCGCTGCAGGGCGTGGTGGACCACGTGCCCGACGACGTCGCCGACGCGCTGGTCGACGACGCCACCGCTGCGGCCGCTGCGCGCGGGGTGGTCGGGGTGGTCGACCTGGAGATCGCCGACAACCTTGCCGTGTGGCGTCGTCGCGCCGCCGCCCGGCCCGGCCGGCTGCGCGTGCGGGCCGGCGTGTGGGAGGAGTACCTCGACCGCGTGGTCCGCGAGGACCTGCACACCGGCGACCCCGTCGGCGGGCTCGTCGAGCAGGGGCCGCTCAAGGTGATCACCGACGGCTCGCTCAACACCCGCACCGCCTTCTGCCACGACCCCTACCCGGGGCTGACGGGCCCGAACGCGCGGGGCGTCCTCGCCGTCCCCGCCTCGCGCCTCGCCCCGCTGATGGCGCACGCCACCCGGCACGGCCTGCGCTGCGCGATCCACGCGATCGGCGACGCCGCGAACGCCCTCGCGCTCGACGCCTACGCCTCCTCGGGGGCTACCGGGTCGATCGAGCACGCGCAGCTGGTGTCCTGGGACGACGTCGAGCGGTTCGCGGCGCTGGGCGTGGTGGCGAGCGTGCAGCCCGAGCACGCGATGGACGACCGCGACGTCGCCGACCACCACTGGGCGGGCCGCACCGATCGCGCCTTCGCGTTCGGCGCGCTGCACCGGGCAGGGGTGCGGCTGGCGCTCGGCTCCGACGCGCCCGTGGCGCCCCTGGACCCGTGGATCGCGGTCGACGCCGCCGTCACCCGGTCCCGCGACGGGCGGGCGCCGTGGCACCCCGAGCAGGTCCTCGACCGCCGGGTGGCGCTGGAGTCGTCGGTCGACGGTCGCGGGCTGGCGCCGCTGGTCGGTGCACCTGCGGACCTGGTCGTGCTCGACGCCGACCCACTGACCGCCCCGCTGCGGGGGATGCAGGTCGCCGGCACGCTCGTCGCGGGGGGCTGGACGCACCGCGGGTTCTGACGGCTGCTCGGTTCTGGTTCGGGTCCGGTTGGATGGGTGCCATGCGTGCCGTGGTGATCTCCGAGTTCGGCGTCCTACCCACCGTCCAGGAGGTTCCCGCGCCCGACTGCCCCGACGACGGCGTCGTCCTGCGGGTCACCGCCACCGGCGTGTGCCGGTCGGACTGGCACGGCTGGCAGGGGCACGACGACGACATCACGCTGCCGCACGTCCCCGGCCACGAGCTGGCCGGGGTGGTCGCCGCCGTCGGACCGCGCGTGCGCTCGTGGGCGGTCGGCGACGAGGTCACCGTGCCGTTCGTGTGCGCGTGCGGCACGTGTCCGGCGTGCCTGGCCGGTGAGCAGCAGGTGTGCGAGCGGCAGCGGCAGCCGGGGTTCACCGACGACGGGTCGTTCGCCGAGCTCGTCGTGATCCACCACGCCGACGTCAACCTGGTCCGGCTGCCCGCCGGGATGTCACCGGTCACCGCCGCGGGCCTCGGCTGCCGGTTCGCGACCGCCTACAGGGCCGTCACCGTGCATGGCCGGGTCGCCGCGGGGGACTGGGTCGCGGTGCACGGGTGCGGCGGCGTGGGGCTGTCGGCGGTCATGGTGGCCGTGGCGGCCGGGGCGCGCGTCGTCGCGATCGACGTCTCCGGGTCCGCGCGCGACGCGGCGCTGGCGATGGGCGCGATCATGGTGCTCGACGGCACCGGCGACGTCGCCGCGCAGGTGCACGAGGTCACCGGCGGAGGTGCTGCGGTCTCGCTCGATGCCCTCGGCAGCCGGGCCACCGCGACCGCGTCGATCCTGTCGCTGCGCCGCCGCGGCCGGCACGTGCAGGTCGGGCTGCTGCTCGGCGACGACACCGCGCCGCCGCTGCCCATGGGCCGCGTGATCGGGTGGGAGCTCGAGGTCTACGGCAGCCACGGGATGGCCGCGCACGAGTACCCGACGATGCTGGCGCGGATCGCGTCCGGGGAGCTGGACCCGTCCCGCCTGGTCGGACGCACCATCGGTCTCGACGAGGCGCCCGCCGCGCTCGCGGCCTTGGGCGACGGCTCGGGCGGACCGGGGATGACGGTCGTCGTCCCGTGACCCTCAGCCGCGGACAGGGCTCTCCGCGGTGGTCTTCTCGTCCGTCTCCGTCGGCTGGTCCGCCGCGACCGGCAACGCGGCGGCCTGCTGTGCGCGCGCCGCGTCCGCCGACCGGCGCCGCGCGGCCCCCCACTGCGTCAGCCCGACGCCGGCGAGCACGACCGCCCCGCCGACCGGCTCGTACCAGTGCAGGCCCTCGTGCAGGACGAGCACCCCGAGGGTCGTCGAGACCAGTGGGATCACGTACGTGACGCTCGCGGTGACCGTGGCGCCGGCGATCGCCAGCACCCGCCAGAACAGCACGTACGCCAGCCCGGTGCCGCCGAGCCCCAGGGCGAGCAGGGCCAGCGCGGGCGCCGGGGCGAGCGGGCCGGTCAGCGGGGTGGAGACGGCGAACGGGAGGATCAGCACCGCGCCGACCGCCAGCTGGATGGCCGGCAGCGCGACCGTGGACAGACCCGTGGTGGTCAGCCGGCGCCGGCTCCACGCGTTGCCGATGCCGTAGCAGAACGTCGCACCGAGGAGCATCAGGCCGCCCGCCAGGTCGATCGCACCCGAGTTCCAGACGCCCAGCAGCACCGCGATGCCGCCGAAGCCGAGGACGAGGCCTCCCACCTGCACCCGGTCGGGGCGCTCGGACGGCAGCAGGAGCGCCACGAACACCGCCGTGAACAGGGGGGTCGTCGCGTTCACCAGGCCGGCGAGCACCGAGGTCACCCGCTGCTCCGCCAACGCGAAGAGCACGAACGGTATCGCCGTCATCACCGCACCGACGATGACGAAGTCACCCAGCTGTCCGCGCCCGATCCGCACGCGCTCGCGCCGAACCAGCAGGATCGCGGCGAGCGCCACGAACCCGATCAGGATGCGACCGAATGCCACCTGCGTCGGCGCGAACGTGCGCAGCGCCGTGGCGATGAACAGGAAGCTGCACCCCCACAGCACCGCGAGCAGAAGGTAGGGGCCGATCCAGCCGCGGGTCGAGGAGGCCGGAGACGTCATGCGCGCATCATGCCTCGCACCACCGACACGCGACCGCTCACCACCGACCAGAAACGGGTCGCCGCCGTCAGAAGGGTGGGTCGCCTCGGTCCGACGGTGGTGGCGGGGGTGGTCGGTGGATGAGGGCTTTGGGGGTGGTGTGGATGGGGATGGGGTGGCGGGCGTAGGTCAGGCCGTGGCGGTCGGTCCAGGTGGAGATGCCGGTGTGGCGGTTGTGGGTGACCTGCCACCAGCCCTGGGTCTTCGCTTGGTGGTGGTGTGTGCACAGCGAGTGCAGGTTCGCCTCGCAGGTCTGGTTGTCGCCGGCTGGGTCGGCGGTGCTGCGGGTGTGGTCGTAAGGGATGCGGTGGTCGATCTCGCACCTGGTGGCGGGTTGGCGGCATCCGGGGAAGGTGCAGGTGACGTCGCGGGCCTGCACGGTGCGGGTCAGATCGACGCCCGGGCGGTACGACTGCGTGCCCACGGCGCAGGCCTGCCCGGTGGTGGGGTCGGTCAGGATGCGTCGCCAGGTGGCGTCCTGGGCGAGCTCGCGGGCGACCTGCGCGGGGATGGGCCCGTAGGAGCCGAGGGTGGCGGGATGGTCGTCCAGGCCGGCCAGGGTGCTGGCCGCGACGGTGACCTGCAGGGCGACGCGTTGCCCGTGCCGGGTGGGTAGCGGGGTCCCGTCGGGGGTGGTCTGTCGGTCCAGGATGGTGGTGAACACGTCGGTGCAGGCGTCGGCGCGGCGTTGGGCGATGTTGCGGGTGTCGCCGTCGATGGCGGCGTGCCCGGCCAGGGCGTCGATGGCGGTGAACGCGGCGGTGGCGTCGGCGGCGGGCAGGTAGGCGATCAGGCGGGCCATCGCGTCGGGTGCCAGCTCCAGGAACACCCCGCGCCGCGCCCGCTCCACCATCCGACGCTGCTCGGCGACGGTGGGCTCGGCGGCGATCAGGGTGGCGCGCAGGTGCCGGGTCAGCTGCGGGCTGGTCATCTCGGTGGCCCGGTGCACCGCGTCGGCGACCACGTCGTCGACCTCACTGCCGGGCAGGGCGGTGCCGGATCGGTGGATCTCGTCCAGGATCACCTCGACCTTGCGGGTCTCGATCGCCCCGGTCGCCCAGGCGTCGGCCAGGGCGGGGTGCTGGGCCGTGCCCCAGGCGCGCAGGAACGTGGTCTCTGCGTGGCGTTTGGTGGACACCAGCGCGCACGCGAGCTCGTCCGGGACGTGCCGCAACGCGTCCGGGGTGCGGGCCGCGAGCTCGCGGACCCAGACCGCCTGGGTGGCCTGGACCATGGTGACGACCTGCTGCCAGGCCGCCACTCCGTTGACCAGCGCCGCCCCGGAGACCTCCGCGACCGGCACGGAACCGAGCATCGCGACCAGTTGCGCGAGGTCCACATCGGGCAGCGGGAACTCCTGCACCGCAGCCAGGTCCACCACCCGCGCACCGCCCGGGACGACCGGCGCCGCCCCGGGACGAGCACCACGCCCCGAGTCCGCCCAGACCATCGCGGGCGAGGCAGGCGAGGCGGGCGACGGAGCCGAGGTGGGCGAGAGGGGCGATGGAGCCGACGCGGGCGAGATGGGCGACGAAGCCGAGGTGGGCGGAGCGGGAGAGAACGTCGGCATCGTGGGCAGAGCGGCACGTTCGACACGGTGACGGTGAGGCGATGCCTTCGCTGCAAGGTCGTCGATCGCGCAGCTCTCGAGAACCGCCGTCACCGCAACCACCTCCCTGCATCCGCCCGGTATGACCTCTATCGAACAAGTGTACGAGTCTCCACTGACATCGCGGCTGACCTGCGGAGACGCCTGCCTCAGGGATCCCGGATCGTGAACGATCCCTTGCTTTGATAGGTCGTCGCGCGATATATATCCGCCATGGCATTTCGGATGAGCGAGCAGGCGTACCTGGTGCTGCTCGCACTCGCCGAGGAGCCGCGCCACGGGTACGGCATCGTGCAGGCGGTCAAGGTCCTCTCGGACGACAAGGTCCGGCTGAGCGCAGGCACGCTCTACGGCATCCTCGACCGGCTGGTCGAGGCGAGGTACGCGGAAGCGTCGGGTGAGGTCGTCGTCGACGGCCGGCTGCGCCGCTACTACCGGTTGACCCCCGACGGCTACGGGGCACTGGCTGCGGAGACCGCACGACTCACCGACCTGGCGTCGCTCGCCCGCCGAGTCCTAGCGGCCCGACCGCGCCCCGCCCTCGGGACCGCCTGATGCGCGGACTGGAGCGGTCCGCGGCGTTCTGGCTGCGGGCCTACCCGCCGAGCTGGCGCGAGGAGCGTGGCGACGAGGTCACGGCGGTCCTGCGTGACCTCGCGGGTGACGACGCTCGACGACTCGACACCCGGACCGCCCTCGGGCTGCTGCGCGGCGGTCTCGCGACGCGCTGGCGCCAGACCCCGCCGCTCTGGGTGTACCTGCCGTACCGGATGCTCGACATCCGGGTGCCGGAGCGGTACCGCGACTGGGTGCGGCGGGACGTGACCTCGCCCGGGCACCTGCGGCGCAACCTGCTGGGCCGCGCGTGGATGTTCGCCATGCCGCTCTACGTGGCCCTGACCTCCGATCTGCGCAGCGAGATCGTCGTGACGTGGACAGCGATCGCCCTCGCCGGCGCCGCCACCCTGCTGTGCGTCCGGCCCGATGGCGCCGCACGCCGGAGGCTCCAGCACCACGCCCGCCCCAGCTGGGGCGAGTCGCGCACGGTGGGAGCGTTCGTCTGGGTGCGGACGTCGCGAGCGCGGATCGCCGCGGAGCCGGGAGCTCGCGTCCTGGCGCTCCTGCTGGCGGTCGGGGCAGCCACCTGGTCGGTGGCCGCCGTCGTCGCGCCGACCTGGCTGATCGTCGCCAGCGTGCCGTGCGAGCCCCCCCAGGTCGCGTGCCGCGCGGTCGACATGTCAGTGGCGGGACGTGAACCGTCAGCACTCGGCGCCGTGCTGCTGGCCGTCGTCGCAGTCGCAGGCGTCGCGCTCGCCGTCGTCGTCGCACGGCGTCTCGACCGCCGGCTGCCTGCCCGGCCCGGCCAGCCGGCCCGCCACCTCCTCGGGTTGCGACCGCAGGCTCGCGTCGGCCTCGCGATGTGGATCGTCCTCATCGTCGCTGCTGCGCTCGCCGAGGCGTCGGGCGCCTGGGTCCTCTCGCTCTCGGCCGTTGCGGCGCCGGTGTGCCTGCTGCTTCTCCCGTCGACCGTCGTCCTCTGGCGTCGCGCGCGCTCGGCCCCCGACGCAGGCTTCGTCGACCTGTGGCACGTCGCCTGGACCGGCCGCCCGGTCGCGGTCGACCGCTATGACACCGAGCTCGTCCCGACGGCGGTCCTGGAGACCCGATGACGATCGACCCGCGCTTCGAGCGCTCCGTCCACCGCTGGCTGCGCGCGTACCCGCGTCGCTGGCGGACGCACAGGGCCGACGAGATGACCGCGGTGCTCGCGGACCTCGCCGGTGCAGACGCTCGCCGCATCGGCCTGCGCGATGGCCTCGGCGTCGTGCGCGCGGGCCTCCTGACGCGACTGCGCACACGACCGCCGCTGCGTCAGGTGGCCGCGTACCGACTGCTCGGGAGACGGCTGTCCCCGCAGTACCGCGCCTGGGTCCGGGACGACATCGAGGGCGCTCTGTATCCGCTGCGGGTGGGCGTCGTCGTTCCGTTCAGCCTCGTGATGGTGATGTTCCCGTTTCTCACCCTGGTCGGAGGTGGGCCGGTCGAGTTCATGCCGAGGGGCATGATGGTCGCGTGGATCGTCGGCGGCGGGGGCATGTCCCTGGTGCTCGGGCCATGGAGGCGGCGGTCGGACGCCCGCAAGCACCTGGTCGCCGAGCGTGGAGAGATGCTCACCGACCAGTCGCTCCTCTTCGGCTGGGTGATGCGCGACCGGCTGCGTGCGCGACCCATGGTCGGGCTGGTGACGCTCCTCGCGCTCGCGACGGCGGTGGTCGGGGTGGTGACTGTCCGGAATGCCGTGCTCGGCGTCGCGGTGCTCGTCGGGCTCCCGCTGGCCATCCTGGTGGCCTGGAACCTCCAGCGTCGCCTCCCGCATCGACCATTGCAGCCTGCGCGCAGGCTCGTCGACCCGGTCCGTAGGCAGCTCGCTCTCGCCGTCCTGCTCGGCGCGGGCGCCATCGCTCTCTGCGTGGCGGTGCACAGCCTCGTGACCCCGATCGCGGTGGGGGCCTTGGTGGTGCTTCCCAGCGCGGCCGTGGCGTGGTGGTCGACCGTCCACGGCCCCGACGATCTCGCGCTGGCCGACGTCGTCCACATCGCCGTCACGGGCCAGTCCCCGCCCGTCGACACCTACCGCGAGGGCCTGGTCCCCGCCCTCCTGGCCACGGACTGAGCACCCGCGCGGGACGCCCCCACGCACTCGCTAGAATCGCCGCGACCCCCCACCGCCGCGCGAACACCTGGAGCCCTTTCGTGGGACGAGTCGTCGTCGATGTCATGCCGAAGCCCGAGATCCTCGACCCGCAGGGCAAGGCCGTCGCCGGCGCCCTGCCACGGCTCGGGTTCGGGCAGTTCGCGTCCGTGCGTCAGGGCAAGCGGTTCGAGCTGGAGGTCGACGGGCCGGTGACCGAGGAGATCCTCGCCGCCGCCCGCGAGGCCGGTGAGCACGTGCTGTCCAACCCGGTGATCGAGGACGTGGTCGCGGTCTACGAGGACACCCAGGCATGACCCGCATCGGCGTCGTCACCTTCCCCGGCACCCTCGACGACCGCGACGCCGCCCGCGCGGTCCGCCTCGCCGGTGCCGAGCCCGTGAGCCTGTGGCACGGCGACGCCGACCTGCACGGGGTCGACGCGGTGGTCCTGCCCGGCGGCTTCTCGTACGGCGACTACCTGCGCGCCGGCGCCATCAGCCGGTTCGCGCCGGTCATGGGCGAGATCATCGACGCGGCGAACAAGGGTCTGCCGGTGCTGGGCATCTGCAACGGGTTCCAGGTGCTCACCGAGGCCCACCTGCTGCCCGGCTCGATGATCAAGAACGACCACCTGCACTTCGTGTGCCGCGAGCAGGTGCTCTCGGTCGAGAACGTCGACACCGCCTGGACCCGCGACTACACGGCCGGCGAGCACATCACGATCCCGCTGAAGAACCAGGACGGCCAGTACGTCGCCGACGAGCACGTGCTCGACGAGCTCGAGGGTGAGGGCCGCGTCGTGTTCCGCTACGAGGGCTGGAACCCGAACGGCTCACGCCGCGGCATCGCGGGCATCTCGAACGCGGCGGGCAACGTCGTCGGCCTCATGCCGCACCCTGAGCACGCGGTCGAGCCGGGCTTCGGACCCGACGGCGCGAAGGGCCCCCGCACGGGCACGGACGGGCTGCGGTTCTTCACGTCGGTCCTCACCGCCCTCGTCGGCTGAGCGCGTTGGAGACGACGCTCGTCGACTGGGACGACCCCGACGCGCTCCGGCTGCGCACCGCCCAGCAGGCCGAGCTGCTCGCCCTGTACGGCGAGGAGGACATCGGCCACGAGATGACCGGCGAGAGCATCGCCGCGATGCTCCTGGTCCGCATCGACGGCGAGGCTGTCGCCTGCGGCGCGATCAGTGCGCGCGGTGACGGCGTCGGCGAGCTGAAGCGCATGTTCGTCGTCCCGGAGCACCGCGGCCGCGGGCTCTCGCGGTCGGTGCTCCGCGAGCTCGAGGCCGTCGCGCAGGACCGCGGCTTCCACCGGCTCGTCCTGGAGACCGGGGTGCTCCAGGCGTCGGCCATCGGGCTGTACCTGAGCGAGGGCTACCGGTCGATCCCGAACTTCGGCGAGTACGCGTCGGAGGCGGAGTCGCGCTGCTTCGCGAAGGACCTCGGCCCGACGCCGCCCCGGGAGCCGCGCACCGGCGAGCGCCCTACGGTCACGCTCACCCACGCCGACTGGACCGACCCGGTGGCCACGGCGCTGCGGCTCGCGATGTGGCGCGACATCGAGGTCCGCTACCCGGAGATCCCCGCGAGCGTGCCGGGCGGGTTCGAGGTCGACGACCCGAAGCAGGGCGTCGGAGCGCTGAGCACCGTCATCGCCTGGATCGACGGCCGCCCCGTCGGCTGCTCGACCCTGCGCGCGGCCCGGGAGGGCTACCCGGCCGGGTCGGGCGAGCTCAAGAAGGTCTGGGTCGAGGACGACGCCCGCGGGGCCGGCGCCGCCCGCGCGCTGCTGACGGCCATCGAGGACGACGCCCGCGCGCTCGGCCTGACCAGCGTGGTGCTCCAGACCGGCATCCGCCAGCCCGAGGCCGTCATGCTCTACCTCTCCGCGGGCTATCGGCCGGTCGTGCCCTTCTTCCCGTACGAGGGCGACTTCTTGTCGCTCTGGATGGCCAAGGACGTCTGAGCGAGCACCCGCGCGATCTCGGCGAACCGCATCCAGTGGTCCTCCGCCGACGCCGGCAGCGCCACCCAGTCGTAGAACAGCCGCCCGCTGTCGCCGGGGGACCACACGGCCGCACCGGGCAGCGCCAGGGCCTCCGCGTGCTCCGCGCTGTCCCGGCCGAGCTTCACGGCGAGCCGGTCGCCGCCGATGTGCGCGGCGAACATTGTCGACCCGACCTTGAGGATGGGGCGGCCCATCATCTGCGCGCGCGTGGCGCCGCGGGCCACCAGGTCGTCGGCGATCGCCTCGTAGTCGGACTCCTCCGTCATCCCCCGAGCATGCAGCATCCCGCTGACATGCCTACGGTGGCCGAGCCGCCGCGGTCAGCAGCCCCGCGGGTGCGCGCAGGGCGAGGAGGAGCGATGACGCAGGACGACGAGCGGGCCACGGTGGCCGCACTGATCAAGGACGCCAGGATCGCGATGCTCACCACGGTGGCCGCCGACGGGTCGCTGGTGAGCCGGCCGATGGGCGTACAGGACGTGGACTTCGACGGCGACCTCTGGTTCTTCGCCGACGCCGACAGCCACAAGGTGCACGAGATCGAGGCGGGCAGCCCGGCGAACGCCTCGTTCGCCGACGCGACCGCGTGGGTCTCGCTCTCCGGGCCGGCCGAGGTGGTCCGCGACGTCGCCAAGAACCGCGAGCTCTGGGGCGTGACGGCGGAGGCGTGGTTCCCCGACGGGCCGGAGACGCCGGGCCTGGTGCTCGTCGTCGTCCACGGGGAGAGCGCGGAGTACTGGCACGCCAAGGGCGGCCGGCTGACCACGGCGTTCAGCCTGGTGAAGGCCAAGCTCACCGGCGAGCGGTACGACGGCGGCGAGAACGAGACCGTGCAGCTCTGACGGTCACACCGACGCGACCAGGTTGACCAGCAGCGCGATGATCACGGTGCCGAACAGGTAGCTGAGCAGCGCGTGCACCAGCGCGGTGCGCCGCATGGCCGACGAGCCGAGGTCGGTGTCGGAGATCGCGAAGCTCATCCCCACGGTCACGGCGACGTACGCGAAGTCGGTGTATCGCGGCGGCTCGGTCATGTGGAAGTCGATGCCGCGTGCGCCGTCGGTCAGGTACATCCGCGCGTACCGCAGGGCGAACACGGTGTGGATCGCGGCCCACGACGCCAGCACGCTCGACAGCACCGCGACGGTCGGCAGCAGCTGGCCGATCTGCTTGTCCACGAGCACCAGCACCACCCCGACCAGGGTCACGACGGCCGCGGCGACGACCAGGGCATGGGCGCCGAACCGGGTCGGCTCCTCCCGCGTGGCGTGCGACGCGGTGTCGTCCGGGTTCATCGGGCCGACGACCCACCAGGTCCAGACGACGAACACCGCCGCGACCGTCGCCCACGCGGCGAGCCCCGCGGCGACCGACGTCCAGCCGATCACGGTGCCGACGACGAGGCCGGCGACCACCCCGACGAGCAGCCTGACCAGCGACGACGACGCGTTCATGCCGTCAGTGTGGCGCAGGGTCAGCCGTCGAGGGTGGCCAGCGCCTGGGTGAGGTCGTCGATCAGGTCGGCGGGGTCCTCGAGGCCCACGGACAGCCGGATCGTCGACTCGGCGATCCCGACCGCGGCACGCCCCTCGGGCCCGAGCTTGCGGTGCGTGGTCGTCGCCGGGTGCGTGACCATCGACTTGGCGTCGCCGAGGTTGTTGGAGATGTCGACGATCCGCAGGGCGTCGAGCACGCCGAACGTGACCTTCTTGGCGACGTCGGGCGTCGACCCCTCGGGCACCGCCAGGTTGAACGTCACGACGGTCCCGCCGCCCGACTGCTGCGCGAGGGCGAGCGCGTGCTGGGGGTGCGACGGCAGGTACGGGTAGCGCACCAGCGAGACGCCGGGCTGCTGCTCGAGCCACGTGGCCACGCCCAGGGCGGACGCGGTCTGGTGCCGGACGCGCAGCGACAACGTCTCGAGCCCCTTGAGCAGCACCCAGGCGTTGAACGCCGACAGCGACGGCCCGGTGTTCCGGATGAGGGTCTGCACCGGACCGTGGACGTACTCGTCGGTGCCCAGGATCGCGCCGCCGAGCACGCGGCCCTGCCCGTCGATGTGCTTGGTCGCGGAGTACACGATCACGTCCGCGCCCAGCTCCAGCGGCCGCGACAGCACGGGGGTGGCGAACACGTTGTCGACGATCACGGTGGCGCCCGCCGCGTGGGCGAGGCGGCTGACCGCGGCGATGTCCACCAGGTCCTGCATCGGGTTGGACGGCGTCTCGAAGAACACGACGTCGGCCGGCGTCGAGAGCGCCTCCTCCCACTGCGACAGCTCGTGGCCGTCGACGTAGTCGGTGCGCACGCCCCACTTGGCCAGGATCTCCTCGAAGATCACGACGGTGGACCCGAACAGCGCCCGCGCGGAGACGATGCGCGACCCCGACTGCACGATCGCGGCGATCGACGTGAACACCGCGGACATGCCCGACGCCGTGGCGAACGCGGCCTCGGCGCCCTCGAGCAGGCGCAGGCGCTCCTCGAACGTGGACACCGTCGGGTTGCCGTAGCGGGAGTACAGGAACCGGTCGGCCTCCCCGGCGAACGCGGCCTCGGCCTCCGCGGCGGCCGCGTACACGTAGCCCTGCGTGAGGAAGAGCGCCTCGGACGTCTCGTTGAACTGCGACCGCACCAGCCCGCCGCGGACGGCGAGCGTGTCGGGGCGCAGGTCCGTGCGCGGTGCGCGGCGGTCGTCCCAGTCGGCAGGCCCGGGGACGCGCCGGCCGCTCACGCCTGCCGCCAAGGCAGCCCCGCAGCGCGCCAGCCGGAGTGGCCGCGGTGGCCGTCGGAGCCGACGTCGCCCTCGAACCCCTCCAGCACGTTGTACGCCGGCCCGAGGCCCGCGGCGGTCGCGGCCTGCGCGGCGGCCACCGAGCGCACGCCCGAGCGGCACAGGAACACGACCGGCCGGCCGGCCGCGACGCCGGCGTCGGCCAGCTGTTTGAGGAACTGCGGGTTCGGCCGTCCCGACGGGTACGACACCCACTCGACCAGGGCGGAGCGCCCGTCGATCGCGGCGGAGTCGGGGATGCCCACGTAGCGCCACTCGGCGTCGGTGCGGACGTCGACGAGCACGGCGCTCTCGTCGGACGTCAGCAGGTCCCAGGCCTGCTGGGGGGTCAGGTCACCGGCGTAGCTCATCGAGGTCCTCGTCTCATCGGTCCTGGCGGTAGCACCCTCGGCCGGGCACAGGTGCCCGCGGGTTGCTGCGGCGTCGTCGAGCCAGATCTCTCAGCCGCTCTGGATGGTGGCCGTGATGCTACGCGCGGCGGGACACTCCTTCCAAGTGGTGGACAAGGCGTCCCGTCAGGCGAGACGAACTCCGTCGCGCGTTGACAGCCGCGGGGAGGTGCCGGGACCCTCGTTGCAGGTCATGAGCGCCAGCGTCAAGCCCCGGCTCGCTGGCCGGCAACCCTCCTCCGCGGTGGGGTGCCCCGGGTGACGACCTGGCCGCGCCCCGTCCGGGGTTCGGCAAGCGCGGGGTTCCACCTGGTCGACGGGTGTTCCCCCGGAACGTGTCGGAGGACCCACCATGACTGTCACCGCCGAGCGCCTCTCGTGTGCGACCGAGGTGAGCGCGCTGCTCCCCGTGGTCGGCGGCACCACCACCGTCCCGCTCGTCGACGGCACCCACCGCGTCTACGCCAACCTCGACTACGCGGCCAGTGCCCCGGCGCTCGAGGCCGTCGCGGCCCGCGTCACCGAGGTGCTGCCCCTGTACGCGTCCGTGCACCGCGGCGCCGGGTACCTGTCCCAGGTCTCCACCGCCCTGTACGAGTCCGCGCGCCAGGCCATCGCGCGGTTCGTCGACGCCCGTCCCGACGACGTCGCGATCATCACGCGCAACACGACCGACTCGCTCAACCTGCTGGCCGGGGTCGTGCCGTCGGGGGGCCGCGTGCTGGTGCTGGACGTGGAGCACCACGCCAACCTGCTGCCGTGGGTGCAGTCGTCCGAGCGGCACGGCAACCGCACCACGATCCTGCCCATCGCCGGCACGGTCGCCGCGACCCTCGACGCCCTCCGCGACGAGCTCGCCCGCCAGCCGTACGCGCTGGTCACGATCACCGGCGCGTCGAACGTGACGGGGGAGGCGCTGCCGATCGACCAGGTCGTCGCGCTCGCCCACGCCGAGGGTGCCCGGGTGGCCGTCGACGGCGCCCAGCTGGTGCCGCACCGCGGCTTCTCGCTGGCCGCCACCGGCGCCGACTACGTGGCGTTCTCGGGCCACAAGACCTACGCGCCGTTCGGCGCGGGGGCCCTCGTCGGCCGCCGCGACTGGCTCGACACGGGCACTGCGTACCTCGCAGGGGGAGGTGCGGTGCGCGACGTGCGGTCGGACCGGACGATCTGGCAGCCGGCGCCGGCGCGGCACGAGGCGGGGTCGCCCAACGTGCTCGGCGCGATCGCGCTCGCGGAGGCCTGCGACCAGCTCGCGGCCCTGCCGGCGGGTGCCCTCGCCGCGCACGAGGAGGCGCTGCGCGAGCGCCTGGTCGCCGGGCTGTCGGCGATCGACGGTGTGGAGATCGCGCGGATCTGGCCGGACTCCGCCCCTCCGGTCGGCGTCCTCACGTTCACGGTGCCGGACCACGACCCAGGCCTGGTCGCCGCCTACCTAGCCGCCGAGCACGGGATCGGGGTCCGCGACGGCCGCTTCTGCGCGCACCCGCTGCTGGCTCACCTGGGTGCCTCCAACGGCGCCATCCGCGCGTCGGTCGGCGTCGGCACCACCAGCGAGGCGGTGGACCGGCTGATCACGGCCCTGACGGAGTACCTGGCCACCGGCCCGGCCGTCCGGTACGAGGTGGTCGACGGCTGCTGGGCCGTGGTCGACGACACCCGCCCGCTGCTCGCCGTGCACGGCCTGGACCACCTGGCAGCGACCGCCGCGGCGGCGTGCGGCCCGGCCCTGGACGACTGACCGTCCCGCCACCGGCTCGACCGTAGGCACCGAGCTCGCGGGTGCATCCGGGCGCGGGGGAACGGGCGAAGAGGACACAGGGCGCCCTCCGGGTGCCCGCGCGGTGCGGCGCAGGGCGTCGGCCGCGACCGTCGTCCGTAGGAGCCACCATGAGGATCCGTCGCACGCTCTCCACCCTCGTCGCCGCCGGCCTGGTCGCCGGAGCCGGGGTCGCCCTGGCGCCCGCCGCGAGCGCCGCGCCCACCGGGACGTCGAGCCTGGCCGCCCTGCTCGCCTCGGACGGGGACACCTTCGACCGGAGCTGGTACGACTTCGACATCCTGGACCAGGCCGTCGGGGCGGTGCTCGCCGCCAAGCCGACCAGCCCGGTCGCGGTCCTGGCCGACGGGACCGTCCCGCTCACCGCGTTCGTCCCGAACGACCGCGCGTTCCAGCTGCTGGCCAAGGACCTGACCCACCGCTGGTACGGCACGGAGGAGCAGGTGCTCACCGCGCTGGCGGGCGCGGTCGGCATCGACGCGATCGAGCAGGTGCTGCTCTACCACGTGGTCGCGGGCGCGACGATCGACTCGGGCACCGCGCTGGCCAGCGACAACGCGGTCCTCACCACCGCGCAGGGCGGCACGTTCACCGTCGACGTGCTCTCGAAGCGCTGGGGACTGGTGCAGCTGCGCGACCAGGACCGCAACGACCTCAACCCGTTCCTGATCCGCGGCAAGCTCGACCTGAACGCGGGCAACGTCCAGATCGCGCACGCGATCACGTTCGTCCTGCGGCCCGCCGACCTCTGAGCCGAGTCAGCGCAGCGGGCTGACCGAGCCCGTCAGGTGGGGCTTGCCGGAGCGGGCGTCCCAGCCGGCGAACGCGAACCCGTCGCCGTCGTGGGCGATGCGCACGGTGACCGTCCCGGGGAGCAGCACGGGCTTGACGAACTCGACCGACCAGTCGAAGGCGTCCCCCCGGGCGGCACCGACGTCGGCGAGCGCCCGCGAGGCGGTGTACATGCCGTGCGCGATGGCGCGCCGGAACCCGAACGCCTTCGCCGTGAGCGCGGTCAGGTGGATCGGGTTCCGGTCGCCGGAGACGGCGGCGTACCGGCGGCCGGTGTCGCCGGCGAGGGTCCACCGTCCGGTCGGGGTGGGCGGGACGAACGGGTCCGACGTCTCGTCGACCGACCCGGCGAGGAACACCCCCCGAGCCAGGTAGGTGGACACCCCGCGCCACGCGAGCGTGCCGTCGACCGACACCTCGGTCACCAGGTCCACCTGCGTGCCGGACCTGTGCGGGCGCAGGTCGGTTGCGGACGCCCGAACGTCGAGGACGTCGGTGAGCAGGACCGGCCGCAGCTGGGTCACCCGGTTGGCCACGTGCACGAGGCCGACGAGCGCCAGGGGGAAGTCGGACCGGACCATGAGCGCGGTCGCCACGGGGAAGGCCAGCACGTGCACGAACCCGGCGGGCAGCCGGTCGCTCCCGGGCTCGCCGAGCAGGTGCTGGTACGCGGTGAGGTGATCCGGGTCCGCCGTCACGCCGCGGACGACGTACTCGACGTCCGGCAGTGTCGTCGGGCCGGATCGGACGCGACGCTGCAACGACAGCCCCGCGCCGCGGGCGAACAGCCCACCCAGCGCCGGGACGGACGGCAGGACGACGGTCGTCGTCACTGGCCCACCATGTTCTGCCCGCACACCCGCAGCACGCGGCCGACGATCCCACCGGCCGCGGGGGAGGCCAGGAACGCCACGGTCTCGGCGACGTCCACCGGCTGCCCACCCTGCTGGAGCGAGTTGAGCCGACGGGCCACCTGCCGCGTGACCGCCGGGATGCGGGCGGTCATCTCGGTCTCGATGAACCCGGGGGCGACCGCGTTGGCCGTCCCGCCGAATGCCTCGAGCAGCGGCGCGGTGGCCCGGACCATGCCGATGACCCCGCCCTTCGAGGCCGCGTAGTTGGTCTGGCCGCGGTTGCCCGCGATGCCCGACGTGGACGCCAGCGACACGATCCGCGGCGCGTCCGTGAAGTCGCCCGAGGTCAGCAGCGCCTCGTTGATCCGCAGCTGCGAGGCGATGTTCACCGCGAGCACGGAGTTCCACTTGTCGGGCGTCATGTTGGCCAGCAGCTTGTCGCGCGTGATGCCCGCGTTGTGCACGACGATGTCGAGCCGCCCGTGCCGCTGGAGCGCGTGCTCCAGGATGCGCGCGCCGGCATCCTCCGCAGTGACGTCGAGCTGGAGGGCGGTCCCGCGCACCCGGTTGGCGACCGTCACCAGCTGCTCGCCCGCGGCGGGCACGTCGACCGCGACGACGGTGGCGCCGTCACGCGCGAGGGTGTCGGCGATCGAGGCACCGATGCCGCGGGCGGCGCCGGTGACCACGGCGACGCGGCCGGCCAACGGCGCAGCCCAGTCGTCGGGCACCGAGCCCGCGGCGGAGTCGACGGTGAGCAGCTGCCCGTCGACGAAGGCCGACTTCGTCGAGAGGAAGAACCGCAGAGCGCCGACGACCGACGGCGCGGTGACCGGCACGTCGTTCGCGAGCACGACACCGTTGCCGGTCGCGCCGCCGCGCAGCTCCTTGGCCAGCGACCGCAGCAGCCCGTCCACGCCCTGCCGGGCCGCGGCGACCGCGGGGGCGTCGTCGGCGACCGCCGCGCGCGAGACGGTGACGACCCGACCGCCGCGGGGCAGCGACTTGAGCACCGCGCCGATCTCGAGCACGGGCTCCGACAGCTGGTCGGGGTGGGTGAGCTCGGTGAGGGCCAGGACGACCGCCGAGTACCGGGTGCCGGGCGTCGCGTGACGGTGCACGTCGAGGTCCCAGTCGGTGGACAGCAGGCCGGCGACCTCGTCGGACTCCCGGCCGCGCCCGAGCACGAGCACGGCACCCTCGACCAGGGACTGCCCCGGGGCGTACCGCGTGAGCGGCGCGGGCTGGGGGAGGCCCAGCTGCTTGGCGACCTTCTTGGTGAACCCGCTGTTGACCAGGTTCAGGTAGGTGTCCGTCATGGTCAGGCCGCCTCGAGGATCGCGGTGAGGCCCAGCCCACCGGCTGCGCACACGGACACGAGCGCGCGCACGGGCCTGTCGGAGCCGGACTGCGCCTTCCGCCGGTGCAGCTCCTTGCTGATGGTCGCGATGATCCGCCCACCGGTCGCGGCGAACGGGTGCCCCGCCGCCAGCGAGGACCCGTGCACGTTCAGCCTGGCGCGGTCGACGGAACCGAACGCGCCCTCGAGCCCCAGGCGGGTACGCCCGAACTCCTCGGACTCCCACGCGGCCAGCGTCGTCAGCACGGTCGCCGCGAACGCCTCGTGGATCTCGACGTAGTCGAAGTCGGCCAGCGTCAGCCCGTTGCGGGCGAGCAGCCGCGGCACCGCGAACGCGGGGGCCATGAGCAGGCCGTCGTCACCGTGCACGAAGTCGACCGCACCGGCCTCGGCGTCGACCAGCGAGGCGAGCGGGACCAGGTCGTGCGCGTCCGCCCACTCCTGCGAGCCGAGCAGCACCGTCGAGGCGCCGTCGGACAGCGGCGTCGAGTTGCCGGCCGTCATGGTCGCGGGCGTGTCCAGACCGAGGCCGAACGCGGGCTTCAGCTTCGCCAGCTTCTCCAGGGAGGAGTCGGCGCGCAGGTTGGCGTCGCGCGTCAGGCCGCGGAACGGGGTGACCAGGTCGTCCAAGAACCCGGAGTCGTAGGCGGCGGCGAGCCTCTGGTGGCTGGCGAGCGCGACCTCGTCCTGCGCGGCCTGCGTGATCTCCCACTGCGCGGTGGTCAGCGCCTGGTGCTCGCCCATCGACAGGTGCGTGCGCGGCTCGCCCGTGTTCGGGGCGACCGGCGCGAGGTCCTTCGGGCGGATCTTGGCGACGGCCGCGAGCTTCTGCCCGACGGAACGCGCGCGGGACAGGTCGAGCAGCGCGCGGCGCAGCCGGTTGCTCACCGCGATCGGCGCGTCCGACGTGGAGTCCACACCGCCGGCGATGGCCGACTCGAGCTGGCCGAGCCGGATCTTGTTGCTCAGGGAGATGACCGTCTCGAGCCCGGTGGCGCAGGCCTGCTGGACGTCGTACGCGGGGGTCTCGGCCGAGAGCGCCGACCCGAGGACCGCCTCGCGGGTGAGGTTGAAGTCCTTGCTGTGCTTGAGCACGGCACCCGCGGCGACCTCACCGATGCGCTCGCCCTGCAGGCCGTAGCGGGCGACCAGCCCGTCGATCGCGGCGGTGAGCATGTCCTGGTTGCTGGCGCGGACGTACGGTCCGCCGGCGCGGGCGAAGGGGATCCGGTTGCCGCCGAGCACGTAGGCCTTGCGGACGCTGGGTGTGGGGGCCGGGGTGGGGGTGGGGCGGGCCATGGGGCGCGTTCCTCTCGCATCGTCGCTGAGCGGGGGACCGAGCGCGGGGCGCTCGAGGATGCTGACGTGGTGTCCGAAACCCACAGTACCTGATACCTTCGGTCTCGTGAGCCCTGTCACACCGGGCCCGTCGAAGGCGACGGCCCTCACGCTGCTGAAGTCCGAGGCCGGTCGTGCGCGACCGGCCCTTCCCACGCCCCCCAGCTCCCGCCGATCGACCGACGACGCCTTCGCGGCCGACGGTCGCTCGACCCGCTGGGCCGACCACCGCGAGGCACGCCGCGCGGAGCTCGTCCGCATCGCCCGACGGACCGTCCACCACAAGGGTCCGGACGTCTCGATGGAGGAGATCGCCGCCGCGGCGGGCACCTCGAAGTCGATCGTCTACCGGTACTTCGCCGACAAGACCGGCCTGCAGATCGCCGTCGCCGAGGCCGTCGTGCTCCAGATCCAGGGGGCGCTCGAAGGCGTCCTGCGGATCGCGCCGACCCCCCGGGACGGCTTGCGCGCCATGGTCGCGGTGTACCTCGAGATGATCGAGTCGTCGCCGAACGTGTACGCGTTCGTCACGCGCAACGGCTCCGTCGAGTCCGGCGGGCCGCTCGGCCACTTCCTCGACTCCGTCACCGCCCTGGTCGCCGCGCCGTTCGCCCGCGGGCTGACCGAGGAGCACGAGGGCCGTCGGACGGCTCGCAGGCCTGAGGCCTCCGAAGCAGACGACTCAGCACTCGCCGCCCGCGTCGCGCTGGCCGAGTCCTGGGCCGCCGGCGCCGTCGGCTTCGTCCGTGGCTCCGGCGAGTGGTGGCTGGCCCACCGCGACGAGCCCGCCAGCCCGGACCGCGAGGAGATCACCGCCCAGGTCGCCGCCTGGCTCTGGGCCGGACCCGTCGGGCTGCTCGCCCGTGACCGCAACCGCACGTCCCCCGACCACACGCACGCCCCGGAGGAGTCTCGATGACCACGACCACCCCGCGCCCCACCGTCGACGCCCCCGGTGCGGGCGACCCGCGGCTCGACGCGGACGTCCGCAACGTCGACATCGCGCACCTGAGCAAGGTGCTGCTGGGCCACTACCCCGAGCTGCGCCTGGCCGCCCGCAACCTCATGGCCGACGAGCGGTTCCACCGGATCGAGGGCCTGTCTCTCGCCGAGCACCGCGAGCGGGTCATCGGCCAGCTGCGCCTGCTCGTCGCCGAGGGGGACGTGCACCGCTCGTTCCCGGAGCGCTTCGGCGGCGCCGAGGACCACGGCGGCTTCCTGGCGCGGTTCGAGGAGCTGACGCACGCGGACCCGTCGCTGCAGATCAAGTCGGGCGTGCAGTGGGGGCTGTTCGCCTCCGCGATCTACCACCTGGGCACCGAGCGGAACCACGACGAGTTCCTGGCCGACTCGCTCTCGCTGGCGGTCCCGGGCGCGTTCGCGATGACGGAGACGGGCCACGGGTCCGATGTCGCCGCCATCGGCACCACGGCGACGTACGACCCGGCCACCCAGGAGTTCGTCATCCACACGCCGTTCCGCGCGGCGTGGAAGGACTACCTCGGCAACGCGGCCCTGCACGGCACGGCCGCGACCGTGTTCGCGCGGCTGGTCACGGCGGGCGTCGACCACGGGGTGCACGCGTTCTACGTCCCGCTGCGCGACCCGGACACGATGGAGTTCCTGCCCGGCGTCGGCGGCGAGGACGACGGGCTCAAGGGCGGCCTGAACGGCATCGACAACGGTCGGCTCTGGTTCGACCACGTCCGCATCCCGCGCACCAACCTGCTCAACCGGTACGGCGACGTGGCGGAGGACGGCACGTACTCGTCGCCCATCGCGAGCCCCGGTCGCCGGTTCTTCACCATGCTCGGCACCCTCGTGCAGGGGCGCGTCTCGCTCGACGGCGCCGCGGTCACGGGAGCCCGCCTGGGCCTGACCATCGCGATCACGTACGGCAACCAGCGCCGCCAGTTCAGCGCCGCGTCGCCCACCGAGGAGGTCGTGATCCTCGACTACGCGGAGCACCAGCGCCGCCTGCTCCCGCTGCTCGCGGAGACGTACGCCGCCGGGTTCGCGCACGAGGACCTGCTCGCCGCGTTCGACGACGTGTTCTCGGGCCGCAACGACACCCCGGAGACGCGCGAGGACCTGGAGACCCTGGCCGCCGCGCTCAAGCCGGCGTCGACCTGGCACGCGCTGAACACGCTCCAGGTGGCGCGCGAGGCGTGCGGCGGCGCCGGGTTCCTGGCCGAGAACCGGCTGACCAGCCTGCGTGCCGACCTCGACGTGTACGCGACGTTCGAGGGCGACAACACGGTCCTGCTCCAGCTCGTCGGCAAGCGACTGCTCACCGACTACTCGAAGAGCTTCAAGCACCTGGACGCGACGAAGGTCGCCCGCATGGTGGCCGAGCGCGCGTCCGACGCCGCCCGGTACCGCACGCCGTTGCACCGCGCCGTGCAGACGATCGCCGACGTCGGCGACCCGCGCCGCTCGGCCGGCCAGCTGCGTGAGACCGCCACCCAGCGGGAGCTGCTCGTCGACCGCGTCGAGACCATGGTCGCGGAGATCGCGCAGGCCCTGCGCCCGGCGCAGAAGGCCGACCCGGCGACCGCCGCGGCCCTGTTCAACGCGCACCAGCACGAGCTCGTCGAGGCCGCCCGCGCGCACGCCGAGCTGGTCCAGTGGGAGTCGTTCACCGCGGCGCTCGAGCGCGTCACCGACCCGGGCACCCGACAGGTCCTCACGTGGGTGCGTGACCTGTTCGGGCTCACCGTCATCGAGCGGAACCTCACCTGGTACCTGCTCAACGGCCGCCTGTCCGCAGGGCGTGCCCGCACGGTGACGTCCTACATCGACCGCCTGCTGGCCCGCCTGCGCCCGCACGCGCAGTCCCTGGTGGACGCGTTCGGGTACGAGCAGGCGCACCTGCGTGCCCCGATCGCGTCGGGTGCGGAGCAGGCCCGCCAGGACGAGGCGCGCGCCTACTACCGGACGCAGCGGGCGTCGGGCGACGCGCCGGTCCCGGAGAAGCACACGCGCTGACCCCGTCGGGCGTGTCTCAGGCGCGGTGCGCGGGCTGGCGGGCCTGCGCACCGGCGGGCCTGACCCGGCGACGTGCGCGCCCCAGGACGACCAGGGCGGCCACGGCGCCGAGCCAGCCGTAGAGCACGCCCCACAGGGCGCTCGTCGGGACGCCGGCGGCCAGGACGTTGAGCACGAGCGCGGGTGACAGCCCGCGTCCGCCGACGCCCACGGCGTAGCCGAGCGCGGTGAGGGCGGGGCCCAGCGACGAGCCGAGGACGGCACCGAGCCAGGCCGCGAGGACGAACGCGGTCCGACCGGCTGCGGGGTCCGCCGACCGGGCCGCCACCCACGTGACCACCCCCGCGACGGTCCCGACCACCAGCGCCGCCAGCCCGAACGCGACTGTCACCTCCGGCGTGCCGCCGGACAGGTAGTCGGTCGCGGTGTTGGGCAGCAGGACGGGCACGATCCGGGCCGCCGAGCCTCCGCCGGGTCCGAGGGCGTCGACGATCCCGCGCTGGAGCAGCCCCGTGACCACCCAGCCGAGGCCGACGACGGCTCCGGCGACCAGGGCCGCGCCGCGCGCCCGTGCCGCCGCCGCGGGGACGAGCGTCACGCCCGAGCGCCGCAGCAGCGCCACCGCGGCCTGTCCGACGGCCCACCCGTACACGACGCCCCAGTACGGGCCGGCCCAGAGCGCGGACTGCACGTCGTTGCCGACCGTCAGCCACGCGGTCCCCGGCGCGATCGCGGCGCTGACCAGCTGGCCGAGGACGGAGCCGAGGACCGCGGCGAACCAGCACGCCAGCAGCACCCCGGCCCGTCCGGGAGGCCGACGGACCACGGCGTAGGTCAGCAGACCCGTGACGGCGCCGACCGCGAGCGCGCCCGCCAGTCCCGCGACGACCGACAGGGGAGCTCCTGTGCGCAGGAGGGCACCGCCCGTGCCGGGCACCAGCAGCTCCGCGAGAGAGCCGGACCCGAAGGACGAGCCGGCCACGATGGCCCGCAGGAGCCCGCTCAGCAGCCAGCCGACCGCGGCGACCGCACCGACCGTCCCGGATGTGCGGATTGTCGGGTCCCGGGGCATGGCCGCGACCGTAGCAGCGGCCCGCGCCGCGCGGGAGGTCAGCTCGGGTTGCAGCGCGACCGGATCATCTCGACCGCGCTCACGTCGGGGCGCCACGGCTCCAGGTTCCAGGTGGCCTTGTCCGGTGCGCCCAGCTCGTGGCACTCCAGCTGCGCCTGCATCCCGGGGCTGTCGGCCTCCGGTGCCTGGGCGACGACCTGCGCCCACAACCCCTCCTGCGCCGCCAGGCTCCCGGTGCGGGCCCATCCGCTCGGTGTGACCGCGAGCGAGCGACCGCCCTCCGCCTCGCCCCACACCGCGCTGACCACGGCGGCCGCCGTGAACCAGATGCCCGCGGACCCGGAGTCGTCGGCGGCTCCGGCGAGCCGGGCCACCTCGGGGCCGACCTGCGTGAGGCGCGCCGCCCACGGTTCGGCGGTGAACCCGGCGACGAACGTCCCCGCGCCGTCCCGGACCACGCCCGAGCCGTCGGAGAGGACCGTCAGCGACATGCCCGCCGGTGCGGCGACCAGGGCGTCGCCGTGGGCGGTCGCGCGGGTGGACCCGTCGGCCTCCGTCGTCACCTCGAGCGCGGGCGCGGACACCAGGAGCGTCACGGCGCCGGACGGGACGGGGATGCCGGTCGCCCGGACGACCGCGGGGTCGTCGGGGTCCGCGGCCGGGGTGGGGGAGAGGGTCGGCGTGGGTGTGGACGTCTCCGGCTGCGGCCCGGCGTGGCTCGGGGTGCAGCCCGCGAGCACGAGCGCGAGCAGCACGCCCGCCGCTGCCCCCCGTCCGCTCACCCTCGGAAAGGTACCTGCCCGTCGCTCAGCCAGACACACTCCGACGGGGTGACGATCGTCGGATCCTCGCTCGGACCGCTCCGGACGACCACTGCGCCACCGCCGGGCAGGCGCCACGGCCGGGAGGACGCGTTGAGCACCACGCGCGCGGCGCCGCGTCGGCCGACCAGCACGCCCGGCCGCGCGTCCTCCCAGGTCAGGTCCTCGGTGGTCCACAGCGTCGACCGTGCGGAGAGCGCCCGGTGGAGCACCGACCAGGTCGAGGACGGGTCGGCCTCCTGCCGGTCCCGGGCGTGCCCGGCCCACGCCGCGGGGATCGGCAGCCACGGCTCGCCCGTCGTGAACCCGAGGGTGTCGCCCGACGTCCAGGGCAGCGGCACCCGGGCGCCGTCGCGGTTGGGCAGCCGGCCGCCGGACCGCAGGGACTGGGGGTCCTGCCACCGGTCCGGCGGCACGTCGGCGTCGGGCAGGCCCAGCTCGTCGCCGGCGTACAGGAAGAAGGCGCCCGGCAGCGCGAGCAGGAACAGGTGCAGGGCCAGCGCGCGGTCCGGTCCGAGGCGCGTGGCGGCGCGGGCGATGTCGTGGTTGCCGACCACCCAGGCGGGCAGCGCCCCGACCGCGCGGTGGGCGACCAGCTGCGCGTCGACGGTCCGACGCAGAGCCGCCGCGGACCAGGGGGTGCGCAGGATGTCGAACGCGAAGGCCTGGCCCAGCTCGTCGGCCCGGGCGAACGCGGCGGTGCGCTCGGGCGGCCCCCACGCCTCGGCGACAGCGGCGATGTCCGGACCGAGCACGCGGCGCCACGACCGGTAGATCTCGTGCACCTCGGCCCGGTCCCAGTGCGGGTGGTCGGCGCCGCGGCGCACCTCGGCGTACGAGGACTCCTTGGCCAGCCCGCCCGCCACGTCCACGCGGAACCCGTCGACCCCGCGGGACACCCAGAAGCGGAGCGTCTCGGCGAAGTCCTCCTCCACCCTCGGGTGCGCCCAGTTGAGGTCGGGCTGCTCGGGCGCGAACAGGTGCAGGTACCAGGCGCCGTCGGGCAGCGGGGACCACGCCGAACCGCCGAACATCGACCGCCACCCGTTCGGCTGCGACCGCACGTGGAACAGGTCCCGCTCCGGACCGCCCGCCCGGGCCGCGACGAACCACGGGTGCTGGTCGGACACGTGGTTGGGCACCAGGTCCATCATCACCCGCAGGCCGCGGTCGTGCGCGGCCGTCACGAACGCGTCGAACGCCGGGAGGTCCCCGAACAGGGGGTCGATGTCGCGGTGGTCCGCCACGTCGTACCCGTGGTCGGCCTGCGGGGACCGGTACACCGGCGTGAGCCAGAGGCCGTCGACACCCAGGCGGGCGACGGCGTCGAGCCCGGCGGTCAGACCGGCCAGGTCACCGACGCCGTCGCCGTCGCCGTCCAGGAACGAGCGGACGTACACCTGGTAGACGACGGCGCTGCGCCACCACGAGCTCACACGCGGACCAGCTCGACCAGCACGATCGACGGGTTGGGCAGCTGGACGTCGATCGAGGAGCCGTCCAGCGGCCGCTCGGTCACGGCCAGCCGGTCGGCCGCCCGCAGGGTCGCCCACTGGTCGTCGGTCGGCCAGTCGGCGCCGTCGGACATCGACGACCACAGGGCCGCGATGTTCGAGTGGTCCGCGTCGACCCGCGACTCTCGCACCGTCCAGGACCCCGGCGGCAGCCCGTCGAGCGCCAGGTGCACCGTCCGGTCCAGCGCGGCGGACCCGTCGACCTTCCCCTGGTCGAGCGTCCCGTTCCAGAGCGCGATCGCGATCCTGTCGTCGTCTCGCGACGCCCACGCCTCGACCAGGCTGTCCGCCCCGTCGCCGGTCAGGGTCGCCGCGACCTCGTCGGACCCGAGCTGCTCCAGCAGCCACAGGGCCCACCAGCGCGGCTTGCGCAGCTCCCCGACCGTGCGCAGCCCGAACCCGCCGTGCAGCAGCCGCGGCGGACGGCCCAGCTCCTCGAACTGGTCGGAGACCACCCAGTAGGACAGGGCGTCGATCCGGCCCGCTGCCGAGCGCATGCCGCGGACCAGGAACGCCGCGGAGAACACCCCGTCGTTGGCGTTGCCGAAGTGCGTCGGGCTCACGCCCCACTCGGTCCACCAGATCCCGGCGTCCTCGCGACCGTGCCGCGCGAGCGTCGCCCGCAGGTCCAGCGGCGCGTTGCCGTAGGTGTGCGTCGAGACGAAGTCGACCGGTGACCCGGACCCGGCGACGTGCTCGAGCAGCCCGTCCACCCAGCCGGCGGCCGCGGTCGACGGACCGCCCACGACCAGCCGGTCGTCGACCGCGCGCACGGCGTTCACGGTCACGTCGTACAGGCGCCAGAACTCCTCGCGCGTGCCCGACCAGAACACCTCGAGGTTGGGCTCGTTCCACACCTCGAACGACCAGTGCTCGCGCACCTCGTCCAACCCGTAGCGCTGGATCAGGTGACCCACGAGGTCGGTGACCAGCGCGCCCCAGCGTTCCCAGTCCTTGGGCGGGGACACGATCGCGGCGTACCCGAACACGGTCACGTCCGGGTCCGACGCCAGGTCGCGCGGCATGTACGACAGCTCGACCACCGGCCGCAGGCCCAGGGCGAGCAGCGCGTCGTAGGTGGCGTCGACACCGGTGAAGTCGTGCACCGGCTCCCCGTCGACCTCGCGATACACGCCGAGGTCGTCGCACAGGATCGCGTGCGCCCGGACGGTGGCGACCCCGAGCTCGTCGTGCGCCGCGCGCAGCGCGCTCGTCAGGTCGGCGGAGATGCTCTGCCCGCCGACCGACTCGTCGCTGAGCAGCAGGCTGAGGTGCTCCGAGCCGATCATCGGCCGCCAGGGCCGGGGCAGCTCCCGGACCACGGTGTCGAGGTCCACGAGCACCTCCACCACGGCGGGATCACCCACGGGCAGCGAGGCCGCGAGCACCTCGGCACCCCCCGGACCCGTCACGTCGACGTCGGTCACGGTGGCCACCGTGTACCGGTGCGGGACGCCGGGCTCGCCGGTGGTGTCCGCGTACGGCCCGTGCGGCACCGCGAGGACGTCACCGCCGTGGTGGTCCAGCGGGACCCCGTCCCGGATCACCTGGTAGCCGACCGCGCCCTGCACCGGTTCCCAGTGCAGGGACACCTGGCCGACGCCGGGCGCCGCGTACAGCCCGGCCGGTGGGGCCAGGACGGGGATCGCCCCGGCCGCCGCGGTGTCGGAGCGCCGACCGATCCGGTCCTCCCAGTCCGCGCGCGCGTCGGTCACTTGACGACCCCCGCGCCGAACTCCTCCTGGCCGATGAGCGGGCGCAGGACCTTCTCCACCTGACGGGTGCCGAAGGAGTCGTGCAGGATGCCCCCGCCGAGCACGTTGCCCAGCGAGCCCAGCACCATGCCCTGGTCGAGCGAGAGGTAGCGCTTGGCCTGCGTGTTGGTGCGCACCGCGACCGCGTCGTAGAACCCGCCCTCGCCGTACGCGCCGAGGACCGTCTCGATCTTGCGCAGGTTGTCGACGGCCTCGCGGGGCGCGTACGGCAGCGCGAGGAACGAGGCGTGCGGCGTGACGACGCCGTCGCCGAACGTCGGCGTCGGGTTGGTGGCCGGACGGCAGCCGTCGTAGCCGGCGTCGACGTTCGTCTTCTCGCGGTCGGACGGGTACCCCTCGGGGTTCATGCCGATCGCGTCGACCCCGTAGACGTCGTAGCTCGCGAACGGGTCGCTGGCGGGGGAGAAGCCCCAGTAGCCGTACCCGGCCTCGACCAGACCGTGCTCGATGTGCGCACGCACCGCGAGCGGGTGGTTGACGCCCCAGCTCTTCGGCGCCCACTCCGACTCCGGGACGAACAGGTCGGGCATGAGCTCCTCGAACATGTCGCCGCCCCACGTGGGCACGATGTGCATGCCGCGGTAGGTGAACGCGCCCTCGAACACGTCGATGCCCTCGTACGTCCGGGTCACGCCGACCGGGCGTTGCTCCAGCCACGACCAGTCGCAGCTGGCCGGGAACGTGCGGGCGGTCGCGAAGTAGTGCGCGGGCGGGATCTGGCCGCGGGCGATGCCGATGTAGCTGGCGATCCGCGGCTCGGAGTTGGTGATGTCGTAGTGGTTCTTGGTGAAGTACACCGGCGAACCCGCGACCGTCCCGGGATCGGTCGCCTGCGGCGGCGGGGCCGCCCAGAAGCCGCCGCGCATGAGGCCGGGCTTGGTGCCGCCGAACTGGTTCGCGTCGTAGAACGCCGCGAAGTTCATCGGCTCCAGGAGCGCGTTGGCCTGCCTGCGCAGCGACGGCTCGGCGGTGGCGACCACCATGAGCGCGGCGGCGAACCACCCGTTGTCCACGCTCGACAGGAACGGGTAGATCGTCTCGCCGTTCGGGAACTGCGTGAGCTTGGCGCCGGTGGCCTCGTCGTACCAGTTGTAGAACATGCCGCTGGGCTCGTGGCGCTCCATCGTCGCGATCGTCGTCAGCGTCTGCTTCAGGCGTGCGCGGGCCTCGCGCTTGCCGATGATCCCGAGCTCCTCCGCGGAGACCGTCGACCACAGGTACGCACCGATGTTCGTCGGCGAGGTGTAGCCGGACCGCGTGGCGGGATCGAGCGACGCGTCGATGTTGTCGGCGGGCAGGCCCGTGGTCTCGTCCGTCATGGCGACGAACGAGGTCCACGTGTCGACACCCCACCGGTGCAGGTCCGCGCGGTCGTGGCGGGTCAGGCCGAGGTCGTCGTCGTGGTGGCGTCCGCCGGCGGAGGCGGTCGTGGCACCGGTGAGCAGGAGTGCGGCAGCCGCTGCTGCGGCCGCGAGAGGTCGGAGTCTCATCAGTGAGCCCTTCTCGGAGGTCAGGTCTTGAGGCCGGTGGTCGCCAGCCCCTGGACGAAGTGGCGCTGGAGCGCGAGGAAGACGATCAGCACGGGGACGACGACGACCACGGAGCCGGCCAGCAGCAGGCCGTACTGGGTCGCGTTCTGCCCGACGCTGTAGAGCGCGAGCGCCACGGGCAGCGTGTACATGTCCTCGGTGCTGGCGACCACCAGCGGCCACAGGAAGTTGTTCCAGGAGCCCAGGAACGTGAGGATCGCGAGCGTGGCGAGCGCCGGCCTGCACAGCGGCAGGACCACACGCGCGAAGATCCGCAGCTCTCCGGCGCCGTCCACGCGGGCGGCGTCGATCAGCTCGTCGGGGATCCCCTGCATGAACTGCCGCATGAGGAACACCCCGAAGGGTCCGGCCAGGAACGGCAGGATCAGCCCGAAGTAGGTGTTGACCATTCCCAGGTTGCTGACCAGCACGAACAGCGGGACCAGCGTGACCATCCCGGGGATCATCAGCGTGGCCAGCACCAGGCGGAACAGCCAGGTGCGCCCCCAGAAGTCGATCTTGGCGAACGCGTACCCGAGCATCGAGCAGAACACCAGGTTGCCGAGCGTCACGGCGAGGGCGACGACGATCGAGTTGGTGAAGAACTGCGGGAAGTCGAGGCGCGTGAACAGCTCGCGGAAGTTGTCCAGCGTCGGCGCCTGCGGCCACCACGTGGGCGGGTTGGCGCGCAGCTCGCCCTCGGACTTGAACGACCCGAGCAGCATCCACACGAACGGGGTGACGACGAGCAGGAGCCCGATGCCCAGCACGGCGTAGATCCACGGTCGTGCCTGCGGCTCGCCGAGGTGCGAACCCTCCGTGCCGCGGGGCTTGGTCGCGGTGGCGGTGGCGGTGGCGGTGGCGGTGGCGGTCATGCCGCACCCCCCGTCCGGCGGAACCAGCGTCGGCGTCGCCCGGTGGCGTCGTCCCGCTCGCCCAGCACCTTGAACTGGATGACGGTCAGCAGGACGACGGCGGCGAACAGCACGTAGCTCATGGCCGCGGCGACGCCGTAGTTGCCGAACCCGAAGGTGTTGTAGATCAGGTACGCCACCGACAGCGTGCTGCTCAGCGGCCCGCCCTGGGTCATCACGAACGGCTCCTCGAAGAACTGGAGGAACCCGATGCCCGTGATGACGCCGGCGAACAGCATGGTCGGGCGCAGCGTCGGCAGGGTGATGTTGCGCAGCCGCTGCCAGGCGTTGGCGCCGTCGAGCGCGCTGGCCTCGTGCAGGGCCTTGGGCACCGACTGGAGGCCGGCCAGGAAGATGACGACGAGCGTGCCCAGCGAGCGCCACACCGACATCGCGATCAGCGACGGCATGGCCCACGTCGTGCTGCCGAGCCAGTCGGGACCCTGGATGCCGAACCAGCCGAGCACCTCGTTGATCAGCCCGTTCTCCGGCTGGAGCAGGAACCGCCACACCACGGCCACGGCCACGATCGAGGTGACCACCGGCAGGTAGTAGCCGACGCGGAAGAACCCGGACAGCTTGGTGATGCCGGTGTTCAGGGCGATCGCGATGGCAAGGGCGATCAGGATCGTCAGCGGCACCCCGACGACGACGAAGTAGAGCGTGTTGAGCGCGGCCTTCTGGAAGAGCGGGTCCGTGAGCACGGTGGAGAAGTTCTCGAACCCGACGAGGTTCACGGAGAACGGGTTCTGCAGGTCGCGGCTCTTGATGTCGGTGACGCTCATGAAGAGCGACGACACCACCGGCCACGCGGTGAACACGAGGAAGAACAGCACGAACGGTGCCGCCATCCCCCACGCGGCGATGCTGCGCCGACGGTGCATCGGGGACGAACGCCGGATCCGGGGGGCGGCCTGCTCGGCCGCCCCCGGGTTCCGCACGCCCGACCCGGAGGTCAGGGTCGTGGACATGACCTCAGAGCCCCGTGCCGATCGACTCGGCCTGCTGCTGGATGGCCGTGGCGGCCTCCTGCGGGTCCATGCCGGTCTTGCAGACCTTCTCCAGCTCGGTGTCGATGACGTTCGCGACCTGCTCCCACGTCGGGACCGACGGGGGCGCCTGGGCGGTGGTCATCTGCTCGCCGAACACGGCGAGCGCGGCGTCGTCGGCCAGGTCACCCTGCTCCCAGGCGGACTGCACCGACGGCAGGTCGCTCGTCGTCGCGTACCAGTCGGCCTGGACCTCGGGCTGACTGAGCCACTGGACGAACTTCCAGGCGGCGTCGCGGTTCTCCGCGCTCTTGAACACGGCGAGGTTGCTGCCGCCGATGAACGACGCCTGCTTCTCGTCGGCGGGCAGCGGCGCGAGCGTCACGCTGTCGACGAAGCCCTCGCCGCCGGTCTCGTTGAGGAGACCGATGTGCCACGGGCCGGACTGGAACGCGCCGATCTTGCCGGCGACGAAGTCGGACTCGAGCGTGCCCTCCGGAAGCTCCTTGGGCGCGACGCCGTCGGTGAAGAACGACTGGTAGTAGGTGAGCGCCTTGACGAACTCGGGGCTGTCGAACGTGAACTCCGTCTGCTCCTCGTTCATGATCTCCGCGCCCGCCTGCCACGCGAACGGCAGGAACGTCTGCCACGCGCCCGTCTGGCCGGCCTGGAGCGTGATGCCCCACTGGGCGCCGGCGGCCTGCATGCCCTTCGACGTCGCCATCAGGTCCTCCCACGTGGCGGGGGTCGGCGAGACGCCGGCCTGCTCCGCCAGCGCGGTGTCGACGTAGAGCACGCGCGTCTCGACATACCAGGGGACCGCGTAGGACGTGCCGCCCACCTCGGTGGAGCCCCAGGCGCCGGGGAAGAACGTCGACTCGTCGATGAGGTCCGGCGGTGTGGGGTCGAGCCCGCCGCTGGTGGCGAACTCGCCCATCCAGGTGGTGCCGATCATCGAGACGTCCGGGGTCTCGTCGGCCGCGATCGCCGTCGCGATCTTGTCGTGGGCGGCGTTCCAGGGGATGGCCGTGACATCGATGGTGACGTCCGGGTTCTCCTTCGTGAACGCCGCGGCGAACTCGCCGAGCGCCTGCCCCTCCGTCCCCATGGCCCAGACGGTGACCGTGCCGCTGACGTCCCCGGTGGCGACCGCCTCGGCCGTGGCGGCCTCCTCGGGGGTGTCGCTCCGGCCGCAGGCGGTCAGGGCGAACGCCGTGACGGCCAGCGCGGCGACGCTGACGCGCGTGGATCTCCTCATGATGGTTCCTCCTCGAACCTGGACAGCCCCTCGTGGGGTCTGTCAGGGGTGCGTGCCGCAGCTGTCGCGGACCACCAGGTCGGTGGCGAGCGACTCGTGCCGCGGCGTCGTGCGGTGTCCTGTGATGCGCTGGTCGAGCACCTCGGCGGCGAGTGACCCGAGCGTGCGCATCGGCTGGCGGACGGTGGTGAGGGCGGGGCGGGCGTGGCGCGCGGCCATGACGTCGTCCCAGCCGGTGACTGCGACGTCGACGCCGACCCGCAGGCCGACCGCCTCCGCCGCGACGATCGCTCCGAGGGCGATCTCGTCGTTGGCGCAGACCAGGGCGTCGGGACGCTCCGGGCCTGCGAGCAGCGCCGCCGCGACGCGCGTGCCGGATGCCTCGTCGAACAGGCACGGCGTCACGGTGGGCTCGATGCCGTGCTTGCCGAGGCCCTCGCGGACCCCGCGCCACCGCTCGGCGACGTCGGGCGACTCCTCGGGTGAGCCGAGGAACGCGATCCGGCGGAACCCGTGCCCGGCGAGGTGCTCGCCGAGGGCGCGCGCGGCGGTGAGCCCGTCCGCACGGATGGAGTCGACGGCGCCGACCTCGGGCCGGGCCACGACCACGACCGGCAGGCCGAAGGCGCTCAGCTCCTCGATCACGTGGTCCGGGACCGTGCGGCCGAGCAGGACGAGGCCGTCGACGCGGCGGGCCAGGTCGCGCACGGAGGACTCGGGGTCCTCCCGGCCGTGGGTGGCCAGGACCAGCACGCTGCGGCCGAGCCGCGAGGCGGTCTCCTCGTACCCGAGCAGCACCTCGGCGTAGTACGGGCCGGACAGGTCCGGGAACACGATGCCGTTGGCGGCGTGCGTGCGGGCGGCGAGCGAGGTGCCGGCGTGGCTGGGGCGGAAGCCGAGCTCCGCCACGGCGGCGAGCACCTTGGCCCGGGTCGCGTCGGACACGGGCGCCGATCCGCGCAGGGCGCGCGAGACGGTGGCGATCCCGACGCCGGCACGTGCGGCGACGTCGTAGATCGTCACCGAGCCCGGGTCCGTAGGAAGCGCTTTCATGTGAGGACCGTCACACACCAGGACGAGTCGTGCAACTCGGACGGGCGGACGCGGGTCCGGCTCCCCGCCTGCCGCCGGTATCCTGTGCGCGTCTGCCGACGTCGGCCGGGCCTGCTCGCGCCACCGGGCACGCGCGCCGCCGAGCCACGGGTCTCCACCGAGGGAATCGATGACCACCGCACCTGCGCGCGCCCCCCAGACCGACACCGTCGACGTCGCCGCCGCGACCCCGGACCAGGAGCAGCCGTTCGCGGAGCTGGGCCTCAAGCCGGACGAGTACCAGCGGATCCGCGACATCCTCGACCGTCGCCCCACGGCCGCCGAGCTGGCCATGTACTCGGTCATGTGGTCGGAGCACTGCTCGTACAAGTCGAGCAAGAACCACCTGCGCCAGTTCGGCGACAAGACCACGCCGGCCATGAAGGAGCACCTGCTGGTCGGCATCGGCGAGAACGCCGGCGTCGTCGACATCGGTGACGGCTGGGCGGTCACGTTCAAGGTCGAGTCGCACAACCACCCGTCCTACGTCGAGCCGTACCAGGGCGCGGCCACGGGCGTCGGCGGCATCGTGCGGGACATCATCTCGATGGGCGCGCGCCCGGTCGCCGTCATGGACCAGCTGCGCTTCGGCGCCGTCGACCACCCCGACACCGCTCGCGTGGTGCACGGCGTCGTGGCCGGTGTCGGTGGATACGGCAACTCCCTCGGCCTGCCCAACATCGGCGGCGAGCTGGTGTTCGACGCCTCCTACCAGGGCAACCCGCTGGTCAACGCCCTGTGCCTGGGCGTCCTGCGGCACGAGGACATCCACCTGGCCAACGCGTCCGGGACGGGCAACAAGATCGTCCTGTTCGGTGCGCGCACGGGCGGCGACGGCATCGGTGGCGCGTCCATCCTGGCGAGCGAGACGTTCGACGACACCAAGCCCTCCAAGCGTCCGTCGGTGCAGGTGGGCGACCCGTTCATGGAGAAGGTGCTCATCGAGTGCTGCCTCGAGCTCTACGCCGCGCGTGTGGTCGAGGGCATCCAGGACCTCGGCGCCGCGGGCATCTCCTGCGCCACCAGCGAGCTGGCCTCCAACGGCGACGGCGGCATGCACGTCGACCTGGAGAACGTGCTGCTGCGCGACCCCACGCTGACCGCCGGCGAGATCCTCATGTCGGAGTCGCAGGAGCGCATGATGGCCGTGGTCCGGCCCGACCAGCTCGACGAGTTCCTGGCCATCACCGGCAAGTGGGACGTCGAGACGGCCGTGATCGGCGAGGTCACCGGCACGGGCCGCCTCACGATCGACCACCACGGTCTGCGGATCGTCGACGTGGACCCGAAGACCGTCGCGCACGAGGGCCCGGTCTACGACCGCCCCTACGCCCGTCCGTCGTGGCAGGACGCGCTCAACGCCGACACGACTGCCGCTCTGGCGAAGCCGTCGACCAACGCGGAGATCCGCGCGACCGCCCTCCGCCTGCTGGCCAGCCCCAACCTGGCCTCCAAGGCGTGGGTGACCAACCAGTACGACCGCTTCGTGCAGGGCAACACCGCGCTCGCGCAGCCCGACGACTCCGGGGTGATCCGGGTCGACGAGTCCACCGGGCTCGGCGTCGCGCTGGCCACCGACGCCAACGGTCGGTACGCCAAGCTGGACCCGTACACCGGCGCGCAGCTGGCTCTCGCGGAGGCGTACCGGAACGTCGCGACGACGGGCGCCCGCCCGCTGGCCGTGACCGACTGCCTGAACTTCGGCAGCCCCGAGCACCCGGACTCCATGTGGCAGCTGGTCGAGGCCATCCGAGGCCTGGCCGACGCGTGCCAGGTGCTCGAGGTCCCTGTCACCGGCGGCAACGTGTCGCTCTACAACGGCACCGGCGAGCCCGGCCTGATCGACTCCGCCATCCACCCGACCCCGGTGGTGGGCGTGCTCGGCGTGCTCGACGACGTCGCCGACGCCACCCCGTCCGGCTGGACCGCCCCCGGCCAGGCCGTCTACCTGCTGGGCACCACCCGACCCGAGCTCGACGGCTCCGCCTGGGCCGACGTGGTGCACGGCCACCTCGGCGGCCTCCCGCCCGCGGTGGACCTGGACGCCGAGCGCCGGCTCGCCGCGGTCCTCACGCACGCGAGCCGCGACGACCTGGTGGATGCCGCCCACGACCTGTCGGAGGGCGGGCTGATCCAGGCGCTCATCGAGTCGAGCCTGCGCTACGGCGTCGGGGTCCAGGTCGCTCTGGACCCGATCTGCGAGCGCGACGGGGTCACGCCGTTCGAGGCCCTGTTCTCGGAGTCGACCGCCCGCGTGCTCGTCGCGGTCCCGCGCTCGGAGGAGGTCCGCCTGGTCGACCTGTGCACCGCGCGCGGCGTCCCCACCCTGCGGCTGGGCGAGACCGCGGAGTCGTGCTCGCCGGGCGCCGGCACCCCGGTCGACGAGACCGACCACGTGCACGGCCCGGCCGTCGAGGTCCAGGGCCTGTTCACCCTGCCCCTCGCGGAGGCCCGCGAGGCCCACGAGGCGACCCTCCCGCACTGGTTCGGCTGACAGCCGGCAGCGCGGGCGCGACGACGTCGGCTTGCGCGAGAACAACCTGGGTGGCGTTCTCGACCCGGAGATCGCCACTCAGGTTGTTCTCGACGCCCGAGGCGGGGGTTGCCGCGGGTATTTCCGTGGTGCGTGGGCCGGACCGGCTCCTACCGTCGAGATGTGCCAGCTGATCTGTTCCGCGTGGTCCGTGCCGACAAGGGCGCGGTCCTGGTGCTGCCCGCGGACGGTCTCGACGGTGCCCACGAGCCCCGACGCGTGACGCTGGACCGGGACGGTCTGGTCGCCACGGACGACGGGGACCGGCTCGCCCCGACGGTCGGAGACTGGCTGCGCGTCGACGAGACCACCACCGTCCTGCAGCCCCGCACGACCGCCCTGGTCCGGGACACCGCCGGCGCCACCTCCCGGGTGCAGGCCCTCGCGGCGAACATCGACGTCGTCCTCGTGGTCGAGCACCTGGAGCCCGATCCGGACCTCGGCCGCATCGAGCGGCTGCTCACCCTGGCGTGGCGGTCCGGTGCACAGCCCGTGGTCGTGCTCACCAAGGCGGACCTGGTTCCCGACCCCGAGGGTATGACCGCCGAGGTCGCCGCGGTGGCCCTCGCGGTCGACGTGCACACGGTCAGTGTCCCCACCGACCAGGGCCTCGACGCCCTGCGCGCGCTCCTGGTGCCGGGCGCCACCCTGGTTGCCGTCGGGCCGTCCGGCGCGGGCAAGTCGACGCTGGTCAACGCGCTGGCCGGCTACGACGTCATGGAGACGGGCGAGCGACGGGCCGACGGGCGCGGCCGGCACACCACCACGCACCGCGAGCTGGTCCCGCTGGCGGGTGGCGCGATGCTCATCGACACCCCGGGCATCCGCGGGGTCGGTCTGGTGGCGGACGCCGACGCGCTCGACACCACGTTCGCGGACGTCGCGGAGCTGGCGGCGGCGTGCCGGTTCGCGGACTGCCACCACGCGGGGGAGCCGGGCTGCGCGATCCAGGAGGCGCTGGACAGCGGGGAGCTGCCGGAGCGCAGGTTCGACAGCTGGCGTCGACTGGCCAAGGAGGCCGCGTACCAGGCCCGGCGCTCGGACGTCCGGGCGCGCGCCGAGGAGCGGGACCGGTGGAAGAAGATCACCAAGGAGTACCAGCGGGGGATGCACGGGCCGGGCCGACCCCGCGGCTGAGGTGCCCGCGGAAGCGCATCGACGAGCCCAATCCAGGACCTAATCGTTTCGGATCGTGCCGTGCGCTCGCCAGGGCGATGGGTCGTCAGGTTTCCTCGTCGGGACCGGGGTGCGGCGTCGTCGACGAGGACGGCAGCCACCCCGGACCCGAACTGGCCCGTCGTCGTCCCGAGGAGATCCATGCCCACCCGCAGAACCGCCACCGCGCTGCTCGCCGCCGCGGCCGTCGCGGTGGCCGGCCTGACCGCCGTCACCGCCGCCACCGCCGCGCAGGCCGCCACCGGCTGCAAGGTCGAGTACCGGATCACCAACCAGTGGGGCAGCGGCTTCGGCGCCGACGTGTCCGTCACCAACCTGGGCGACCCGGTGAGCTCCTGGACCGTGGGATGGACGTTCACGGGCGGTCAGAAGATCACGCAGCTGTGGAACGGCACCGCGAGCACCAGCGGCTCCGCGGTCTCGGTCGCGAGCCTGCCGTACAACGGCTCGCTGGCCACCGGCGCCAAGACGAGCTTCGGCTTCAACGGCTCCTGGAGCGGCTCCAACCCCGTCCCCGGTACGTTCACGGTCAACGGCACCCTGTGCACCGGCACGACGCCGACGACGACCCCCACCCCGACGACGACCCCCACACCCACCCCGACCCCGACGGTGACCGTGACGCCCACGCCGACCCCCACGCCGACTCCTACTCCGACCCCGACGCAGACCCCGCAGCCGACCAGCGGCTTCTACGTCGACCCGACCACGCAGGGCTACCGCGCCTGGCAGTCGGCGAGCGGCACCGACAAGACGCTGCTCGCCAAGATCGCGCTCACGCCCCAGGCCTACTGGGTGGGCAACTGGGCCGACCCGGCGCACGCCAAGGCCGAGGTCGCCGACTACACCGCCCGCGCGGTGGCCGCAGGCAAGACCCCGATGCTGGTCGTCTACGCCATCCCCGGCCGCGACTGCGGCTCGTACTCCGGCGGCGGCGTCGCCGAGAGCGCGTACGCGACCTGGATCGACACCGTCGCCTCCGGGATCACCGGCAACCCGTACGTGATCCTCGAGCCCGACGCGCTCGCCCAGCTGGGCGACTGCGCCGGTCAGGGCGACCGCGTCGGCTTCCTCAAGTACGCCGCCAAGTCGCTGACCCTCAAGGGCGCCCGCGTGTACATCGACGCCGGCCACTCGTCCTGGCTGCCCGTCAGCACCGCGGTGAGCCGCCTCAACCAGATCGGCTTCGAGTACGCGGTCGGCTTCGCGCTGAACACGTCGAACTACCAGACCACCGCGGCGTCGAAGACGTACGGCCAGCAGATCTCGCAGCAGCTGGGCGGCAAGAAGTTCGTCATCGACACCTCGCGCAACGGCAACGGCTCCAACGGCGAGTGGTGCAACCCGCGCGGCCGGGCGCTCGGCGACAAGCCGGCGCTGGTCAACGACGGCTCGGGCCTCGACGCCCTGCTCTGGGTCAAGCTGCCCGGCGAGTCCGACGGCACCTGCAACGGCGGCCCGTCCGCCGGTGCGTGGTTCCAGGACATCGCCCTGGAGCTGGCCCGCAACGCGAAGTGGTAGGAGCCTGATCGCCAGGGCCCGCGGGGGTGCGTCCCCCGCGGGCCCTCGTGCGTCGGCGACCGGGTGACGCGCGACGAGATCGATGCAGTCACGGCACGGCGCCGGGCACGATCGGGGGATGAGACAGCCGATCGCCGTCGCGCTGGTCGCCGCCGTCGCCCTCGTCGCCGGCTGCTCGGGCGAGCCCCCCGACCCGTATGACGACGCCGCCGACTGCAATCACCTGTACACGCGCGGCGACCCGGGGCTCGGCGCCGGCTACGGGTACTCGGAGGAACCGCACCCCCTCGGCACGCCGGTTCCTGTGGTGCTCTGCCTCGGCGGCCGTGGGGGCACGGTCCAGCTGCTCGCCGAGGGCACCGGCGTGACCGTCACCCCCGAGGTCGGCTCGGTGCCGGACGAGGGGTCGTCCGGGCTGCACCAGGTCGTCTTCGAGGTCACGGTCGAGGGGGGCGCCTCGGCCCGGCTCTCGGTCGAGTCGATGGGCATGTCGTACGGCGGCCCGGAGATCACGAGCGACGACGAGGCCGGGACGTGGCAGCTGAGTGGCTGGGGCGATCGCGAGTTCGACTGACCTCATGCGTAGACCATCCCCATGAGCTCGCGGACGGTGCGGATCGTGGCGTCCGCGAGCTCGTTCGCGTGGGCGTTGCCGGCCGCGAGGATCTCCGCGACCAGCCCGGGCTCGGTCGCGAACAGGGCACGACGAGCCCGCAGGGGTGCCAGGTGCTCCACGAGTGCGTCGGCCACGACGGCCTTGAGCTGCCCCGCGCCCCGGCCGCCCACCTCGTCGGCGATCACCTCCGGCGGGACTCCCGTGCACAGCGACGCCAGCAGGAGCAGGTTGGCCACCTCGGGTCGCGACGCCGGGTCGTAGGTGATGTGCCGGTCCGTGTCGGTCTTCGCGGACCGGATCGCGCGGACGGTCTGGTCGGCGGTCGCCCGCAGCTCGATGCCGTTCCCGTTGCTCTTGCTCATCTTGCGGCCGTCGGTGCCCAGCACGGTCGGCGCCTCGGACAGCAGCGCCTCGGGCTCCGTGAAGCAGGGTCCGTACCGCGACGTGAACCGGCGCGCGATCGTCCGCGTGAGCTCCAGGTGCGGCAGCTGGTCCTTGCCCACCGGCACGACGTCCGCGTGGCAGAACAGGATGTCCGCCGCCTGGTGCACCGGGTAGGTGAGCAGCAGACCGGACAGGGACCTGCCGGAGTCCGCGAGCTCCTGCTTCACGGTGGGGTTCCGCTCCAGCTCCGCCGCGCTGACCAGCGAGAGGAACGGGAGCATCAGCTGGTGCAGGGCGGGCACCGCGCTGTGCGTGAAGATCGTCGCGGCGTCGGGGTCGATGCCGGCGGCGAGGTAGTCGAGGACGATCTCGCGCACGTTGCCTGCGATGTCGCCCGGCGACTCACGGTCGGTGATCACCTGGTAGTCGGCGAGCACCAGGAACGTCTCGACGCCGGACTGCTGGAGCCGGACGCGGTTGGCCACGGTGCCGAACAGGTGGCCGAGGTGCAGCGGGCCGGTGGGGCGCTCGCCGGTGAGCATGCGGGTCATGAGGACTCCTCCAGGGGGACGTGAGCCGCGCACGTGCCCCGGAGACAGCGATGCCCCCGACGCCGCGTGAGCAGCTCGGGGGCAAGGACGACCGCGGGCTGCGTCTAGTGCAGCCAGCGCCAGGTCGTCGAGGTCATGGACAGGATGCTAGCGCCGCCGGAGGCAGAATCGTCCCCATGCCTCCCCGCCGCCGCACCGATCCCGCCGACGGTCGCGCCGCGCTCGCGGTCTGGCGGGCCGACCCGGCCGGCGTCCCGACGCCCGCCCGGCGCACCGCGGTGCGGTTCACGCTCGAGGAGCTGGCCGAGGTGGCTCCGGGCAACGCGGTCGAGGTGCGGGTCCCCCCGGACGGCGCGGTGCAGGCGGTGGAGGGTCCTCGTCACACCCGCGGCACGCCGCCGAACGTCGTGGAGACCGACGCCCAGACGTGGCTGGCGCTCGCCACCGGCGTGCTGACCTGGGACGACGCCGTCGGCACCGGCCGGATCCGCGCCTCGGGGGAGCGCGCTGACCTGCGCGAGTGGCTCCCGCTGCAGGCGGCCCGGACCCGCTGACCTAAGATCACGGGGTGCCTGACGACCCCCAGCCCGACGTGCCCCCGGCGATCCCCGAGCCGGTCGTCGACGCGCGCGGCGTGCCGATCCCCTCGGAGCAGGAGCTCGCGG
This sequence comes from Cellulomonas sp., assembly GCF_965229465.1. Lineage (GTDB taxonomy): Bacteria > Actinomycetota > Actinomycetes > Actinomycetales > Cellulomonadaceae > Cellulomonas. Next base: position 1,107,013 of record NZ_OZ245882.1, on the reverse strand, counting down.
CGGTCGCCGAGCCGGCCACCGTCCGCCACGCGCCGAAGTACGGGGCGTTCATCACCGCGGGCGCCCTTGTCGGCATCGTCGTCGCCCTCGTCCTGGTCGCGATCATCCGGCCCGCGGCGCCGTGGGTGTCCGACGGCTCCGGCTTCATCTCGTTCCTCGACGGCGAGGGTGCGGTGCGCACGGTGATGGCCGTGGCGGGGGCCGTGCTCGGCGGGTTCGTGGGCGGCGCGCTCGCCGTGCTCGCCGACCGGCGCAGCGTCCGCCGGGCGGTCCGCACCGACGTCTGAGGGCTGAGCGCGTTCCGTGCACGCCCGGTGGCGTGTGCGACCATAGGCACGTGGCCCCCCGCGCAGACGGACGTCTGAACCACGACCTCCTCCCCAACGAAAAAGGCCCCCAGGACGCTTGTGGCGTCTTCGGTGTGTGGGCCCCCGGTGAGGAGGTCTCCAAGCTCACCTACTTCGGCCTGTACGCGCTGCAGCACCGCGGTCAGGAGTCGGCGGGCATCGCCACCTCCAACGGCCAGCAGCTGCTCGTCTACAAGGACATGGGCCTCGTGTCCCAGGTGTTCGACGAGACCGCGCTGAACGCCCTCCAGGGGCACATCGCCATCGGGCACACGCGTTACTCGACCACCGGTGGCAGCACCTGGGAGAACGCGCAGCCGACGCTCGGCCCTACCGCCGCCGGCACCGTGGCCCTCGGTCACAACGGCAACCTCACCAACACCGCCGAGCTGGTGGACCTCGTCGCCGAGCGCTATGGCAGCCAGCGCCGCGGGGAGCTCGCCCGCGGCAACACCACCGACACCGCGCTGATCACCGCGCTCCTGGCGGGGGACCCGGACCACACCCTCGAGGCCACCGCGCTCGAGGTGCTCCCGCGCCTGCGCGGCGCGTTCAGCCTGGTCTTCATGGACGAGCACACGCTCTACGCCGCACGCGACGCGCAGGGCGTGCGTCCGCTGGTGCTCGGCCGCCTCGAGCGCGGCTGGGTCGTGGCCAGCGAGACGCCCGCGCTCGACATCGTCGGCGCCTCGTTCGTGCGTGAGATCGAGCCCGGCGAGTTCATCGCGATCGACGCCGACGGCCTGCGCAGCAGCCGGTTCGCCAAGGTCGACCGCGCCGGCTGCGTCTTCGAGTACGTCTACCTGGCCCGCCCGGACACCTCGATCGCCGGCCGGTCGGTGCACGCCGCCCGCGTGGCCATGGGCCGACGCCTCGCCGTCGAGCACCCCGTCGAGGCCGACCTGGTCATCCCCGTCCCGGAGTCCGGCACGCCCGCGGCCGTCGGGTACGCGGCCGAGTCCGGCATCACGTTCGGCCAGGGGCTCACCAAGAACGCGTACGTCGGGCGCACCTTCATCCAGCCGTCGCAGACGCTGCGCCAGCTGGGCATCCGGCTCAAGCTCAACCCGCTCAAGGAAGTCATCCGCGGCAAGCGCCTGGTGGTCGTGGACGACTCGATCGTCCGCGGCAACACCCAGCGCGCGCTCATCCGGATGCTGCGGGAGGCCGGGGCGGCCGAGGTGCACGTGCGGATCAGCTCGCCGCCGGTCAAGTGGCCCTGCTTCTACGGCATCGACTTCGCGTCCCGCGCCGAGCTCATCGCCAACGGCCTGGGGGTCGACGAGATCGCCGCGTCGCTGGGCGCCGACTCGCTCGGCTACATCTCCCCGGAGGGCATGATCGCCGCCACCGAGCAGCCCGCGTCGCAGCTGTGCGCCGCGTGCTTCACCGGTCAGTACCCGATCGAGCTGCCGCCGGCGGACCGTCTCGGCAAGTTCCTGCTCGAGCAGAGCGAGCTGCCGCTGGGCGCACCCGAGGACGGTCTGCTCTCGATCGTGCCGAGCGCCGGTGGCGCGAGCGCGCTGGACCACCCGTGAGCGCCCCGCAGGGCACGCAGGTCACCTATGCCACGGCCGGTGTGGACACGGAGGCCGGCGACAAGGCCGTGGAGCTGATGAAGGACGCCGTGCGCGCGACGCACGGCCCGCAGGTGCTCGGCGGCGTCGGCGGGTTCGCCGGCTTGTTCGACGCCAGCGCCCTGCTCACCTACCGCAAGCCGCTGCTGGCGACGTCGACCGACGGCGTCGGCACCAAGGTGGCCATCGCGCAGGCGCTGGACATCCACGACACCATCGGGTTCGACCTGGTGGGCATGGTCGTGGACGACATCGTCGTGGTCGGCGCGACGCCCCTGTTCATGACCGACTACATCGCGTGCGGCCGCGTGGTGCCCGAGCGGATCGCGGGCATCGTGCGCGGCATCGCGGCGGCGTGCTCGGTGGCCGGGACCGCCCTCGTCGGCGGCGAGACGGCCGAGCACCCCGGCCTGCTGGGTCCCGACGAGTACGACGTGGCCGGTGCCGCGACGGGCGTGGTCGAGGCCGACCGGCTGCTGGGTCCGGAGCGGGTGCGTGCCGGTGACGTGCTGCTCGCGCTCGGCTCGAGCGGGCTGCACTCCAACGGCTACTCGCTGGTCCGCAAGGTGGTCTCCGTGGCCGGCTGGACGCTGGACCGCCACGTCGACGAGCTGGGCCGCACGCTCGGCGAGGAGCTCCTCGAGCCGACCCGCGTGTACGCGAGCGACTGCCTGGCCCTGGCCGAGCGGGCGGGCGTCGCCGGTCTGCACGCGTTCAGCCACGTGACCGGCGGGGGACTCGCGTCGAACGTCGCGCGCGTGCTGCCGCAGGGGCTGGTCGCGGACATCGACCGCGGCGGCTGGACGTTGCCGCCGGTGTTCTCGCTGGTGCAGCGCCTGGGTCAGGTGCCGTGGACCGACCTCGAGGGCACGCTCAACCTGGGCGTGGGCATGGTGGCGATCGTCTCGGCCGACGCCGTGGCGGGAGTGCTCGCGCACGCGGGCGAGCTGGGGCTGCCGGCGTGGGAGCTGGGCACCGTCCGGGACGCCGACCCGCGCACCGACGCGGTGGGCGCGCCGGGATTCGTCGCCGGCACCAAGGGCGTGCACGGCGGAGCCGTCCAGCTCACGGGCGCGTACCGGGTCTGACGGCGCGTGTGCGCACACGCGCGCACCACCCCGAGGGATGGTGCGGTGCGTGTGCGTGCCTACGCCTCAGCGCAGGTGATGCGAACGGTCAACGATCGTCGTCCGACCAGCGTCGGTACTCGTCGCTGTCGTCGTCAGTGTCCGTCTCCACGACCGCGCGAGGGCGGTTGTCGGTGACGACATCGTTGTGGCCGTGCGACGTGAGCTCCTGCTCGAGAGCTCGGTAGTTGGTATCCGGGCTGAAGTACTTCAGCTCCCGGGCCACCTTCGTCTGCTTAGCCTTCTGACGGCCGCGCCCCATGGCATCGACCCCCTCTTACGTGGATGCGGGGCGGCTCCGTGCTGACACGTGCGGCCCCGGGGTGCTGAATCGTCTCTTCGTGGGGCAACGGTACATGCTCGTTCGGTATTCCGACCACTCGCCCCGGGCGACGCGCGTCACGTCCTCCCCGGCGGTGACCTGGCGGGAGCAGGACCGGCGTCCAGCGCCCGGTGGACGATCCGCGCGTCCTAGCGTGTATGACCGATTGGTCGGGTTTAGGCTGCTCGTACGGCAGAAGGCCGCGAAGTATGAGAAGTGTATGAGAGCGCCGCGAAAGTTCGTTACGGGACCGTGTCCCGGAACGCGCTGTCTGAGGCTTTCGTTCATGCTAGTGGGGCGATGTCAGGTTTGGGGGCTTCAGCCCGTACCCTTACCAGATCGAGAACGTTTCACACCCGCAGGACCCGCACCACTCGCACCTGAACTGGCCTGTTGCCGACTCCGTCGTCACGCAGGCCGCACGCTCGCCAGGAGGCAGCAGATGAACGCACACGCCACAGACTCCGAGTCCCTGCTCACTCCCTCGGAGGTCGCGACTCTGTTCCGGGTCGATCCCAAGACCGTCACCCGGTGGGCGAAGGCCGGCAAGCTGTCCTCGATCCGCACCCTGGGCGGCCACCGCCGGTACCGCGAGTCCGAGGTGCGGGACCTGCTCAACGGGATCCCGCAGCAGCGCCCCTCTGAAGGCTGACCCACCGTTCCTGCCCCCTGGGGCCGTCGACGTCGGTCGGCGCGCCCTGAGAGGTGAGCCATCGCTGGACGACGACGGCGTGGGTCGCGATGAAGCGCACCACGCCGTCGTCGCGCGTCAGCTCTTGCGGCGCCCGGCCACGATGAGCGCCAGCAGCGCGGCAGCGCCGGCCGCGGCCCCGCCCAGCACGGCGAACGCCTTCTTGCGCGCCGCCGGATCGGCGTCGCTGTTCTTCGCGTCGCTCCACAGCTGACGCCCCGACTCCACCGCCCGGCCCGCCTGCGCGCGCGGGTCGAGCCGCGCCACCAGCTCGTCGACGTTCGACGCCAGCTGCGCGCGGGTGAGCGCGAGCTCGGCCTCCAACGCCTCCATCTCGGGCGTGGTGAACGGCTTGGGGGCGTCCTTGGGCTTCGACTCGTCGCTCATGCGGAGAACCCTGCCTTGACCGTCGCGATGTCTTCGTGGACGCCCTCGATCGCCTTGGCCGGGGTGGGGGGCGAACCGGCCTTGATCCGGTTGATGCCGACCAGCACCAGGATCGCGATCACGATGAGCAGCAGGACGCACACGATGAGCATGGCGAGCCAGAGGTCCACCCAGAGGTCCAGGACGATGACCGTCAGCGCGATCCCGGCGGCGAGCAGGTAGAGAGCGAGCACGCCGCCCACGGCCACCAGAGCGGCGCCGATGCCGAGCTGCTGCGCCCGACCGGTGATCTCTGCCTTGGCGAGGTCGATCTCCGCGCGTACGAGCCGCGCGGCCTGCTCGCTGATCTCGGACACCAACTGGCCGAGCGACTTCTCGTCGCCCGGGGGTCCCGACTGGGTGGTCATGGGCACGGCCTCTCGTCTGCACATCCGTTGAGCACCCAGTCTGGTGGTCTGCGATGCGTGACGCGAGGGGAGAGGCCCCTGATCAGCGAGGCAGTCTCAGTCCGCCCAGGGGTGGACCTGCTCCTCGGCGGGGTGCACGGGCTCGTGGATGCGGACGACCGAGACGGCCGGCCCCGGGGGCAGTCGTCGCCGGGCCCAGGCGGCGAGGCCCGCTCCGACGAGCAGCAGGGCGATGCCGACGAGCAGGGCCGCGAGCCAGGCGTCCACCGCGTGCGAGAGGCCCAGCACGGCGGCCGTGATGAGGAGTGCGAGACCGAAGAAGCTGACCAGGGCGGCCGCCGCGAACCCGAACGCTGCGGGCCGCACCTCGATCGCGCGCGCCCGGACGCTGCGCGTGACCGCGTCGATCTCCGTCTGCACGGCCTCGCGGACGTGGTCCTCGACCTGCTCGAACTTCTCGCGGGCGCGGTCCGCCAGAGGCTCCGTGAAGCGGTCGAAGAAGCTGCGGGGTCGGTCGGCGCCAGGCGTGCTGGCCATGAGTCCTCCTCGTGCGGCGTGCGGTGGTCCCAGCCTAGGAGTCCGGGGCGGGCGGCTGTGCCGCGGCGCGCACGACGAAGCCCCGCTCCGGTAGATCCGGGCGGGGCTCCTGTGATGTGGCCACTGGCAGGGTCGAACTGCCGACCTTTCGATTTTCAGTCGAACGCTCTACCAACTGAGCTAAGTGGCCGAAACGACGCGGCCCGGTCTCTGCTCATCACAGAACTGCTGACCGGGCGTATCGAGCGACCCCGACGGGACTTGAACCCGCGACCTCCGCCGTGACAGGGCGGCGCGCTAACCAACTGCGCTACGGGGCCTTGAACTGCTGCAAGGCCGTACTGCTCGGTGCTGCTGAACTGCTGGTCGTGCTCGTACCCCCAACGGGATTCGAACCCGTGCTACCGCCGTGAAAGGGCGGGGTCCTAGGCCGCTAGACGATGGGGGCTTGTCCAACGCGAACATCCAACCCCCAACGCCGAGGCGCCGGATGACCGGTGATGAGCATACGGGTTCGACGGCCGGAACTCCAAAGCGATGCGGCAGTGGCGGTCATCACCCCTCGGCCCGTCCCGATGAGCAGGCAGGATGGTGCCATGGTCGACATGTCGCTCGCCGAGTTCGAGGATGCCGTCCGCGACGCCCTCGACGAGATCCCCGACGAGCTGGCGGCCATGATGGACAACGTCGTCGTGCTGGTCGAGGACGAGGCACCCGAGGGCGAGGTCGAGCTGCTCGGTCTCTACGAGGGCACCCCGCTGACCGAGCGCGGCGAGTTCTGGGCCGCCGGCGCGCTGCCCGACCGGATCACGATCTTCCGGCTGCCGACGCTGGCCATCTGCGACGACCGCGCGGAGGTCGTCGAGGAGGTGGCCGTGACGGTGGTGCACGAGATCGCCCACCACTTCGGCATCGACGACGACCGCCTGCACGAGCTGGGCTGGGACTGAACCGGTGGGACACGACCACGGGCACGGTCACTCCACCGCGGCGCAGGCTCACCGCGGCAGGCTGCTCGCGGTCCTCGTCCTCACGCTGGTCGTGCTGGTGGTCGAGGTGGTCGGCGGGCTGCTCTCCGGGTCGTTCGCGCTGATCGCCGACGCCGGGCACATGCTCACCGACGCCGCCGGGGTGGGCCTGGCGCTCGGTGCGACCGCGCTGGCCGCCCGGCCCGCCACGGCCGCCCGCACGTTCGGCTGGCAGCGCGCCGAGATCCTGGCGGCGCTGGTGAACGGGCTGGTCATCGCGGCCGTCGGGGTCGGGGTGATCGTCGGCGGGATCGCGCGGATCCTGGACCCCGGTGAGGTCGAGGCCGGGCTGATGCTCGCCGTGGCGGTCGTCGGGCTCGCCGCGAACGGTGTGGGGCTGGCCTTGCTGCGCCGCGGGCAGGAGGAGTCGCTCACCGTCCGGGGCGCCTATCTCGAGGTGCTCGGGGACCTGCTGGGTTCCGCGGCCGTGGTCGTCGCCGCCGTCGTCGTGCTGGCCACCGGGTTCCTGAGGGCCGACGGGATCGTGTCCGTGCTCATCGGCCTGATGATCGTGCCGCGGGCCGTCGCCCTGCTGCGCGAGGTGGGCACGGTGCTGCTCGAGGCCACCCCGCGCGGGGTCGACCTGGATGCGATCCGGTCGCACATCTGCGGCGTCCCGGGCGTGCTCGGCGTGCACGACCTGCACGCGTGGACCATCACGTCCGGCGTACCGGTGCTGTCCGCGCACGTCGAGGTGCCCGACGACCTCCTGTCCCGGGGGGAGGCCGGCCGCGTGCTCGACGACCTGCGGCACTGCCTGGCCGGCCACTTCGACGTCGACCACTGCACGTTCCAGCTGGAACCGCCGTCCACCACGGGCCGCGAGCACCACGCGCACGCATAGGGTCGGCGCATGGTTGCTGTGGGGATCGTGCTGCTGCCGCAGGAGCGGTGGGCGTCGGCTCGGCGCAAGTGGGAGCAGGTCGAGGAGTGGGGCTTCGACCACGCCTGGACGTACGACCACCTGGCGTGGCGCACGCTCGTCGACCAGCCGTGGTTCGCCACGGTGCCGCTGCTGGCCGCGGCCGCGGCGGTCACCGAGCGGATCGGTCTGGGCACCTGGGTGGCGTCGCCGAACTTCCGGCACCCGGTCCCGTTCGCCAAGGACGTGATGGGCCTCGACGACGTGAGCGGCGGTCGGTTCCTGCTCGGCCTGGGGGCGGGCGGTGAGGGGTTCGACGCCTCGGTCACCGGGGACCCGCCGACACGCGGCGAGCGGACCCGCCGGTTCGAGGAGTTCGTCGGGCTGCTCGACTCGTTGCTGACGCAGCCCGTGACGTCGCACCAGGGGGCGTTCTACCGGGCCGACGAGGCGCGGATGATCCCCGGCACGATCGCGCAGCCGCGCACGCCGTTCGTCGTCGCCGCCAACGGGCCGCGCACCATGACGCTGGCCGCGCGGTACGGGCAGGGGTGGGCCACCTACGGCCCGGCGTACGCGACCGAGGACGTGCCGACCGAGGCCTCAGCCGCGCAGGAGCAGTGGTGGACCGGTCTGGCGACGATGCTCGAGCAGCTGGACGCCATCGAGCACTCCGCCAGGCCCGCGGGCGCGCCGCCGCTGCGCCGGTACCTCAGCCTGGATGGTGCGCCGGTCTTCTCGATGACCTCGCCGGCGGTGGTGACCGAGGGGATCGAGCGCGCCGCGGCGCTGGGGTTCACGGACGTGGTGGTGCACTGGCCCCGCGCCGACGGGATCTACGCCGGCGACGAGTCGGTGCTGGAGGCCCTCGTCGAGCAGCTGCCGAGGCTCCAGGCGCTCTGAACCTCACAGCCTGGGCTAGTGGGCCTGGCGGGCTTCCCAGGCGCTGGTGACCATGTCCAGGAGCGTGTGGCGCATCGTCCAGTCGAGGTCGCGGGCCGCCAGCTCGCCCGAGGCCACGATGCGTGCCGGGTCTCCCGGGCGGCGCGGGGCGGTCTCGGGCTCGAACGGGATGCCGGTGCCCTCGGCCATCGCGTTCATGATCTCCCGGACCGAGACGCCGTCGCCGGAGCCGAGGTTGTAGACGGGCTCCAGGGCGCGGCCCGCTGCGAGCGCCTGGGCGGCGGCGACGTGGGAGTCGGCCAGGTCCGCCACGTGGAGGTAGTCGCGGACGCAGGTACCGTCCGGCGTCGGGTAGTCGGTGCCGTTGATGCGCGGGGTGCGGCCCTCCACCAGCGCGTCGAGCACCAGCGGGAAGAGGTTGTGCGGGCTGGTGTCGTAGAGGTCCGGGGTGGCCGACCCGACCACGTTGAAGTACCGCAGGGACGTGTGGCGCAGGCCGACGGCGCGGCCCTGGTCGTGCAGCAGCCACTCGCCGATGAGCTTGGACTCCCCATAGGGCGACTCGGGAGTGGTGGCCGTGGTCTCGGTGACCAGGTCGACGTCCGGGGTGCCGTAGACGGCCGCGGACGACGAGAACACGATCGCGTCGACGCCCTGCGCGGCCATGGCCTCGAGCAGGTGGGCGGTGCCGGTGACGTTCTGCTCGTAGGTGTGCAGAGGGCGGTCCACCGAGACTCCGGCGTACTTGAAGCCCGCCAGGTGCACGACGCCGACGATGCCGTGCTGGGACAGAGTGTCCGCCACCAGGTCGGTGTCGAGGATCGACCCCTCGACCAGCGGCACTCCGTCGGGGACGAACCCCCGGTGCCCGCTGGACAGGTCGTCGAGGACCACCGTCTCCAGCCCGACCTGCCCGAACGCCCGCACCACGTGCGACCCGATGTACCCGGCACCCCCGGTGACCAGCCATGTCATGTCACCGAGCGTACCGATGCCTGCGGGTCGGAAAGTTCGCCCCGGGTGCATCCATCGACGGGTCGCGGGCCGAAGAGGCTCGACAAGCGTGCGCGGTGGCGGACTCGTGGGCCCTCAGTAGGCTGAGGATTTCCTCCGCAGGTGCTCGCGGATCGGTTCCAGCAGCAGGGACAGGAGGGGCCGATGGCCGGGAAGTCAGGGGTCGCGCCAGTCGTCGCCGCGAGCGAGGACGTGCGCCAGGAGTCGGTGCGGACGGCGGACGCAGCCGACCTCGCCGAAGCGGTCGAGGGGGCGATGGCCGTCACGGCGGCGGTCCTGCAGGACTTCGTCGAGGCGCGCGTCCGGGTGGCCGCAGGCCGGTCCGAGGTGGCTGCGCGCCTGTGGACGGACCTCGCGGGCGTCATCGGCGGCAAGCTCATGCGGCCGCGGCTTGCCGTCGCCGCGTACCTCGGGCTCGGCGGCACGGACCGGGCGGCGATCGCGCCGGTCGCCGCCGCCATCGAGGTGCTGCACACCGCGATGCTCGTGCACGACGACCTGCTCGACCACGACGAGGTGCGCCGCGGGCGCCCGAACGTCGCCGGCTCCGCGCGCCACCGGCTCGCGGGCACAGGACTGGACGACCGAGCGGTGGACGACCAGGTGCTCGCCGCCGGCCTGCTGGCGGGGGACCTGGCGATCGCGTCGGCGTTCTCCCTGGTAGTGAGTGCGCCCGGGGACCGGGCGGCGCTGCTGCGCGTGGTCGGGCTGCTGGCGGAGGGCATCGAGACGACCGTGGTCGGCGAGCTGCTGGACGTGACCGCCGCCCTGTTCTCCCCACGGGACGTGGACGCGCTCGCGGTGGCGGAGCTGAAGACCGCGGCGTACTCGGGCAGCCTGCCGCTGGTCGTCGGCGCGATCCTCGCCGGTGCGGACGAGGAGCGGATCGCGCAGCTCGACGCGGTCGGCTCGGCGCTCGGGGTCGCGTTCCAGCTGACCGACGACGAGCTCGGCGTGTTCGGGGACCCCGCGGTGACGGGCAAGTCGGTGGTCTCCGACCTGCGCGAGGGCAAGCGCACCGAGCTGCTGCGCAGGGCGTACGCGATGACCGACGCGACCGGGTGCGCGGTGCTCGACGCCCACGTGGGCCGGCCCGACCTGGACGAGGCGGGGGCCGCGGCCGTGCGGGACGTCATGGTGTCGAGCGGGGCGCTGGACGCGGTCCGGGAGCTGACCCGACGGACCGGGCTGCACGCACGGTCGCTGGCGGTCGGCAGCCTGCCGCAGCCGCTGGGGGGCTACCTTGTGGGCGTCGTCGACGATCTCGTCGGACGGGGTCACTGAGTGCCGGGGGAGCAGATGTCGGACGTGCGATCTGCCCGTGACCGGGCGCTCCGGCTGTACGACGCCACCGCCGCGCGCACCAGCGCCGGGGTGCTCGCCGCCTACTCCACGTCGTTCGGCCTGGGCACCCGGCTGCTCGGTCGGCGCGCCCAGCAGGACATCCGCGCGGTGTACGCGCTGGTCCGGCTGGCCGACGAGGTGGTGGACACCTACCGCGGCGACGACGCGGGGGCCGAGCTGGACGAGCTGGAGGAGCAGACGGCCCGCGCCCTGCGCACGGGGTACTCCACCAACCTGATCGTGCACGCGTTCGCGCGGACCGCCCGCCGGGTCGGCATCACGGCCGCGGAGATCACGCCGTTCTTCGCCTCGATGCGCGCGGACCTGACGGTGCACGAGCACGACCGGGCCAGCTTCGACGCGTACGTGTACGGGTCGGCCGAGGTGGTCGGCCTGATGTGCGTGCGCGCGTTCCTCAACGAGGACCGGCGTCCCGACGAGCCCGTCCGCGAGCCCGACGAGACGCAGGTGGCCGGAGCCCGCGCGCTGGGTGCGGCGTTCCAGAAGATCAACTTCCTGCGCGACCTCGGCGACGACACGCAGGAGCTGGGGCGCACCTACTTCCCGGGGACCACCCCGGGCCGCCTCGACCAGGCGCAGCTGGACGCGATCCTCGCGGAGATCACCGCGGACGTGGCCGTCGCCCGGGCCGCGGTGCCGACCCTGCCGCGACGGGCCCGCTACGCGGTGGGCGCGACGCTCGCGCTCTACCAGCGTCTGCTCGACGAGATCGCCACGCGGCCGCCCGAGTCGCTGCTCACCGGGCGGGTGCGACTGCCCGCCCCGGTCAAGCTGCTCGTCGTCGGGGAGTCCGTGCTGGCCGAGGCGCGGTCGGGTCGCGAGGTCGGCGCATGACCGCACCCCGTCCCGGGCGCGTCGTCGTCATCGGCGGCGGCATCGCCGGACTGACCACCGCCGCGCTGCTCGCCCGCGGGGGCGCGTTGGTGACCCTGCTGGAGCGGCACGACCAGCTCGGCGGCCGCACCGGGACCGTGTCGATCGACGGCTTCCGGTTCGACACCGGACCGTCCTGGTACTTCATGCCCGAGGTGTTCGAGCACGCGTTCGCTCTCCTGGGCGAGCGGATCGAGGACCACGTCGAACTCGAGCGGCTGGACCCGGCGTACCGGCTGTTCCCGGAGCCGGCGGACGGCGGACCCGCGGAACCGTTCGACGTGGTCGGTGACCAGGAGGCCAACTGGGCGACGTTCGAGGCGCGCGAGACCGGCGCCGGCGAGGCGATCCGGCGCTACACGGAGGCGTCGACGCAGGCGTACCGCACCGCGCTCGACTCCTTCCTGTACACCACGTTCGCGCGGCCGGACCGGCAACTCACCGCGGACATCGTCCGGCAGACCGGCACGCTGGCAGGCCTGCTGACCGGCACGCTGGCGGACAAGGTGGCCGCGACGGTCACCGATCCGGTGCTGCGCCAGGTGCTCGGGTACCACGCGGTGTTCCTCGGGTCGTCGCCGTACCGCGTCCCCGCCCTGTACTCGCTGATGAGCCACCTCGACCTGGTCGACGGCGTACGTTTCCCGCGCGGCGGGATGTACACGGTCATCGAGGCGCTCGAGCGGATCGCCCGCAAGGAGGGTGTCGAGATCCGCACCGAGGCCGATGTGGCCTCGATCGAGATCGAGGACGCCCGGCCCTCGCTCGGCCACCCGCGCAGGTCCGGCACCGCCCGCGGGGTCCGGCTCGTGGACGGCTCGGTGATCCCGGCCGACGTCGTCGTGTCCGCCGCGGACCGGCACCACACCGAGACGGCCCTGCTGGGCGAGCACCGCGACCTGCCCGACCCGTGGTGGGAGAACCGGGGACCCGGCATCTCGGCGCTGCTGATCATGGCCGGCGTGCGCGGTGAGCTCCCGGAGCTGGCGCACCACTCCCTGTTCTTCACGCGGGACTGGCCCGGCAACTTCGAGGACATCCTGGGCACCGGCCGGTCGACGCCGGCGGACGGCCTGCGGGTGCCGGAGGCGGCGTCGATGTACGTCTCGCGGACCACCGCGAGCGACCCGACCGCGGCCCCGCCGGGCCACGAGAACCTGTTCGTCCTCGTCCCGTTCCCCGCCGACCCCTCGCTCGGTGGGGAGGCGCTCGAGCGGCACGCGGACCGGTTCCTCGACCAGGTGGGCTCCTGGGCGGGCGTCCCGGACCTGCGCGACCGGGTAGTCACCCGACGCGTCGTCGGCCCCGCCGACTTCGCCCGCGACTTCTCGGCCTGGCGCGGCAGCGCGCTGGGCATGGAGCACACGCTGCGGCAGAGCGCGATGTTCCGGCCGGGTGACGTGTCGTCGCGCGTCCCCAACGTGCTGCACGTCGGAGGTGGCACGATCCCGGGTGTGGGACTGCCGATGTGCCTGATCAGCGCCGAGCTGGTGGTCAAGCGGATGCTGGGTGAGACCTCGTCGCACCCGCTGCCCGCCCCGCTGCGCCCCGGGTTCCTGGCCGCAGCCCGGCCCCGCGGGGTCTGGAGCGAGTCCGTCGGATGAGGTTCGCGTACCTCGGCGCCCTGCTGCTCTCCCTCGGCGGGCTCGCCCTGCTGGACCGCCGGTTCCGGCTCGCGTTCTGGGAGGACGCGCGCCGCGCGACGCTGACCGTCGGCATCGGCGTCGTCGGATTCCTGCTCTGGGACGGCCTCGGGCTGGTGCTGGGCATCTTCGCGCGCGGGGACTCGCCGCACATGACCGGGCTGCTGCTGGCTCCCGAGCTGCCGGTGGAGGAGGCGTTCTTCCTCGCGCTGCTCTGCTACACGGCCCTGCTCGCGTGGCGCTGGTTCGACCAGAGCTCCGCGCTGCGCGAGGCCGGGCGCCGGGCCCTCGACGACGAGGGGACGCGATGACGAACATCGTGCTCAACCTCCTCGTCCTGGCGGTGCTCGGTGCCGTCTCGTGGCGGGTGCTGCGCGGGATGCGCGGCATGCCGCTGGTCTGGACCGTGCTGCACCTGTGCGTGCTCACGGCCGTCTTCGACACGGTCATGATCGACGTCGGCCTCTACGTGTTCGACCCCGACAAGATCCTCGGCCGGTACATCTGGGGCGCCCCCCTGGAGGACTTCGCCTACGCGATCGCCGCCGGCGTCGGCATGCCGGTGCTCTGGGTGGCCCTCGGGCGGCGGAAGAGCCGGCAGGACCGCGCGTGAGGGAGGTCCTCGCGGCGTCCCGGCCGTTCTCCTGGATCAACACGGCCTACCCGTTCGCCGCGGGATACCTGCTGGCCACGGGCGGGCGGATCGACGCGACGTTCGTCATCGGCACCCTGTTCTTCCTCGGCCCGTACAACCTGCTGATGTACGGGATCAACGACGTGTTCGACTACGCCTCGGACCTGCGCAACCCCCGCAAGGGTGGCATCGAGGGCGGCCTCGTCGAGCCGGCCCGGGCGCGGGAGGTGCACCGGCGGATCCTGTGGGCGTGCGTCGTCGCGACCGTGCCGTTCGTCGTCTACCTGCTGGTGGTCGGCGACCTCGCCGCCAACCTCACGCTCGCGCTCGTCCTGTTCCTCGTCGTCGCGTACTCCGCGCCCGTGCTGCGTTTCAAGGAGCGCCCGGTGCTGGACTCGCTGACGTCCGCGATGCACTTCGTCGGCCCGCTGCTCTACGCGCTGGTGCTGGTGGACGCCGATCTGGGCGCCCGCACGGTCTGGCCGGTGCTCGTCGCGTTCGTCTTGTGGGGCATGGCGTCGCACGCGTTCGGGGCGGTGCAGGACGTCCGCGCCGACCGCGAGGGCGGGATCGCGTCGGTGGCCACCGCCCTGGGGGCGCACCCGACCGTCGTCGCCTCGACCGTGCTCTACGTCCTGGCCGCGGCCGTGCTGCTGGTGGTCCCGTGGCCGGGCACGCTCGCCGCGGTGCTGCCCGTGCCGTACGCGATCAGCACCGCGCAGTTCTGGTCGGTGCGCGACGAGGACTGCGAACGCGCCAACGCGGGGTGGCGACGGTTCCTCTGGCTCAACCTGGTGACCGGCTTCCTGGTGACCATGCTGCTCATCGTCATCGCGCGGAGCTAGCCCGCCGCCGTCCCCTGAACACCTGCACGTGCGTCACGACGCCGATCCCGGTCAGCATCCAGAGGAGCCCGAGCAGCACGGGGACGGCGACGCGGACCGCGGGGACGACGAGCGCGGCGGCGGCCCCGGCGGACGCGTCCCACCACACGACCCAGCTCGTGTCGCGCGGTCCTGACCACCACCACCGCGAGAGCAGCAGCGCGGGAACGACATGCAGGACGGCGATCCGTGCGGCCGCTCGGCCCGGCAGCGAGGCCGCCGCCGACAGCAGGACGACGACGGTGGTGCCGATCGCCCAGCCGAGATCGGGAGGCAGGCCCAGCTCCGTCCCCCGTAGCTGGGTCGCCATGCCGACCGTCACCGCGAGCACAGCGGCGATCTGGGTCAGGACGGTCGCCACCCGGTCGGCTCGGCTGAGGGTCGGCGCGGTCACGCGCAGAGGGTACCGACTACGGCCGTCGTCGCTACAGTCCCCACATGGCGGACGCGAGCAGCCTCGACTGGACCGTGTTCGTGCTGGTCGTCGGCCTGCGTCTGGTGGTCCCGCTGTTCATCCCGCGGTTCCCGCTGCCGGCCATCCTCGCCGCGCTGGTGATCGACGGCGTCGACAAGTCGATCTTCGCCGCGTTCACGGACTTCCCGCTCGACAACTACCAGTCGTACGACAAGGCGCTGGACATCTACTACCTGACGATCGCGTACCTGTCGGTGCTGCGGAACTGGCGCAACCCGTTCGCGGTCGGGGTGGCGGCATTCCTCTGGTACTACCGGCTGGTGGGGGTGCTCCTCTTCGAGGTCACCGACGCGCGCTGGCTGCTCATGGTCTTCCCCAACACGTTCGAGTACTTCGTGATCGCCCTCGAGGTGGTCCGCACGCGCTGGGACGCCGCCCGGCTGAGCAGGGCTGCGCTCCTGTGGACGGCGGGGCTCATCTGGGTGGTGATCAAGCTGCCGCAGGAGTGGTGGATCCACGTCGCGCAGCTGGACTTCACGGACGAGTTCGGGGAGCTGGTCACCGAGCACCCGTGGGTGTGGGGAGTCCTGGCGGTCCTTGCGGTGGTGCTGGTCGTCGTCGGCCGGCGCGTGGCTCGGCGCCTGCCGCCCGCGGACTGGCCGTTCACGCTGGACGCGGACGTGATCGCCGTACGCGTGGGCTGGGTGCCGAGGGGGCCGGTCGGGGTCGCGCCGACCGGTGTGGGCCATCTCGTCGAGAAGGTCGCGCTGGCGGGCCTGGTCACGATGGTTCTGTTCGAGTCGTACCCGTTGGCGGAGGGGCGGCTCTCGGTGGTCGCGCTCGTGGTCGCGGGGACGGTGCTGGTGCACGCGGCTCTCGCGCTGCGGCGGCGGCGGGCGGCGCTCGGTGTCGAGGTGGTGGTCAACACGGTCATCAGCGTGGTCGCCATGCTGGTGTTCGCAGCGTTCGCCACAGCGCAGCCGGGGCAACCCAGCCAGGTGTCCGTGGGCGACGTGCTGCTGTTCGCGTACGTGGTCGCCCTCATCGTCACGCTCTACGACCGCTACACGGCCCGCCGCGAGGCGTGCGCGCAGCCGCTCAGCGCCTGAACCGCGCGACGAGGCCGAGGACCGCGAGCGCCCACAGGAGCACGACGAGCGCCGCCTGCGCCACGGCCACGGGCAGCCAGGGCGACTCGAACGCGTGCGGCGGGTCCTGACCCAGCGAGCCGACCAGCGCGACCGTGTAGCTGCCACCGCCCTCCGTGCGCCAGCCGACCCAGCTGAGGCTGACCGCGGGCACGACGAACAGCACGGCCAGCCGGCGGGCCGCGACCGCGCCTGCCTTCCGGTCGACCACGAGGGTGGCGACGGCGAGGACCACGACCATCGCGAGCGACACCACCCGGACGGTGGCGACGCCCTGCGGCACCGCCATGGCGACCATGAACACCCCCGTGGACGTCGTCACGTGGTCCGGGGGAGCCCACAGCGGGATCGTGGCCAGCGCTGCGAGCACGCTCAGCACGCGCACCAGGCGCGAGCGAACGGGCTGGTCAGCGGCGGTCACCCGGTCACGCTAGGGGGCGGACCGGTTCACCCGGGGGTGAACAGACCCGACGTCACCCGTGCGCGCGCAGGTTCCTCCACGTCTCCCGGCGGGCGGCCTGCTCGACCGGGTCCGGCACGGGCAGCGACGCGAGCAGCCGCTGGGTGTACGGGTGCTTAGGCGCACCGAGCACCTCGTCGCCCGTGCCCTCCTCGACCAGCACGCCGCGGTGCAGGACCGCGATCCGGTGGGCCAGCAGGTCGACGACGGCCAGGTCGTGGCTGATGAACAGGCACGCGAAGCCCAGCTCGGCCTGGAGCCGGGCGAACAGGTCGAGCACGCGCGCCTGCACGGACACGTCGAGCGCGCTGGTCGGCTCGTCGGCGATCAGCAGCTCCGGGCCCAGGATGAGCGCCCGGGCCAGGCTGGCGCGCTGGCGCTGGCCACCCGAGAGCTCGTGCGGGAACCGGTCGCCGAAGGCCTTGGGCAGCTGGACGGCCTCCATCAGCTCGTCCACCTTCGGCCGCGCCTCGTGCGGGTTCGGCGCCAGGCCGTGCACCACCATGGGCTCGGCGACGCACTGCGCGATGGTCAGCAGCGGGTTGAAGCTGGTCGCCGGGTCCTGGAACACGAACCCGATGCGCTTGCGGACCGGGCGGAACGTCTTCTCCTTGACGCGGAGCATCTCGACGCCGTGGACCTTCAGGGATCCGTCGCTGATCGGCGTCAGGCCCGCGATCGCGCGGCCGATGGTCGTCTTGCCGCTGCCGGACTCGCCCACCAGGCCGAGCACCTCGGCGGGCCGGATGACCAGGTCGACGCCGTCGACCGCGGTGAAGTCGGGCTGCCGCAGCCGGCCGGGGTAGACGATGCGCAGGTCTGTCGCCTCGACGACGGGCGTCGCCGACTGGTCGACCACCATGGCGTCGAGCTCGTCGCCCACCCGCACGCGGTCGCGCAGGCGACGCCCGCCGACCCGCGGCACCGCGTCGAGCAGCCGCCGCGTGTACGGGTGCTGGGGTGCCGAGAACAGGGTGTGCACGTCGGCCTGCTCCACGATCTCGCCCTCGTACATGACGGCGACCCGGTCGGCCAGGTCGGCGACGACGCCCATGTTGTGCGTGATCAGGACGATCGCGGAGCCGAACTCCTGCGGGAGCCGACGCAGCAGGTCGAGGATCTCCGCCTGCACGGTCACGTCGAGCGCCGTGGTCGGCTCGTCGGCGATGATCAGGCCCGGGTCGAGCACCAGGGCCTGCGCGATGACGATGCGCTGCTTCTGGCCGCCGGAGAACTGGTGCGGGTAGTGGTCGACGCGGTGCTCCGGGTCGGGGATGCCGACCAGCCGCAGCACCTCGATGGCTCGGGCGCGGGCGTCCTTGTCGGACAGCCTGCCGTGCGCGCGCAGGCCCTCCGCGATCTGCCAGCCCACGGGGAACACGGGGTTCAGGGCGGTCGACGGCTCCTGGAAGACCATCGCGGCGTCGCGCCCACGCACGTCCCGTAGGCCGGTGCCCCGCAGGGTGGCGATGTCGTGCGTGGCCGATCCGTCCTTGCGGGTGAGCAGGACGGCCCCGCTGGTCAGGGCGGTCTCGGGCAGCAGACCGAGGATCGAGCGGGCGGTCACGGTCTTGCCCGACCCCGACTCGCCGACGATCGCGAGCACCTCTCCGGCCGCGACCTGGAGCGTGACGCCCTCGACCGCGCGGACGGTGCCCGAGTCGGTGGCGAACGAGACCCGCAGGTCCTGGATGTCGACGACGTTCTCGGCGGTCATGAGCGCGCTCCTTCTCCGTCGTTCCCGCCGAACAGGTCGGACGGTCCCTCGAGCTCGTCGATGCTCTCGACGCCGGGGACGCGGTCGGTGGCGACCCCGCCGGGCACGGCGGTGACCGGGCTCAGGGCCGCGGCCTTCGCGGCGCGGCGGGTGCGCAGGCGCGGGTCCGCGAGGTCGTTGAGCGACTCGCCGACGAGGGTGGCGCCGAGCACGGTGAGCACGATTGCGAGGCCGGGCGGCACCGCGGTCCACCAGATGCCGCTGGTCACGTCCGAGAGCGACCGCGACAGGTCGTAGCCCCAGTCGCCGGCCTTGGTGGGCTCGATGCCGAACCCGAGGAACCCGAGCCCGGCGAGCGTGAGGACGGCCTCGGAGCAGTTCAGCGTGAGGATCAGGGGGAGCGTCCGCGTCGAGTTGCGCAGCACGTGCCGGCCCATGATCCGCACGGGACCCGAGCCGATCACGCGGGCGGACTCGACGAACGCCTCGGCCTTGACGCGGACCACCTCGGCGCGGACCACCCGGAAGTACTGCGGGATCATCACGACGCTCAGCGAGATGGCGGCCGCCATGACCCCGCCCCACATCGACGACTGCCCGCCGCTGATGACGATGGCGACCACGATGGCGAGCAGCAGGGACGGGAACGCGAAGAGCGCGTCCGCGATCACGACGAGCACGCGGTCGACCCAGCCGCCGAAGTACCCGGACACCAGGCCGACGATGACGCCGATGAAGATCGAGAGCACGACGGCGGCCACGATGACGAGGAACGCCGGGCGGGCGCCCCAGATGGTGCGCGACAGCACGTCGTAGCCGCCGACGGTGGTGCCGAGCCAGTGCTCGGCGGACGGCGGCTGCTGGGCTCCGAAGTTCACGTCGCCGGAGCTCAGCTGCGCGTAGCCGTAGGGCGCCAGCAGCGGCGCGAAGGCGGCGACGAACAGGAACACGAACGTCAGCACGATGCCGACGAGCAGCATGGTGCGCTGGAGGCCGACGCTGGTGCGGACCTGGTGCACCACGGGGAGGCGCTTCCAGAGCGACGTGTGTTCGGGCGTCGGCGGTGCGGCGTGGGCGACGACGAGGCCCTCGGGAATCTCGGTGGTCATGTCAGTACCTGATCCTGGGGTCGACGAGCGCGGCGATGACGTCGACCACGAAGTTGGTCAGCGCCACCACCACGGCGAGCAGCACGACGATGCCCTGGACGGCCACGAAGTCGCGCGCGAGCAGGTACTGGACCAGCTGGAACCCGAGGCCCTTCCACTCGAACGTCTTCTCGGTGAGCACGGCGCCGCTGAGCAGCAGCGCGACCTGGAGGCCGATGACGGTGATGATCGGGACGAGCGCGGGGCGCCAGGCGTGCTGGCGCAGCAGTCGCCGCTCGTTGACGCCGCGCGACCTGGCCGCCTCGACGTAGCCGGTGTTGAGGGTGCCGATGACATTGGTGCGGACGAGCCGCAGGAAGATTCCGCCGGTCAGCAGGCCGAGCGCGAGGGCGGGCAGGATCGCGTGCTCCAGCACGTCCAGGACCGCTGCCGGGTTGCCCGTGCTGATCGCGTCGATGAGGTAGATCCCCGTCCCCGCGCCGTTGCGCTGGAGCTCGATCTGCGTGTCGGTGGACGCGCGCCCCGCGACCGGCAGCCAGCCGAGCCAGACCGAGAAGACGAGCTTGAGCAGGATGCCCGCGAAGAACACGGGGGTCGCGTAGGCGAGGATCCCGGAGATGCGCAGCGAGGCGTCCACGCCCTTGTCGCGGCGGGCCGCGGCGATGCGACCCAGCGGGATGCCGACCACGAGCGCGACGAGCATCGCGTAGACCGCCAGCTCGAGCGTCGCGGCGCCGTACGTGAGGACGATCTCGGTGACCGGGCGGTTGTCGGAGATGGAGCTGCCGAAGTCGCCGCGGAACACCCGGCCCAGGTACTCGAAGTACTGCACGAGGATCGGCCGGTCGTACCCGGCGGCCTCGATGCGCTCGGCCAGCTGGTCGGCGGTGAGCCGGCCGCCGAGCGAGGCGGTGATCGGGTCGCCCGTCGCCCGCATGAGGACGAAGACGGTGGTCACCAGGATGAAGATCGTCGGGAAGATCAGCAGGAACCTGACCAGCAGGTAGCTGCCGAGCTTGCCACCCGGCCTCCTGCGCTGAGGCGCCCGCGCGTCAGGCGCCGGCGCGACGCCCGAGGGTGCGTCGGTGGTGAGGGAGGTCATGGGTTCCTTGCCTGTTGCGTGCGTGTTGTGGTGCCGACGAGCCGGACGGCCCCGCCCCCGAGTGTGCTCGGAGGCGGGACCGTCGGCCTGCTAGGACGAGATCAGCTCGTGGCGAGCGCGCCGTAGCGGAACTTGAACGACGCGTCGAGCGTGTTCTCGGTGCCGGTCACGTCCGTACCCACGACCGCCACCTGGGCGCCCTGAAGATACGGGACGGTGGACAGGTCCTGGGCGACGGCGTCCTGGATGCCCTCGATGAGCGCGGTGCGGGCGTCGGGGTCGGTCGTCGTCGCCTGCTCCAGGATCATGTCGTTGACCTCCTGGTTGACGTAGTGGTTGCTCAGGAAGTTCTCCGTGAGGAAGAACGGCGTGAGGTAGTTGTCGGCGTCCGAGTAGTCCGGGAACCAGCCGAGCTGGTACGCGGGGTAGACGTCGGCGGTGCGGTCCTTGGCGTACTGGACCCACTCGGTGGTCTGCAGGTCGACCGAGAAGAGGCCGTCCTTCTCCAGCTGCTCCTTGATCAGGGCGTACTCGTCGGCCGAGGACGGGCCGTAGTGGTCGTTCGAGTACTGGAGGCTGAGCGTGACCGGCGTGGTGACGCCGGCGTCCTCGAGCGCGGCCTTGGCCTTGTCGGCGTCGGGACCGCCGTCGCCGTCGCCGTACAGACCCTTCAGCGACTCGGTGGCACCCGTGAGGCCGTCCGGGACGTAGGAGTACAGGGGCGTGTAGGTGCCCTTGTAGACCTGCTCCGACAGCGGCGCCCGGTCGATCAGGTCGGCCACGGCCTGGCGGACCGCGAGGGCCTTGGCCGGGTCGGCCTCAGGCGTCTTGGCGCCGAACGGCTGCGTGTCGAAGTTGAACGTGATGTAGCGGATCTCCCCGCCGGGGCCGTCGATGACCTTGACCTTGTCGTTGGTCGACAGGTCCTCGATGTCCGTCGCGGAGAGGCTCCGGAACGCCACGTCGATGTTGCCCTCCTGGATGTCCAGCTTGAGGTTCGACGAGTCGGCGTAGTACTTCACGTTGACCTCGGCGGTCTTCGCCGCCGGGAGCACGCCCATGTAGTCCTTGTACGCCTCGTACGAGACGAGTTCGTTGAAGGAGTAGCTGGTGATCGTGTACTGGCCGGCGAAGGCGTTGCCGTCGACGATCTCGGTGTCCGGAGTCACCGCGTCGGCCGCGAAGACCTCCTCGTCGACGATCGGGCCCGCGGGGCTCGACAGGATCTGCGGGAAGATCTGGTCGTTCTCCGACTTCAGGTGGAAGACCACCGTGGTGTCGTCGACCGCCTCCGTGCTGTCCAGGTTGTAGAGCAGCGACGACGGACCGTTCTCGTCGGCGATGGCCACCTGGCGGTCGAACGAGAACTTGACGTCCGAGGACGTGAGGTCGTGACCGTTGGCCCACTTCAGGTCCGGCTTGAGCACGACGGTGTACTCGGTGGGGGCCGTGAACTCCGCCGAGATGGCGATGTCCGGCTCGACGTCCGGGCTGCCGTACGGCGTGTTCATGAGGAACGGGAACACCTGGTTCATGACCGCGAACGAGCCGTTGTCGTACGAACCGGCGGGGTCCAGCGTGGTGACCTTGTCGGTGGTGCCGATGGTCAGCGCGCCCCCGGCGGAGGTGCTGCCGCCGTCGGCGCCGTCGTCGTCGCTGCCCGAGCATGCGGTGAGCACGAGGGCGGTCGCCGCGAGGCCTGCGGTCGCCGCGAGGACGCGGCGGCGTGATGGTGCGAGGGAGGTCATGCGCTACCTCTTCTGTCAGAGCCGCGGGCGCGCAGGGGCGCTCCCGCCGGCTGGGTTCTCAGTGGGCTATGGGTAGCACACAGATGTGTCCGGCATATCGAGGGTCTTACCGATAAGTAACATCCAGATCTCGGGATGGTCACGATCGGCTCGGGTGACACGACGAAGCGGGGCGCCTGCGCGGTCCCCCGCGCACGCGCCCCGCTCGGTCTGCTCCGTCACGGAAGGACGATGAGCAGCCTCCGGTCGGTCGACGCCTGGACGGTGGGCGTTCCGGCGTACCGGGTGTCGACCAGGTACAGCCCGACCGGCAGCCGGGGCAGTCGCAGCGTGGCGGTGGAGACCCGCTGCGCACCGGGCGTCAGAGCCCCGGTGACCTGCGCGACGACCGGTCCGTCGCCGTGCAGCCGCACGCCCCGGACCGTGGTCGTGACGTCACCTGTCGGCGCTGAGCCCGTGGCCGCCCGGACCGTCGCGGTGACCGTGGCCTGCGACGTCCGGTGGACCGGCCGAGGTGCGATGGACACCGTCGTGGTCGAGCGCACGGCATTCGCGGCGGGCACCGGGGTGCTCGTCGTGGTGCCCACGTTGCCCACCTGGTCGACGGCCCGGTGCTCGACGGTCGTCGCCCCCACGCCGAGCTGCACCGGGGCGGCGTAGGTCGTCCAGGCGCCGGTGCCGATCCGGTACTCGAGCCGGTCCACCCCCGAGCCTTCGTCGGCCCCGGTGAGCGTGACCCGCCGCTGGGCGTCCACGGTCGCCGCCGACGTCGGAGCGATCGCGTCGAGTGCGAACGTGACCGACCGGACCTCGGAGACGTTGCCGGCCGCGTCCGTCGCACGGACCGCGACGGTGTGCTCGCCGTGGCCGTCGACCTGCACGGAACCGGTCTGCGTCCACGGCCCGCCGTCGACCGACATCTCGAGCGAGACGCCCGCCCGGTCGTCGGACGCGGTGGCCACGACGGTCGCCGGGGCCGCGCGCCAGTCGCCCACGGCATCGGGGGAGACCAGGAGCGAGTCGACCGTCGGGGCCGTCGTGTCCGCCGGCACCGTGTGCAGGGTCAGGAACGTGACCGAGTACGGCGGCAGGTCGTACGTGAACGACGAGGACAGCCCGTCGATCTCCCGCGTGACCGGCTCGACCGTGCTGGGTGCGGTCTTGGTGTTGGTCGCCCCGGGGGGCGCGACGATCTCCGTCACCGAGCCCGTCGGCGCGATCTCCGCGTCGGAGACCTCCACCTGCGTGCGCTGCGTGACCGCGGAGACGTTGACCACCTTGGCCACGATGTCGCCGCTGTCCTCGTCGCGGGTGACCACCTGGAAGACGTCCGCCGCGGGGGCGGGGTCGTCGTAGGACATCTGGAGCACGCCGTCGAGGTACAGCTCGATGTGCCGGTCCTGCACGACGATCTTGACCCGGTAGGTCTGGTCGGTCGCGATGCTGTGGCCCTCGACCGCCTTCACCTCACCGGCACCGCCGCCGTCGGCCTTCTGGAGCGCCTGGCGGGTGTTGTTCCAGCCGCCCAGGTTCCACCAGAAGTAGTCGCTGGGACCGCCCGCGGCGAACCCGACGAGGAAGCCCTCGGCACCCGCGGTCTTGCGGGCGTCGAGCTCGAGCGTGTAGTTGCTCCAGTCCTGCTCGTAGGCGCCGGTCGGGATGCTGCGGGCGTCGGTGACGGTGGTGCTGGACTGCACGTACTCGCCGTCCACCACCGACCAGTCGCCGGTCTGCGGGGACCAGGCGGACGCGTCGGCGAAGTCCTCCTCGAACAGCACGGCACCGCCGTCGTTCTCGGTCACGCGGACGTTGTCGTACGCGGCCGAAGTGGCCCACGTGGACAGGAACACCCCCCCGTCGAGGGGCTGCGGCTCCACCGACGGGGTGGTCAGGACGCTGGGCACCACCTGGTCGCCGACGTTGTTCGAGAACAGGTGCTGGACCCAGTAGTTGGCGCTGGACCAGGACTCGTCGTTGTCGAACCAGATGGCGTCCGGCGACCACTGGACGTACGACTCGTTGGCCAGCAGCGGCGCGTAGGACGCGAGGTCCACCAGGTCGCCGTTGCGCTCCAGCCCGGTCATGTAGGCGGCCTCGGACAGGCCGTTCCACCAGGTGTTCCCGCGCGAGGCGTACTCGCCCAGGAACACGTGCGGACCCTCGCGGTCGTAGGAGTCGTACCGCTCGGTGTTGGCCAGGAACCAGCTCGGGTCGTTGTAGTAGTGCTCGTCGACCAGGTCCACGTCCTGCTCACGGGCGAAGTCCCAGAGGGTGTCGAACCGGGCGCCGGTGTCGTCCGGACCCGAGTTGGAGATGATCTTCACGTCCGGGTAGGCGGCCGCGATCGCGTCACGGAACGCCGGGAAGTTGGCCTCGAACGTGGTGGTGTTCTCCTCGTTGCCGAGCCCGATGTACGGCAGCTCGAACGGCTCGGGGTGACCGAGGGCGGCGCGCTTCGCACCCCAGGTGGTGGACACGTCGCCCGTCGCGAACTCGATGAGGTCGAGCGTGTCCTGCACCCAGCGGGCGATCTGCGTCGGGTCGGTCATCTCCGGGATCGTGCTCCCGCAGCCGTTGGCGCCGACCGACAGCACGGGCAGCGGGACGGCCCCGAGGTCCTCGGCCAGCTCCATGTACTCCAGGTAGCCGATGCCGTAGGACTGGTTGTAGCCCCAGAAGTTCCAGTTGGTGGCCCGCTCCTCGACCGGCCCGATGGTCTCCTTCCACTGGTAGGTGCGGCGCCGGTCGGTGTACCCGGACTCCTCGTAGGTGCGGAACGTGCCGACGTTGGTGACGCAGCCGCCGGGGAAGCGCAGGAAGGACGGGTCGAGCGCGGCGATCTTCTCCGCCAGGTCCTTGCGCAGCACGGACGTGCCGTTCACCGGTCCGACCCACGTGTCCTGCGGGAACAGGGACACCTGGTCGAGGTGGAGCGTGGAGGCCGCACCGGCGAGGACGACGAACCGCCCCGCGTCGGTGGTGGCGCTCGCGGTCAGTGTGACCTCGTACTTCTTCCAGACGTCCGACCCGTCGACGTCGACGGTGCCGGACGCGACAGTCTCCGTTCCGTTCTCGACGGCCAGCGTCAGCTCCTGCGGCGTGGTGGTGCGGACCCAGACGCTCGCGTCGTAGGACGCACCGGCCTTGACCGCGACACCGGAGTTGTAGCTCGCGTTGCGCAGGCCGTCGCCCGCCGCAGCCGCGACCAGCACGGCTCGCGTGCGGTTGGTGGCGTTGAGCCGGCCGTCGTCGTCGACCACCGAGACCGTGGTCCCGGCGCCGCTGCGGTCGAGCACGTCCCAGGCGGTCAGGCCGGTGAACGTGCCGTTGTCCGCGGTGGTGAACTCGAAGGAGCGGTTGCGCACCAGCTCGGCGTACAGACCGCCGTCGGCCGCGTAGTTGATGTCCTCGTAGAAGATCCCGTACAGCCGGTCGGAGATCTCCGCGTCCGTCCCGTCGCCGTCGATCGCGATGGTCGTCCCCTCGGCGACCGCGAACGGTTCGGGGACGAACCCGGCGGCGTCGTCGACGTCGCCCAGGACGAGCGCGCCGTCGACGATCCCCACGGCCTGCGACCGGTCCGCGGTCGTGAGGTGCAGCTTGCCGCCACCCGCCTCGGTGAGCAGGAGGGTGGTCGGAGCGTCGCCCAGGGCCAAGCGCCCGTCGGCGAGCACGGTGACGGCCCGGTCCCCGGCCGCGAGGGTCACCCCGCCGGCGACCGCGGTCGCGTCGAGCACGAGGGTGTCGCCGGGGCGCTGCTGCACCACGACGATCGCGTCGTCGGCGCCCGTGGTCAGGTGCGGCGCGGACCCGGGCGCCCGCAGCGTGAACGGTCCGTCGGGCACCACGTCCTCGCCGGGCGACGCCACCAGGGTGACGTCGTCGAACACGGCCGGGAAGGTGGTGCCGTCCTGCGCGCCGAGCGCGTACAGGCCCACGTGCTCGATCGGGAACGTGACGTCGACGGAGCTCACGTCGACCCACGCGGTCGTCGTCTCGTCCCACCGCGCGGTGGTCACGGTGTCGCCCGTGCGGGTCAGCCGGAGGGTCTCGCCCGTCGATCCGGGGCGGTCCTCGAAATGGTCGGCGGCGAAGATGGCCGCGGTCTCGATGTCGTTCTCGATCGCGATCCCCGACGGCGTGATCCCGCCGACGAACGTCAGGCCGGACCGCACGTAGTTGTCCAGGTCCTGGTACGCGATGAGCCCGGCGCCCTGGAACGTCGTGGTGACCGACGCCTGCACGTCCACGGAGATCGAGAAGTCGCCGTCCGGGATGTCGAGCGTCATCACGTTGCGCGCGGAGTTGTTGCCCTGCCAGGTGTCGCCGGGCAGCGCGGTCACGGTCAGCGCGCCCGGGTTCGCGGTCAGCGACCGTGCGGTCGGCTCGTCGTTCACCGCGGTCCAGCGCGGGTTGAGGGTCGCCGTGTCGAAGGTGTCGGTCCACGCGCCGTCGGGGACGGGTGGCGCGGCGCTCGCGGGGGCCACGACGGTGGCGCCGAGCGGCACGACGAGGGCGACGGCGAGGGCGGCGCGCAGCCCCAGACGACGGTGCGGACGGGTGTTGCTGCTCGGTCGCGAGAGTGCGACGGGCATGGCTGCCTCCCTGCGCGCACATCGTCGTGCGCCTCGCCCGGGACTCCGTCGCGCCCGATGTGAGCGCTAACATCCCGGTGAATGCGACGACCCTAAGGCGAACGGGACGATTGCGGCAAGAGGTTCTACAACGATTACCGAACGGTCAGTGCGCGGGCTCGGCCTTCGTGCGCCTGGGGATCAGGTGCATGACGCCGAGCACCACCGCACCCACCACCAGGCCGACCAGGGCGGAGCCGAGGGTGTCGATCAGCCACGCGAGGAGCCCACCTACGCCGGGGATGTCCTGCACGGCCTCCTCGAGGTGGTGCAGGAGGTCGATCGGGACGTGCCAGCCCAGGTCGTCGACGCCGGCGAGCAGGATGTGCCCGCCGACCCAGAGCATCGCGACGATGCCCACGGTGGACAGGACGGAGAGAACCTTCGGCATCGCCAGGACGAGCCCGCGCCCGATCGCGGCCGCCGCGCCGTTGCGCCGCTCCGCGAGGTGCAGGCCGATGTCGTCCATCTTCACGATCAGCCCGACGACCCCGTAGACCAGCACGGTGATCGCGACCGCGACGATGGCCAGGATGATCGCGCGGGACACGAACGGCTCGTCGGCCACCTCGTTCAGCGCGATCACCATGATCTCGGCCGACAGGATGAAGTCGGTGCGGATCGCTCCGCTGACCATGGACTTCTCGGTGCCCTCGCCCTGGGCGCCGACCGGGGTGGTCGTGTGCTCCTTGGCGTGCCCGCTGACCAGCTCCCAGATCTTCTCCGCGCCCTCATAGGCCAGGTACGTGCCGCCGACCATGAGGATCGGGGTGAGCAGCCACGGCAGGAACTGGCTGAGCAGCAGGGCCGCCGGGAGGATGAACAGCAGCTTGTTGCGCAGCGAGCCGACCGCGATCCGGCGCACGATCGGCAGCTCGCGGTCCGGGGTGAACCCGTGGACGTAGCGGGGCGTCACGGCGGTGTCGTCGATGACGACGCCCGCGGCCTTCGCGCTCGCCCGGCCCGCCGCCGCGCCCACGTCGTCGACCGACGCCGCGGCGAGCTTCGCCAGGGCGGCGATGTCGTCGAGAAGAGCCGCCAGACCGCCTGCCATCAGTTCTCCCTCGTTCGCGGATGCTCGGGTGATCCTGGCACACGGGTGTGCCGCGGTCAGTTCAGGCTGGCGTCCTCGGCGAACGTGGAGACGATGGCCAGGTCGCCGCCCTGCCGTCGCAGCACCCGCCGCCACAGCCGCGTCGGGTCCGCGGTCAGCACGTCGTCGGCGAGCGCGTCGACCACGAACCAGGAGCGCTCCGCCAGCTCGTCCTCCAGCTGGCCCTCGCCCCAGCCGGCATAGCCCGCGAACACCCGGACCCCGCCCACGTGCGGAGCCACCGACTCCGGCGCGGCGTCCAGGTCGACGAGGCCGAAGCGCCCAGCCATCCGGTCGACCTCGGGGGACAGGTCGGCTCCGTGGGGGATCGTGACGACCCCCATCGCCGTGTCCAGGCCGACCGGTCCGCCGTGGAACAGCAGCGGCGGGTCGCTCACGTGCGCGTGCCACTCGGGCAGGACGACGCTCACGTCCACCGTCGAGGGCCGGTTCAGCACGACGCCGACCGCCCCGCCCTCGCCGTGGTCGAGCAGCAGGATGACGGTCCGGTGGAAGGTCGGTTCGCGCAGGCTCGGCGTGGCGACGAGCAGGCGACCGCGCAGCCCCGTGTCGTCTGGCATCGGCCCATCATCCCAGGCCGCGGAGCTCCCGACGCATGATCACGCGCGACCGACCGCCGCTGTGTGCCGTCGTCTCGGCGGCCTGGGTGAACCCCGCCGCCTCGAACAGCCGCCGGGTCCCCACGTAGCCCGAGATGAGGTCGACGCGGTCCCCGCCCTCGACGTCGATCGGGTACCCCTCGACGACCTCCGCGCCGCACGACCTGGCGTGCGCGACCGCCCCCTCGAGCAGCTCGTGCATCAGCCCGCGGCGCCGGAACGCCGGCCGGACCACGAAGCAGACGATGCTCCACGCGTCGCGGTCGTCGACGAACGGGATGGTCCGCGAGCGCATGAGCCGCCGGTACGAGCTCCGCGGTGCCACCGAGCACCATCCCGCGGCCTCGCCGTCGACGTACGCGAGCACCCCGGGTCCGGGTTCCTGCGCGCACTCGTCGCGCATGTACTGCGCGCGCTCCTCGTTGGGCACGCGGCTGTCCCGGTACGCCATGCACCAGCACCCGCTGCCGCCCGGCTTCTTGACGCCGACGACCTCGTAGAAGCCGTCGTACCGCCCGACCGCGGGGAGCACCTCCACCGTCACGACGCCACCACCGCGCGCAGGTCGACGAGGGCGCCCTCGATCGCGGCGGCCAGGCTCGTCGACGACGCCCCGGACACCCACCGCTCGAAGCCGAGGCCGAACACCGCCACCCCGGCCTGCGCGGCCAGCGCGGCGGCGGGATCGGGCACACCGCGGGCGCGCAGGGCCTGTGTCGCCGCGCTGCCCAGGCCGGCCATCTTGAGCAGCTCACGCTCCTGGAGCGCCGGGTTGGCCGCGATCACGGTGGCTCGGCGCCGCGCGTGGTCGCGGCGCTCCTCGAGCATCGAGCCGGCGTCGGCGAACGCCCGGCCGACCACCTCGATAGGCGGCAGGCCGGCGGGCGCGGCCGCGATGGCGTCGACGAGGCGGTGCTCCAGGGTGCCCGAGCCGTCGAAGAGCACCTCGCGCTTGTCGGCGAAGTGCCGGAAGAACGTCCGCTCGGTGACGCCGGCGCGCTCGGCGATGTCCTCGACGGTCGTCTGCTCGAACCCGCGCTCGGCGTACAGCTCCAGCGCCACGCGTGCCAGGCGACCGCGCGCGTCCGGCTCCCATCGACCCATGCGGACGAGTGTAGTGATGACAGCGACTGACATTGGGCGTACTGTCGTGATGACAGTTGCTGACATCACTCGAGGAGCTCTCCATGCACGTCTTCGTCACCGGCGCGTCCGGCTGGATCGGCTCCGCGGTCACCGCGGAGCTCCTGGCCGCGGGCCACCAGGTCACCGGGCTCGCCCGCTCGTCGGAGTCCGAGGCCGCGATCTCGGCCGCCGGCGCCTCCGCGCACCGCGGCAGCCTGGACGACCTCGACAGCCTCCGCGCGGGGGCCCAGGCCGCCGACGCCGTGATCCACCTCGGCTTCAAGCACGACTTCTCCGACATGCCCGGTGCCTGGCGCACCGAGCGGGCGGTCGTCGAGACGTTCCTCGACACGTTGGAGGGGTCGGACCGCCCGTTCTTGCTGGCGTCCGGCGTCGCGGGCCTCACGCCGGGTCGGGCGGTGACCGAGCGCGACGCCAACCCCAGCCACGGCCCGGACAGCATGCGCGGCGGCGCCGAGAACCTCGCGCTCGAGCACGCCGACCGGGGAGTCCGCTCGGTCAGCGTGCGCTTCGCGCCCACCGTGCACGGCGAGGGCGACCACGGCTTCGTCGCCACCCTCGCCGGCGTCGCCCGCAGCACCGGCGTGGCCGGCTACGTCGGGGACGGCTCTGCCCGCTGGCCCGCCGTGCACCGCCTTGACGCCGCGCACCTGGTGCGGCTCGCGCTGGAGGGCGCGCCGGCCGGGACCGTGGTGCACGCGGTCGCCGAGGAGGGCATCGCGACGCGACAGATCGCCGAGGCCCTGGGTCGCGGGCTCGACCTGCCGACGCGGTCGATCGACCCGGCCGACGTCGACGGCCACTTCGGCTGGATCGGCCGGTTCTTCGCGCTCGACATCCCGGCGTCCAGCGCCCTCACGCGCGACCTGCTCGGCTGGGAGCCGGCGCGCGCCGGGCTGCTGGACGACCTCGCGGCCGGGTACTACACCGCGGTGTAGCTGGGCTCGTCCAGGCGGTGGCGCTCGTCCTGGATCGTGGCGCCCGCCGCGACCAGCTTGAGCTCGTGGGCCCGGAAGTGGTGGCCGCAGAACAGGAGCTCCATCCCGTCGGCCGTCGGGAGGGTCGCCCGGACGAACGCCTGCGCGCCGCACCGGTCGCAGCGGTCCTGGCGGGTGAGCTCGGCGGCGGTCACGGTGGTCTCGATGGTGGTGGCGCTCATGTCCGGGTGCCTCGTCTCGCTCGGGTGGCGGAGCTCGCGCTCCGTGGTTCTGCCCATCCGAACGGTCGGCCCCTGGGCTCCATTCCGGTGTTCGCCCAACGGGGAATCCGCCGAGGTCGGGACCTCCGGCCCTGCTGTCGTCGGCGCCCTCCAGCGGAGCGTGGTGAGTGAAGTCCCAGCGACGGGGCCGGTCCCTGCCGCGGGCGCGGCGCGGAGGCGCACGATGCGACGAGGACGCGGTCACCTGTCCCTGCGAGCAGCACGCGGTGCACGGGGGGTGCTGGCCGTCGGACTCCTCGGCGTGCTCGCGCTCGTCGCGGCACCGACGACGGCGGTGGCCGTGGTGCCGGGGGACCCCGCCGATGCCACGGTCTTCGTGCTGAGCGCGCCGGCGACGACGGTGGCCGGAACACCCGTCGACGTCACGGTGACCGCGCACACCGCCAGGGGCGAGATCGCCACCAGCTACCTGGGCTCGGTGCAGCTCAGCACCGACGACCCTCGGAGCCCGGTCGTGCCGCCCGCCTACCTGTTCACGTCGGCCGACGCCGGGGTGCACACGTTCGCCGGGCTGAACCTGCACGCCGCGGGCACGTGGACCGTCACCGCCACCGAGATGTACTACAGCCTGACCGGCACGACGACCGTCCGGGTGTTCAGCGGACCGGCCGTACGCCTGGAGACGACGGAGCACACGCTGCTGGTGCAGGCCGGCGGGACGGTCACGGTCCCGGTCGCCGTCAAGGACGCCTGGTCGAACCTCGCCACGTCGTACCGCGGCACCGTGACGCTGGCGGCCGGCGACCCGCGCGCGGTCGTGGCCGCACCCTGGACGTTCACGGCGGCCGACCGAGGCCGCCACGACCTGGCGGTCACCCTGTACGGCGCCGGCCACTGGGTCGTCTCCGTGAGCGACCCGACGCTCGCCGGTGACCGCGTCGGCGTCACCGTCATGCCCGGGCCGGCAGCCACCCTCGAGGTGCAGGCGCCCGCGACCGCGACCACGGGCGTCCGGTTCCCGCTCACCCTCGCCGTGCACGACTCCTGGGGCAACCTCGCCTCGTCGTATCGCGGCACGCTCGCGCTGAGCAGCACGGACGGCGGAGCCGGTGGCTGGTTCACCCCGGCGCAGTACACGTTCACCGCCGCCGACGCCGGACGCGTCGTGCTCACCGGCCTCCAGGGGGCGGTGCTGGCGACCCCGGGCGCGCGGACGATCACGGTGCGCGACGTCACGGACCCGGCGCTTGCCGCGGCGGCCACGGTGGCCGTCCGGCTCCCGACCGGGCACGCCCTGTACGCGTGGGGCGAGAACGCCTGGGGCCAGCTGGGCACCGGGACCACCACCCCGAGCCTCAGCCCGGTCCGCGTCGGCACCGAGCGCACGTGGGTGCGGGTGTCGGCGAATGACCTCCACACCGCCGCCATCAAGGCGGACGGCACCCTGTGGGCCTGGGGCAACAACAGCGACGGACAGCTCGGCGACGGCACCCGGACCCCGCGCAGCACGCCGGTCCGCATCGGCACCACCAACCAGTGGGCCTGGGTCTCCGTCGGCTGGAGGTACACGCTCGCCCTCAAGCGCGACGGGACGCTGTGGGGCTGGGGCCGCAACTGGTCCGGCCAGCTGGGCAACGGCACGACCACGAGCCGGCTCAGCCCGGTCCGGATCGGCACCGACAACCACTGGGTCGCCCTCAGCACGGCCGACTCCTACAGCCACGGGCTGAAGAGCGACGGCACGCTCTGGTCCTGGGGACGCAGCTTCGTCGGCGGACTGGGCGACGGATCGACGCAGCACCTCTCCCCGGTCCGCATCGGGACGGACTCCCGCTGGGTGTCGGTCTCTGCCGGCGGCCTGCACAGCGTCGCGATCCGCAGCGACTCCACGCTGTGGGCGTGGGGCGACAACGACTACGGGATGCTCGGAGACGGCACGACCACGGCCCAGCTGCGACCCCTGCAGGTCGGGGCAGGCCGTCCCTGGGCCGTCGCACGGGCCGGCGGCGCCTTCACGCTCGCGATGAGCGGCTCGACCGTGTTCGCCTGGGGCAAGAACGACCGCGGCCAGCTGGGCGACGGCACGACGACCAACCGGCTGCTCCCGACCTATCTCCCGCGCAACACATGGTGGCGGGCGACGACCGTGGAGGCCGGCGAGGAGCAGGGCTTCGTCGTGACCACCGGCGGCGCGCTCGTCGGATGGGGCGGGAACCTCTCCGGCGAGGTCGGGCTCGGCACCACCGGACCGGTGCTGACCCCCACCCGGATCGGGACCGCGACCACCTGGTCGGACGTCTCGACCGGCTTCCGACACACCATGGGGCTGCGCGACTGACGGTGCCGTCGACTACTCCGGTCCCGTGACCGATCCGTCGAGCACCGACCCCCGCAGCGACGGGGAGTCGGTCGCCACCGCGCAGTACGCCGTCGTCGCACCCTCCGACCAGTCGCCCGGGTGCGGGAAGCTCACGTCCGTCCAGACGGTCCACTCGTCGAGAAGGCCCGGCGCGGCGCGCTCGATCTGCTCCGCGCATTGCTCGAACGCGCGGTCGAACCCGGCATCCGCCGGGTCCGCGGACGCGTCGACCGGACCCGACAGCGGGAGGACCGCCACGATCTCCAGAGCGTGTGCCTCGCCGCAGCCCACCGGATCGGCTGTGCCGAGGTCCCACGAGTTCGGGTACTCGCCCAGGCAGTCGCCGACGACGAGATCCGACCGCAGCGTGTAGTCGGGAAGCTCGTCCCCGTAGGCGAAGTCGCCGACCACACCAGGCGGGCCGGACGACGCCCACACCGCGAGCCACACCCAACCGATGCACACGAGGGTGCTCACTGCACCCACGACCACACCGGCGATCGCCATCCCGCGACCCTTCGTGCCGCGCCGCCGGATCCTGCGCAGCGCACCGATCCCCAGGCCCACACCGACGGGCCCGGGAGCTCCTCCGAGCACCAGCAGACCCGCGATGCTGGTCACGAGCGAGGCGATCGCCAGACCGTCCGTCGGCGGCTCGACGACGCCGCCGTAGCCGAAGAACGGCCCCGATGCTCCGGGCGTGCCGTACGGCTGCGGCCCACCGTAGGCAGCGGGGCCCCCGTACGACGGCTGCGGCGCACCGTACGGAGCGGGCGAGCCGTACGCGGGAGGCTGCGCGTACGGGGCGGCCTGACCGTAGGCGGCGGCCGGCGGGTACATGCCCGGCTGCGCGTACGGGCCGGGCTGGCCGTAGAGCGGGGCGGGGAGGAACGGCTGGGGTGCAGCGGGCGGGCCGAAGGGTGACGCAGCCCCTGTGCTCGGCGGCGCGTACGGAGACGTCGCCTCCGCAGAGGAGCGGGGCTCGTCCACCACCCGCGCGACGTCGACCGCCGGGCGAGGGCCGCCCGGCAGGGCGAACGGCGTCCCGCTCGGCTCGTGTCCCGTCTGCTCACTCATCCGGCGCACGGTAGCGGAGGTCGCGGTCGGTGCGCGGGGGCTTCCGGCGGCGTTCACCCGCACGCCGAATCGTCCGGCTGATCCGCGGCCGGACGCCCTCCCCCCGGGGGCGGCCGAGGAGGGCTTCGTCGTTCGCGCTGGTACGCGGTACGGCGTCGGCGGCCGCGGACGAGCAGCGCGATGCCTACCCAGATCGCATCCACGTGATGGCCCGAGAGCTGCACGGCGACGAACGCGAGGCTGCCTGGACCCGGATCACCACCGCGGTCCCACGGTTCGCCCGCCTACCAGACGAAGACGGACCAGGAGCGCCCGTTATTCTCCTCGAAAGGCGCGGGCCTCTGCCGACCGGCCCGGCCCCGACCCGATGCGCGTGACGACTGCGTCCTCGAACACATGCTGCAGTCCGGAGAGCGGCTTGTACGCCGCGGGCCTCCGCGGCTGCCACGAACGCGTCAGCGCGCGAGGCCGTGACGAGCTCGGTCGCGCTGATCGTGTCCACGAGAACGGTCGTGGCTCTCGTCTCGAAGGTCTTGCGCACCGATGCGTCCACCTTGACCCGCTCGGGCTTGCGGGCGACCGTCTGGATCTGCGCTTGGTCGGAGATCGTCAGCTCGAGCCGGTCCGGGACGCCCGCGGTGGAGACTGAGCCCGCTGACTGCAAGACGGTTCCTGCGCCCACGGCGGCAGCGACGATGAACGCCGTGACGATGAGCAGGACGCGCGAGCCTCGCAGCGGCTTCCGACGGGAACGCACGGCGGCGGTCAGTCCCACAGCGACCAGCACCAGGGCGGCGATCCACAGGACCGCAGCACCGTCGGGCAGCGCGAGCGACAGTGGAACCATCGCCGCTGCGGCGAGCAACGGCACGACGACTGGCGCTCGGTCGCGTAGGGACTGGGTGGGCATGGTTGCTCCTCCCTGAGTGAGTAGCTCCTCGTTGTCGAGGGGCTCGCGCACCGAAAACTAGCGGACGAACTGACGCTCGACGAGGTCGTCGTGCACCGGTGGCCCGGGCTTGCGACCGGCGCCGCGCTTCTTGGCGTGCGCGGAGTAGATCCGCTGCGCCGAGCACGGCCGCTGCACCCGGTTACGGCCGGCGGTGATGCCACGTTCGGGCAGCTCGTCGGCGATGAACCGGTAGCCGAACTCCGGGTCGTCATGGTGGATGTCGATCGCGGCGTTGACTAGGTGCGCGTCGGACCAGTCCCGGTCGCTGACCGGGTGAGCGCGCCAGGCGTAGTACGCCTGCTTGGAGAACCCGAGCACCCGGCAGGTCGCCGCGACGGGGATCCCGTCCGCGGCCAGGTCACCGACCAGCGGGTACATCATTTTGGGAGGACGTCCCGGGCGAAGTAGGCCGTCGCTCGGCGCAGGATCTCGTTCTCCTGCTCGACCTGCTTGAGCCGGCGCCGCAACTCGCGCACATCACCATCCTCAGCAGGTGGTGGCGTCGTGGTGGGACGACCCGAGGCCCGGGCCTCGTCTCTGTCGGCGATCGCCAACCAGCGACCCAGACAGGACTCCGAGATCCCGGGGGTGGCTTTCGTCGTACCCGCCCGCGTCGTGATCTCGCAGCTCGTCCTCGCGTATGGTCTGACACCAGCGAGGGGCGACGTGCCGCCCCGGAACGGCTGCGAACTACATCGTGGTTGTACCGAGGGTTCCGTCAGTTATTCCGCCCCTCCCCCGGGCCTCTAGCTCAATTGGCAGAGCAGCGGACTTTTAATCCGCGGGTTGTGGGTTCGATCCCCACGGGGCCCACACCTACACCGCGGGCGCGCACGCGACCAGGCATGCCAGAGATGCGGCCGATACCGGTTCATCCACGACGTCGACGATGCCGCCGACGGGCGAGATCCACCCGGCCGGCTGTCGCGTTCTCCTGTGAACCGCCGCGGCGCGTCCGATGGGAGGGGTAGGGCAGTCGGCGCATCCGCGTGGTGGAGGACCGGCTGTGCGAACGGTCAACGGCGTTCCGGCAACGAGGCCGGCGATGCCATCACCGACGCGAAGAGGGGTACTGCCATGACGGTGAGCACCGGACCCGAGAACGAGGAGCGCCCGCCCGGCGAGGTGCCGGCGTTGCCGACGGGGTTCGGGCACCCCGCTGCGCGCCGCTCGGTCCCGACGGATCTGAGGTACGAGCTCGTTGCCGCGTGAGGTCCCACCGTGCCCGAGTCGATCACTACGGTTGCCACGTGAGGACGAACCGCGACGACGACCAGGGTGTGATCAGGTGACGGCACGGGTCGGGCCGGCTCGGTGGCGGATCGTGACGCCGTACGGGAAGTTCGTCTACCTGTTCCTCGCGTCGATCGCCGTCGCGGCGGTCACTGTCACTGCGTCCCTGACGATGGGTTCGTGGGCGGGGTCGCTCGCGTCGGTGCCCCTGCAGCTGCTCGTCGTCGGGTTCGCCGCGCGCAACTTCCGGGACGCCGAGATCGAGTCGCTCGAGGCGCCGCGGGAGTGGTGGCGGATGACCGCACGACCCCTGTCCGGCTTCGTCTTCGGCGCGCTCTTCCTCGTGCAGGCGGTCTGGGTCACGCCTCCCGCGTTCCGGGAGCCAGACGCGTGGGCCGTCGTGCTCGGCGTGCTGACGTGCGGGCTCCTGGGAGCCGCCCTGATCCGATCGTCGCTGCGGCTACGAGCGGACGTGAGCGGGAGGTCTGCCGGGCTCAGCCTGACCTGACCTCCCCGCCGAAGGACCCCGTCACGTCCGCGTGGCTCGGTCCCTGAACTCCTGGCTGGCGAGGATGCCGGCCACGATCTCCTCGGCCCGAGCGCCGCGCTGGAGGCGGTCGACCCACCACGCCACGCCGGCACCTTCGCCGTGTCGACCGAGGTACGCGAGGTAGTAGCCGTCGACGACCGCGGCCAGGTGCTCCGTGGACATCGTGAAGCCGAGCGCCACGTCGTACCGCGTCGCGCCACCCGACAGCCGGCCGGTCCAGAACCCCACCTCGGCCGGGCTCGGGGCGCGGCCGAGCACGGCCCGGTAGAGCGACGCGATCCACCCCTCACGAGTGGCGCCTGCGCGCAGGTAGCTCTCGTCGGAGGCGAGGAATCCTGCCTCCATCTGTTGGATCTGCATCCCGGTGTTCATCCGGCTCAGCCAGAACGCGAGGCCGTACTCGTCGGGGAACCGGTCGAGGTACTGGCGGTAGGCGGACCGGACCAGCCTGGTCCGGAACTCCGTGGAGGACGTGATCGCGTCGGACACCGCGGAGTACGGGGTGCCGCTGCGCAGGGCGGTGGTCCAGGTGGCCAGACCGGTGGGGTCCGGCGAGCGCTGGAACAGAAGGGAGTAGACCGATGCGACGTAGGCCGCGACGGGGTCGATCGGCGTGCTACCCGGGGCGACGAGCGGCACCCGGATGGTGCGGAAAGGTCCACCCCAGAGCGAGGTGTGCACCTGGATCGACCGCGCCTCGCTCGGCAGGTTCGCGGGGAGCCGGACGTCGATCTCCGACCAGGTCGAGAACGGCAGGGAGATCGCGTCGTAGTGGGTGGAGAGCGCACGGCCGTCGGCGTCGAGCACGTCGGCACTGGTGGCGGTCTGGAAGGTGCCGCCGGTGCCGGTCAGGCGCACCGTGCCGCCGGCTCCCACCGCCGCCGGAGCCGTCACGAACGACTGGAATGCCGAGCTCGGGTGGATCGGCTGCAACGTGACGTCGGTCGTGGTCGAGCTCGGGTCCGGCTGGACGATGACGTGAAGGGTGAGCTCGTCGCGCGCCCCGGTCGCGTGCACCCAGACCTGGTACGCGGAACCCGGGTTGGCCGCGACGCATCTCCCGGTCGCACTGGCGGCCATCTCGGCGGGGTCCAGCACGAGGGTCCACCCCTCCAGATGCATCAGGTCCGGCGTGCCCGTGGTGATGCAGTCGCCGGGAGACGCGCTGGGCGACATCCCGAGGGTCGCGGTCGCCGGGTCCGCGTCGGTGCTCACGGGGAACGTGAACCGGACCGTCGCCGCGGAGGACGACACCGCGTACGTCGCGGTGGAGTCGAAGAAGCCGCCCCAGGCGTACGACGTGCTTGTGGCCACCGGTGCACCGAGGTCGACCGTGACCCGACCGAGCGCCTCGGCACTGGCCGGTCCTGGGACGAGCGCGAGAGCAAGGCTCGCAGTCAGGACGGCGACCACCCCGCGTCGGCTCACCAGCGCGGCGAGGGGCTCGTGAGCACCGAGGTGCTCAACCCGAACGGTGCCGAGACCGGGTGCAGGACCGGCGGCGCGACGTAGGTGAACCGCGCCCAGGTGGTCGAGCGGCCCGCCGGGGTGCTGACCGTGACGCGGACGACGCTCGCTCCGTGCTTGGGCACGACGACCGCCAGCGTGGTGCTGCTCAGGACGGTGACCCGGCCGGTGGTGACGGTGCCGAAGGAGACCGTGGTCTTACCCTTCACGAAGTTCTTCCCCGTGAGCACGGTCAGGGTCCCGCCGGTCGACAGGCCGACGTTCGGTGTGGCCCGCGTGACGACGGGCAGCGCGCCGGCCGGGGCGGCGACCGTGTGCGTGACCTGGGCGGACGAGGCGCCGTAGGTGGCGTCGCCGGCGAAGGTCGCGGAGACCGTGTGCGCCCCGGCGCCGAGGGTCGACGTGCTGAGCACCGCCGATCCGCCGACGACGGGGACGGTGACCGGTGCGGCGCCGTCCACGACGAACGCGACGGACCCGGTCGGCGCCGCGGCCGAGCTGGTGACCGTGGCGGTGAACGCGGCGGCAGCCCCGACGGGGGTCGACCCGCTCGGGCCGGTGAGCACCAGGCTCGTCGGGACCTTCGCGTAGGTGTACGCGGCGGGAGCGCTGGGCTGCCCCTGCGTGGTCACGACGACGTCGACCGGTCCGGCGGCGTGCGCGGGTGCGGTGGCGACCAGCGAGTCCGGGCCCTGGACCGCGACGGTCGCAGCGGCGCCACCGAACGTGACCGTGGTGTCCGGCCCGAACCCGGTGCCGGTGATCGCGACCTGCTCGCCGCCGAGGACCGTGCCGGACGCGGGGGCCAGCGTGGCGATGGTCGGGGGAGCGGCGCCCGGCACGTAGTCGACGTCGGCCCCGGCGGTGCCGTAGGTGGCGTCTCCGCTGTAGGCCACCTCGACCCACGGGTAGGTGCCCTGGTCGACGGCCTCGAACGTCAGCGTGGCGTGGCCCGTGGCGTCGAGGTCGGCGTCGGCGAAGAAGACGTCGCGCGCGAGGGTGTTACCCACCGTCACGGAGCCTGTGGGGACTCCCTGCCCGCCGGTGACGGTGACGTCGATCGTGAAGGGCTCACCGATGACCGGCGGGTGGGCGGCCGTCGCGACGAGGGTCGCCGTGGCGGAGCCCTTCGCGCCGGCGTGGATCACCACACCGTCGGTGGCTCCGCCGGCCGCCAGCACCACGGGCGTGGCCTGGCTGGGCCGGGTAACCCCGGACGTCGCGGCGTAGTAGGTGCGCACGATCGCCGGCGTGCCCCACCCGAGCGCCGAGACGCGGTACGTGCCGGGGCCGAGGAGGTTGATCTCGAACGAGCCGTCTGCACCGGTGGTCGCGCCGTTCTGGTCGTCGTCCGACACGGCCTTGACGCTCGCGCGGGCGAGCGGGGCGCCGTCCGGGCCGAACACGGTGCCCGAGATCGTGGCGCCCTGCAGCAGCGTCATGTCGTCGAGGAGGACCGTCGCCGCATCGGCGACGTGCACGAGCTCGGCGTCGTCCCAGTCCGAGGTCCCGGGGTAGACGACCCCCACGAGGTTGCTGCCCCAGTCGGACGCGGCGTACACGGTGTAGTCGCCGTCGGGCAGTCCCGTGGCCGAGTAGGTCCCGTCGGCGGCTGTCGTCGTGCCCGTGCCGCCCTCGCCGGCCACCGGGGAGACCCACACCTCGATGCCGCCCCGAGGCGCGCCACCGGGCGCGAGGACGCGACCCGAGATCGTCCCGCCACGAGCGAGCACGGCGTCGTTCAGGGTGACCGAGGCGCCCGACGCGAGCGTGAGGACGGTCTGGGTGTCGGCGGTCCGCGCGTCGTCGTAGAGCTCCGAGACCCACCCGGAACCGCTCGGTGGAGTGAACGACACGCGCCACTCGCCCGGACGCAGACCGTCCGCGGTGAACGTGCCGTCGGCACCGGTCGTCACGGTCGAGTACACGGAGGCCACGGACTGGAGCTGGACGCTGGCCCCCGGGATCGCGGTGCCGTCGGTGCCGACCACCCGGCCGGTGATCGTCGCGGGGCGGTCGAGCGCGGCGTCGATCCCCGTGACGTCGGCCGAGGACACGGCGATCCGCGTCGGGTTCCACACGACCGCGTTGTCGAAGGCCTCACCGAGCAGGGGGCTGCCCGCCGGCGGCCGGAACGTGACGGTGTACGAGCCGGGAGGCAGGGCGGAGGTGGTGTAGTGACCCGCCGCGTCCGTCGTCGTCACCCCGGGGAACACGTACGGGGAGACCCAGACCTCGATGCCCGGCGCCGGTGCACCGGTGTCGTCGGTGACCGTGCCGGAGATCGTGTACCCCGCCGGGTCGTCCGCCAGCGCGCCGGCGGGCGCGAGCGTGCCGACACCCAACAGCGTCACGAACGCGGTGAGGAGTCCGGCGAGCCGACGGACGGTCGGACGCGACGACGGTGTCATGCGAGTGCTCCCTGCGAGTCGAGCGCCCCCTGACATCCGGCGCGGGTGAAACGTACCGGTTTGCCCGCGACGTCGGAGGCAGTTCGGTGGACGTTCACCCGAGCAGGCGACAGGGGGTCCCGGCTCACGGGCGCGCTCGCCTCGACCCCTTCCAGAGCTCGGTCAGCCGACCGCCGTCACGGCACCACCGTGATCCGGTTCTGCGGGCCGGGGCCCTTCGGTCCGGCGCCCAGGTACGCCGCCAGCGAGTCGACGTCGAAACCGGGTGCGGTCACGCGGTCGGTGGCGACCGTGAGGTTGGTGAACCCGTCACCCCCGTTGGCGAGGAAGTCGTTGGTGGTGACCCGGTAGGTGCCGGCAGGGTCGATCGGCGTGCCGTTCAGCGCCAGGTTGCTGACCCGGCTCCCGAGCGCCGCGGACGAGGAGTAGGTGTACGTGAATCCCGCGGACACCTGGAGGATCTTCGTGGTCGTCTGCCCGGCGTAGCCGACGAACTGCTGCTCGAGGACCTCCTTGAGCTGCGCGCCGGTGAGCGTCACCGTGGCCACCAGGTTGTTGAACGGCTGCACGGTGAACACCTCGCCGTACGTCACCTGGCCGGGCGCCTCGCCCCCGGGCGAGCTCGTGTAGATGAGGTCCGCACGGATGCCCCCGGGGTTCATCAGCGCCAGCTGCACCCCGGCCGAGGTCGTGTAGGCGACCATGCCGTCGGCGATGACGTCGCCCAGTGCACTCTCGCCGGCGGCGTTGCCCGTGCGGGTGATGTCCGCGGTGATCGACCCGACGACCCGGTTGGCGAGCGGCGCCACCGCGGTCCGGTACTTGTCGGCGATCGCCTTGGCCGCGGGGTCGACCGTGGCGGGGTTGCGGACGTACACGCCGGGAGCGGACTGCTGCCAGGTCCCGTCCGGGTTCTTGACCCCGTTCTCGACGATCAGGTTGTGGGCGTCGGCGGCGACGATCTTCTTCGTCTTCTTGTCGAGGGTCATGCTGATGTCGGTGAGGATCGTGCCGTTGCTGCCGGCGCTGGTCACGACGGTCGACGCGCCGGACGAGTTGGGCAGCGCGCAGGTGTAGGACCGGTGCGTGTGGCCGCTGACGACCACGCCGTAGGCCGGGTCGAGCTGCGACACGATGTCGGTGACGGCGCCCGAGAACCCGGTGCACCCGCTGGGGTCCAGGGGGGCGGGCCCGTTCTGCTGCCCGCCCTCGTGCAGCAGCAGGACGATCGACTTCACCCCGAGCCACTTGAGCGCGCGGGCGTACTTGTTGGCCGTCGTCGCCTCGTCGAGGAAGTTGACGTTCGTGATCCCGGCGGGGTTGACGATGGCCGGGGTCCCCTCGAGCGTCATCCCGACGAAGGCCACCTTCACGCCGCCGACGTTCTCGATCGTGAACGGCTTGAGGATCGGCAGCCCGCTCTTCTTGTAGACGACGTTCGCCGCGAGCATCGGGTAGTCGGCCCCGGCGAACCCGTCACCGTCCTGGCACCCGTCGACCGGGTGGCAGCCGCCCTGCTGCAGGCGGAGGAGCTCGGGCACGCCCTCGTCGAACTCGTGGTTGCCGACGCTCGTCACGTCGAGCCCGAGCGAGTTCATCTCGTCGACCGTCG
Source organism: Cellulomonas sp. (assembly GCF_965229465.1). Lineage (GTDB taxonomy): Bacteria > Actinomycetota > Actinomycetes > Actinomycetales > Cellulomonadaceae > Cellulomonas. The sequence continues at coordinate 1,064,400 of NZ_OZ245882.1, read as the reverse complement.
GCTCGTCGTGGAACGCCGCGCTCACCAGCGGGCTCGCGCCCACGAGGTCACCGGCCGCGACCGTGAAGCTGTAGCGGGACTCCTGCTCCTGCTCGGCCCGCAGCGTCTTGACCGCCGTCGCCAGGTACTCCACGCCACCGGCCGGGGTGCCGTTGACCAGCCCGCCGCTGCCCGTGGGTGGGTCGATGGCGCCGTGGAAGTCGTTGAAGGAGATGAGGTTGACGGTGACCGTCTTCGGCGACGGGTGCTTTCCGCCCGCGTGGGCCGGGATGGCGGTGGTCGAGACAAGTGCCAGGGCTGCCGCGGCGGCGGCGGCGAGCTGACGGCCGCGAACGATCTGCATGGGGGGCTCCTCGGGTCGGGCCGGACATCAGCCACCCTGCCCAGAATGGACCGGTTTGGGAAGAGGTGACCCCAGACCCGCCCTCGCGGGTGCGCGGGGAGCGCCTCCGGTCTGACTACCGTGACGTCATGCCGGCCAACCGCACCCGCCAGGCGCGGTACGCCACGCGTCGCAAGCGGCGCATGGCCGCCGTCCAGCACGACCTCAGCCCCGAGCAGTGGCAGGCGCTCACCGCGGCGTGGGGCGGGTGCGCGTACTGCGGGGCGAGCGACCGGCCGCTGCAGCGCGACTGCGTCCTGCCCATCTCGCGCGGCGGCCGCTACACGCTCGACAACATCGCCCCGGCGTGCGGCTCGTGCAACGCCAGCAAGTGCAACGACGAGGTCACCGGCTGGCTGCGGCGCAAGAAGCTCGACGAGCGGACGTTCCTCGAGCGGCACGTGCGGATCCAGGCGGAGCTCGCCGCGCGGTTCGACGACCGTGGGCCGGTCACGACGGGGGAGTGAACTGGCTCCCGCTGAACAGCGCGCCCTGCGGGTCCCGGATCGTCGTCGTGAGGGCCCACGGGGTGTCCTCGCGGTCCAGCACGGTGCCGCCGTGCGCGGTGGCCAGCGCGGCGGTCGCGTCCCGGTCGGCGACGGCGAACGTCACGTGCCAGTGCGGAGCCTCGCCCTCGGCCGGCGCGACCCACCCGATCGCGTCCTCGAACCCGGGCGGCACGGACACGCTGGCCTGACGCTCCCGGATGTCCGGGTCGGTGGTGGCCGCGAGGTGGTCGCCGTAGCCGGGCACGCGGATCATGGTGCCGAAGCCGAGGTCGGCGAACTCCCACCCGAACACCCGCGTGTAGAACGCGCTGGCAGGCTCGTCGCTGCGCAGGTCGCTGAAGTTCCAGGCGCCGGGCGCGTTGACGAGCTGCGCGCCGAGCCGCCGCTTCGGGTGCCAGAGCCGCAGCGGCACGCCCTGCGGGTCGGTGAAGCCGGCCCAGGTGCCGCCCTCGCCCGCGACGGTCGGACCGGTGGTCACGGCGCCCCCAGCGGCGGCGATCCGGTCGAGGACCGGCTCGAGGTCGTCGGCCGCCACGTACGTGTGCCAGCCAGGGTCGTCGGCTCCCTCGCCGATGCCCGCGACGTCGAGCCCGTCCACCTGAGCGATCACGTACCGCGGCGCCCCCGGCGGGCTGGCCTGGTGGAACGTCCAGCCGAGCACGGCGCCGTAGAACTCCAGTGCAGCATCGACGTCCCGCTGCTCGATGTCCACCCAGGACGTCACGCCCTGCGGGTAGGTCCGCTGCTGCTGCGCCATATGTCCAACGTAGGCGGCACCACCCACACCGAGCGAGAGCTCCAGCAGGGTGCAGGAGAAGTCGGCGAAGTCCACCTGCCCGACGGCCCGGAACCCGTGCGACTCGTAGTACGAGCGCAGCGCGGGGTTGGTGGTCCGGCAGTCGAGCCGGAGCAGCTCGACGCCGGCCGCGCGTCCCTGTGCCGCCGCCCAGTCCAGCAGGGCGGGGCCGAGCCGGCGACCGGCTGCGCGGCGGTCGACCATCAGGCCGTGCACGTAGGCCGCGGGGGTGTCGTCGTCGCCCCAGAAGTCGGGGTCCGTCCACAGCAGCCGGACCGTGCCGACGAGCCCGAGCGCGTCGTCGCGGACGACGTGCCACTCGCCGGCCTCGACCTGGGCGGCGATGCGCTCGCGGGGCAGGGAGCCCCGCGGCCACTGCACGGTTCCCCGCGCGGCCATCCAGTCCTCGAGCGAGCGGCGCAGGGCGTGGATCGCGTCGACGTCGGCAGGCACGGCGGGGACGGGAAGCACGTCTGCGACCGTACCGGTTGCAACCCGGGGGTTGCTCGTGCAACTCTGGAGTTGCACGCACTCACCGTCGAGAGGATCTCCCATGGCATCCGTCGACCCGCAGGCCACGATCGACACCGAGCGCTACGAGGTGACGCGCACCGTGCACATCCGCGCGACGCCGGAGCGGGTGTGGGACGCCCTGACGCGTGACGACCTGATCGCGCAGTGGTTCGGGAGCACCGCCGACCTGCCGGACCTGCGCGTCGGGGGCACGGGGACGTTCGGGTTCGAGGGCTACGGCGAGTTCCCGGTCCGCATCGAGGAGTACGACGAGCCGGTGGTGTTCGCCTTCACGTGGGGATCGCCGGGCGAGCCGCTGCGCGCCGACAACTCCACCCTGGTCCGGTTCACGCTCGTCGCCGACGGGGACGCCACGCTGCTGACGGTCGTGGAGTCCGGCTTCGACCTGCTGGCCCGGGACCCGCTGGTGGCGATGGAGGACAACCGCGGTGGCTGGACCGCCGAGCTCGACGAGCTGGTCACCCTCCTCGAGGGTGCGACATGAGCAGCCCCACGCTGGCGCCGGTGTTCGCGGCGCTCGCCGACGACACCCGGTGGCAGATCCTGGCCGAGCTCGGGCGCTGCGACCTGTCGGCGTCGGCCCTGGCCACCCGGCTGCCCGTCACGCGGCAGGCGATCGCCAAGCACCTCGCGCTGCTCGCCGACGCGGGGCTGGTGGAGCCGGTGCGGGCCGGGCGCGAGATCCGCTACCGCGCGCTCGGCGCCCGGCTGTCCGAGACGGCCCGCGCGCTCGAAGCCCTCGGTGCCGAGTGGGACCGCCGGCTGGCGGTGATCACGCGGCTGGCGGAGGAGCGGTCCTGAGGGACTGACGCCCGCGCGGCCCCGTCGCTAGTGTCCAGACATGGCTGCGAAGCGTCGCCGCTGGTCCGAGCACGTGCCGATCGTCGGCGTGCTGCGCACCTACGACCGTCGGTGGCTGCGTACCGACGTGGCCGCGGGTGTCGCGGTCGCGGCGCTGATCGTGCCCAAGAACCTCGGCTACGCGGGGATCGCGGGCATCCCGCTCCAGAACGGCCTGTACGCCGCCGCGGCCGGTGCGATCCTCTACGCGATCTTCGGCACCAGCCGGCAGATCTCCACGGGGCCGAGCTCCGGGCTGGCCGCGGTGGCCGCCAGCGCCGTGCTCGCCGCCGGGCTCACGGGCACCGACGTGGCCTCGTTCGTCGCGGGGATCACCCTCGTCTCCGGCATCGTGTTCGTCGTCCTCGCGGTGCTCAAGATGGGCTGGATCGCGCAGTTCCTGTCGCGGGCCGTGGTGACCGGCTTCCTGTTCGGCGCCGCGATCGACGTGGTCATCGGCGAGCTGCCCAAGCTCACCGGGACGAGCACCTCGGGCTCCACCCCGCCGCAGGAGCTGTGGTCCTGGCTCGGCACGCTGGGGGACGCGCACCCGGCGACCCTCCTGGTCGGCGTCGTCTCGCTGGTCACGGTCTTCGGGCTGCGGCGCATCGCCCCGCGCGTGCCCGGCGCGCTCGTCCTGGTGGTCGGCGGGCTGCTGGCCAGCTGGCTGCTCGACCTGGGGGACCGCGGCGTCGCGCTGGTCGGCGACGTGCCCCGCGGGCTCCCCTCGGTCGTCGTGCCCGATCCGGCCCTGCTTCTCGACCACGTGGCGACCGTGGCGCTCGCCTCCGTCGCGCTCGTCATGATCGGGTTCTCGCAGACCGCGGGCGACGCGCGCACGTTCGCCGCCCGGCACCACTACCGGGTCGACATCGACCAGGAGTCGCTCGCCCAGGGGGCCGCCAACGTGGGTGCCGGCCTGGTCCAGGGCATGCCGGTGTCCACCAGCCTGTCGGCGAGCTCGCTGAACGACCGCACCGGCGCGCGCACCCCCGTCGCGTCGCTCACGTCGGGCGCGATGGTCCTGCTCACCCTGCTGCTGCTGGCGCCCCTGTTCTCCGGGCTGCCGAAGGCGGTGCTCGCGGCGATCATCATCGAGGCCGTCGTCATGGGGATGATGGACGTGCCCGCCATGCGCAGGCTGTTCCGGGTGCAGCGGTTCGACTTCTGGATCGCGATGGTGGCGCTGGTGAGCACGCTGGTGGTCGGCGTGCTGGCGGGGGTGCTCGTCGGGATCGGGCTCTCGCTCCTGTGGCTGGTCTCGGTGACCACGCGCCCCTCCCTGCCGGTGATGGTGCGCGAGCCGGGGACGCAGGTGTTCCGTGAGCTCGGCGAGCACCCGGACGACGAGCAGGAGCCGGGCATCGCGGTGCTCCGCATCGACGGCGGCCTGTTCTTCGCCACCGCCGACGCGCTGGAGGACCGGGTGCGCGAGGTCGCCGACGCTGTCCCGGGACTGACGGCGATCGTGATCGACTGCGGCGCGATCACCTTCGTCGACGCCCAGGGTGCCGGGGTGCTGCACGAGGTGCTGGACCTCGCCGCCGACCGAGAGCTGGCCGTCAGGCTGGCCCGGGTCAAACCGTCGGTGCGGGCGACGCTCGCCCGCGACGGCATCGTCGAGCGGGTCGGGGTCGACCGGTTCCACGGCAGCGTGCACCGCGCGGTCGAGGCGCACCGGAACGGGTAACGACAGGGCCTCCCTCGTCCGCCGCGACCGTCGTACGGTCGGTCGCATGGACACACGCACACTCGGAAGCGACCTGGTGGTCTCGGCGATCGGCCTGGGCTGCATGGGCATGAGCCAGAGCTACGGACCCAACCCCGGCGACCGCGACGACATGATCGCCGTGCTGCGCGGGGCGGTGGACCGCGGCGTCACGTTCTTCGACACCGCCGAGGTGTACGGGCCGTTCGTCAACGAGGAGCTGGTGGGCGAGGCCCTGGCGCCCGTCCGGGACCGCGTCGTCATCGCCACCAAGTTCGGCTTCGACATCCGGGACGGGAAGTCGGTCGGCGTGAACAGCCGGCCCGAGCACATCGCGGCGGTGGCCGACGCCTCGCTCCAGCGGCTCGGCATCGACGTGATCGACCTCTACTACCAGCACCGCGTGGACCCGGACGTGCCCATCGAGGACGTCGCGGGCGCGGTCAAGGAGCTGATCGCCGCGGGCAAGGTCCGGCACTTCGGGCTGTCCGAGGCGGGCGCCGCGACCATCCGCCGCGCGCACGCCGTGCAGCCGGTGACCGCGCTCCAGAGCGAGTACTCGCTGTGGACCAGGGACCCCGAGGCCGAGGTGCTGCCGGTGCTCGAGGAGCTGGGGATCGGGTTCGTCCCGTTCAGCCCGCTGGGCAAGGGGTTCCTCACCGGCACCGTCGACACCACGACGACGTTCACCGACAAGGACATCCGCACGACCATCCCGCGCTTCACCGAGGAGAACCGGCAGGCCAACCAGGCCCTCGTCGACCTGGTGACGGCCGTGGCGTCGCGCAACGGAGCGACGCCGGCGCAGGTGGCGATCGCGTGGCTGCTGGCCCGCAAGCCGTGGATCGCGCCCATCCCCGGCACCCGCCGCCTGAGCCGGCTCGACGAGAACCTCGGTGCCGCGCGGCTCGCGCTGAGCACCGAGGACCTCGCCGAGCTGACCCAGGCCGCCGACCGGGTCGGCGTGCACGGCAACCGCTACAACGACGCCGGCATGGGCATGGTCGGCCTGTAGGAGGTCAGTGCGCGAGCACCGGCTCCCCGTGGACGGCGGCCGGTGCCGCGTCGGCCAGGCGGGCGGCCCGGTCGGCGCGGGTGCGGAACAGGGTCGCGGTGAGGACCGCGCCGAGCAGGAAGATCCCCGCGGACCACGAGTACGCCACCGAGAAGCTGTGGATGGCTGCGTCGGTCATCACCTGCGGCGTGGCGGGCGAGTGGTCCGTGAGGTAGGCCGTGGCGGCCGTCGCCGCCAGGGTGTTGAGCACCGCGGTGCCGATCGCCCCGCCCACCTGCTGGCTGGTGGAGACCATCGCGGAGGCTGCGCCGGCCTGGCGCGGTGCGATCCCGAGCGTCGCGATCTGGAACGACGCGGGCATGATCGAGCCCATCGCGATACCCATGGCGATCAGCCCGACGACGACGTGGCCGTAGCTGCTGGTCGCGTCCAGGGTCGTGAACCAGACCATCGCGGCCGCGCCGACCGTCATGCCGACCGGCACCAGGAGCTTGGGTCCGAACCGCGGCACCAGGATGTTCGACTGCACCTGCGCGGTGATGATGATGAAGACCACCATCGGCAGGAACGCGGTGCCGGTCTGCATCGGGGTGTACCCGAGGGTCAGCTGCAGGTAGTACGTGAGGAAGAGGAACACCCCGAACATCCCGGAGCCCGCGACGAGGATGGCCAGGAACCCGGCGCCACGGTCGCGGTCGAGGACGATCTCCAGCGGGAGCAGCGGGTACTCGGCGGTGCGCTGGCGGCGGACGAAGGCGACCAGCAGGACGACGCTGGCGGCCAGCGAGCCCCAGACCACCGGAGCGTCCCAGCCCTGCGGCTCGGCCTGCGAGAACCCGAACACGAGGGCGAACAGGCCGGTGGAGGCCAGGACGACACCGGGCACGTCGAACCGGCTGCGGTGCGTGACCTCCGTGCGAGAGAGCAGGACGCTGCCCGCGACGAACGCGACGACGGCGATGAGCACGTTGACGTAGAGGTTCCAGCGCCAGTTGAAGTTCTCGGTGAGGTAGCCGCCGAGCAGCAGGCCGATGGCGCCGCCCATCCCGGCGATCGCGCCGAAGACCCCGAACGCGCGGGCACGCTCCTTCGGGACGGTGAACGTGGTGGTCAGGACGGAGAGGGCGGCGGGTGCGAGTACCGCCGCGAAGACGCCTTGCAGAGCGCGGGCGGCGATGAGCAGCTCGAAGCTCTGGGCGGCACCGCCGAGGGCGGACGCCAGGGCGAACCCGACGAGCCCGACGAGGAACATGCGGCGGCGGCCGAACATGTCGGCGAGCCGGCCGCCGAGCAGCAGCAGGCTGCCGAAGGCGAGCGCGTAGGCGGTGACCACCCACTGGCGGTCGTTGTCGCTGAACCCGAGGTCCGCCTGGGCGGAGGGCAGCGCGATGTTCACGATGGTCGCGTCGAGCACGACCATCAGCTGGGCGAGGGCGACCGTCGCGAGGACGAGCCAGCGCTGCCGGCTCTCCGGTGCGGTGGTGACTGTGGACATGGGGATGCTCCTGGGACGTCGTGGTCGGTGGAGCGAGAGTAATATGGAACCGAGGAGTTTCGGAACCCCTCAGTCTCGATTTGTTTCAGCGCTACGCTGGCAGCCGAATCAGCAGCAAGGAGAAGGAGCATCGTGGTGGACGGGTCGACGACGACCGCGCGCCGTCCGGGTCGACGACGCGACGGGTCGAAGGACGACGCGATCCTCGTCGCGACCCGCGAGCTGCTCGCCGAGCGCGGGTACGACGGCATGACGATGGACGCCGTCGCCGAGCGCGCCGGGGCGGGCAAGGCGACGGTCTACCGCCGCTGGCCGTCCAAGGTGCAGCTCACGGTCGACGCCGTCGTCTGCATGCGGGGCGTCGCGCCGACGGCCGACGAGATCCCCGACACGGGGTCGCTGCGCTCCGACCTGCTCGCCGTCCGCTTCGGCAAGCCGCGCACGGACGACTCCGAGCTCATGTCCGGCCTGTGGTCCGCGGTGAGGGAGAACCCCGAGGTCGCCGCCGTCTTCCACGAGCAGTTCGTGCGCTCCCGGGTCGGTCTGATGCGCGGGCTGCTGGAGCGAGCGGAGGCCCGCGGGGAGCTGCGCCCGGACATCGACCTGGAGATGGTCGCCGCCGTCGCGCCCGCGATGATCGCCTACCGCAAGATGGTCGCGGGCCAGAAGATCGACGACGAGTTCGTGGTGCAGATGATCGACACCGTCATCCTGCCGCTGGCCACGGGCCGCTAACGCTCCGCCAGCACCCTCGCCTTGGCCGCCGCGTACTCGGCGTCGTCCAGGTGACCGTCACGGTGCAGCGCGCTCAGCCGCTCCAGCCGGGTGGTGACGTCGATGTCGTCGGTCGGCGTCCCGTGCGCGTGACGCGTGCGCTGGAACGTCTCGGCGCCCTCCTTGGCGGCGGACGTGGCGCCCTTGACCAGCGCGACGCCGGTCTCGCCGACGACGACGACGGCGGTGGCGCTCTTCGACGTCAGCGACTCCTTGGTGGTCTCGCTCAGCGGCAGCTTGCCGATGCCGGTGGCCATGAGGCGCTGAACGTCGTGCGCGATCCCCAGCCGCTGCAGGCGGTCCTCGAGCGATCCTGTGTCCTCGGTCGACATGTGTACCCCTCTGCTCGTCGGCGTGCCCTGACCGCATCCTCTCAGGCGGCGGCCAGCGGGGTCACCGTCCCCGCCGAGCCGCGGTACGTCGCACCGGTAACGAGCAGGTCACTGAGATCGTCGAGGAACGGGCCGACATGGACGGTGCTGGTGCGGGCACATCACCTCACTGGCCGACGGTGAACCCCATGAGCACGTGCTCCCACCCCTCGGTGGCGGGCTCTCCCTCGAGCGTGGAGAGCTCCGTCACGGCCCCCGTGGTCACGTCCGTGCTGATCGTGCGCTGCCGGCCCGCCTTCCCGTGGCCCACGTAGCAGCCGTTGAGGTCGGCGATCACGGAGCCGCCGCCGCGCTGGAAGCCGTACGAGTGGTCGTACGGACCCCACTGCCCGGTGAGCGGCGAGATCACGCCGTCGGCGAGCACGGCCGGGTCGCCGGCGCCGTCGCACGGTGGCTCCTGGGTGATCACGCCCAGCACGACGCGGCCGTCCGGCAACGGCGTCGCGCCGACCACGGGGTGCTCCGACGTCGCGAGCAGACGCGCAGGGGTCGCCGGGTGCGTCGCGTCGAACGACAGCAGGTCGGCCGGCGTGCCGCAGGAGAGCAGGAGCTCGTGCGGACCCGACCAGCCGCCGACCGCGCATGTCCGGTCCGTCGGGACCGTCGAGACCGGCGAGGCTTCGCCCGACCGGAGGTCGACGAGCTCCAGGCGGCCGTCGGGGCCGGTCGCCGACACCCACCGGCCGTCGGGACTGAGCGACGTGGCGTACGCGGAGTCGTCGATCGCGCCGAGGTCGCGCTGCGCGCCGTCGGCCTCCCGGACGAGCAGGTGGAACTCCGCGCCCCAGGTGGACATGCGCATCTGGGGCCCGAGCACGTTCCGTGGCGCCGGGACCGCTCTCTCGGGGAGCTCGCTGAAGTCCGTCTGCGGAACCGCCCACACGGTCGTCCCGTCGGGGGTCCCGCCGATCCACATCGCGCTGAGCGGGAAGTCCGGCCACGGCTGCAGGTCACCCGTGCGCAGGTCGAGCTGGCCGATCACGTCGACGGGCCGGTCCTCCAGGTAGTTCGTCGTGGTGGCGAGGACGAGCGGCTGGCCCGCGGTCCACCAGAACACATTGAGCCCGGTGCGGACGCTCGTCTCGAGTGCCGGGTACCGCTCGCCCGACGGGGAGACGATGACGAGCCGGTTGCGGTACGCGTCGGCCGGGGCGTCGTAGGGGTCCGTGCCGACGCGCGTCTGGTTGTCGGTCACGAGCATCCAGCCGGCGGTGCTGCTCCCGACGAGGCCGTCGGCCAGCGGAAGCGGCTCGCCGACGTGCACCGGCGCGGCCGCGGGCGGCGTCGGCGTGGGTGATGCCGTGGGTGTCGGGCTCTGGGTCGGGCTGACCGCGGGGATCGGGTCCCGGTCGGCCCGATGGGTGCCCAACCAGGCCGTCGCGCCGAGCACACCGACCAGCGCGACGCCGCCCACGCTCTGCACGGAGTTCCGGACGGCCCGCCGCCGCCGCACGCGCCGCACCGTCCCGGCCAGGATCCCTGCGCTCGGGGTCGCCCCCGACCGCCTGCGCTCGACGGCCACCTCGGTCTCGGCCAGCAGCTGTCCCAGGTCGCTCACGAGCGGTCTCCTCTTCGTGTGCCGTCGACCAGCCGCACGGTCGACCGGCCGTCGGCCTCCGGGTCCGTGGTCGCACCCAGCCAGCGCTGCATCGCGGTGGCGGCGTCGGACGTGTACCTCTTGACGGCGCCCTGGCTCAGTCCGAGCTGCTCGGCGGTCTGGGCGACCGACAGGTCCTCGAGGTGCCGGAGCACGACGCAGGCCCGCTGGCGGGGAGTGAGCCGGGCGAGCGCGGCCAGGACGTCCCGCTCGAGCCCGGGGAGCACCGTCTCCACGGGTGTCTCCGGGTGACCGGCCACCCGGTCGGTGGCGCGTCGCTCGCTCGCCGCCGTCCGTGCGCGGTCGATGGACCGGGTGGCGATGGCACGGCGCACGTACGCCTCGGCCTGGGCCAGGGTGGTGAACCGCGCGCGGCTGGAGAAGGTGGCGACGAGCGCGTCCTGCACCAGGTCCTCCGCCTCGGCGGGCGTCGCCGCCAGCAGCGTCGCGCGGGCCAGCAGCGCGGGCCACCGCTCCTGCACCAGCTGGGCCAGCAGGCCCTCCCACCGCGCGCTCATCGGCCCCCTGCCTGATGTCGTGTGCCCGCACGTCGGGCTACACCTGGAGAACGGAGCCTGGCAGAGATCGGTTGGTCACCGGGCCGGAACGGTCCCCCGTGCTACTGTCCGCAACAGGACGCTTGACCATCCACTTGACCATTCCATGACCATTGCAAGGCGCAGCTCGACCGCCCTCTGCGACGACCTGGACGTGAAGGACGACGATGACTGAGGCAGCCCCCCTCCAGCCCCCCGCGCCGCAGTCGGTGTTCGCGCTCGAGGCTCCCACCCCGATGGCTCCCGTGGCGGCCACGCAGGCGCCCGCGATGGCCCCGCAGATCCCCGAGTCGGCATTGCCGGGTCTCGACGCCAAGGTCAACTCCTACGTCGACGGCCTCATGAAGGCCCAGGTGGGATCGCCGGAGCTGGCCAGCAAGGCCGACGACATCCGACTCATGGGCGACGCCGACATCCGCGCGGCCGCCGACACCTCGAACCGGCTGCTCCAGATGCCCGTCAAGGAGCTCCGCGAGGGCGGCGTCTCGGGCACGTCGCAGGTGAGCAAGTCCCTGCTGGACCTGCGCAAGACGGTCGAGAGCCTGGACCCCAGCGAGGCCACGATCGGCAAGAAGCTGCTCGGGCTCATCCCGTTCGGCGACTCGCTGACCGACTACTTCCGCCGGTACGAGAGCTCGCAGAAGCAGATCGACGCGATCGTCCGCGCGCTGTACAACGGCCAGGACGAGCTGCGCAAGGACAACGCGGCGCTCAACCTGGAGAAGCAGCACCTCTGGGACACGATGGCCCGCCTGCACCAGTACATCTACGTCGCGGAGTCGCTGGACACGCGCGTGTCGACGGCCATCGCGGAGCTCGACGCCACCGATCCCGCACGGGCCAAGGCGCTGCGCGAGGACGTCCTGTTCTACGTGCGCCAGAAGCACCAGGACCTGCTGACCCAGCTGGCCGTCTCGATCCAGGGCTACCTGGCGATCGACATCATCATCAAGAACAACATCGAGCTCATCAAGGGCGTCGACCGCGCCACGACCACCACGGTGGCCGCGCTGCGTACGGCCGTCATCGTCGCGCAGGCGCTGAACAACCAGCGGCTGGTGCTCGACCAGATCACCGCCCTGAACGCCACGACGACCGGGCTCATCGCGTCGACCGCCAAGATGCTCAAGGAGCAGTCGGCCGGCATCCAGGAGCAGGCCGCGCAAGCCACCGTCGGGCTGCCGCAGCTGCAGCAGGCGTTCACGGACATCTACGCGACCATGGACTCCATCGACAGCTTCAAGGTCAAGGCCCTCGACTCGATGGCCACCACCATCGGCGTGCTCGAGACCGAGACGACGAAGGCGCGCACCTACCTCGACCGCGTCAAGCGCGCGGACACCACCGACGTCGCCAGCGGTTCGCTCGATCTCGGCACGTAGGCGCCACAGATGAGCTGGTTCGCACGCCTGAGGGGGCGGCGTCGGGAGCCCGAGCTTCCCCCTGCACCGCCCGCGCCGACGACGGCGGACATCGTCGCGTCCGCACACCAGGTGGAGCAGCAGATCGCGGGCAAGGTGCCGGCCGCGGTGACCGCGCGCGTGCTGCGGATCACGCGGACCGTCGACGAGATGGCGCCCCGGCTGGACCGGCTGGGCGCCGGCAGCCTCCAGGCGCACACGGTGGTCGCGACCGCCACGAGCTACCTGCCCGAGGCGGTGGGCGGCTACCTGCGCCTGCCGCGGGACTTCGCCGACCGCCGGGTCGTGTCGAAGGGCAAGACCTCGCTCATGGTGCTCTGCGACCAGCTGGACCTGCTGGGCGTCACGCTGGACAAGATCTCCGACGCCGTCTCCCGCGAGGACGCCAACGCGCTCGTGGCGCACGGGCTGTTCCTGGCCGAGAAGTTCGGTGGCACCTCGCTCGCGCTGGCCCCGGAGGCCGGCCTCGACACGCCCCAGGTGGAGCGCCCGTGACCCTGACCGACGCCCTCGACACCCTCGAGACCGTCGGCGCCGCTGCCGGTCTGGAGCGCGCCGCGGTCCGCGACGAGGGTGCGCGCCTCGCGGCCGCCGTCGCCGAGTCGATCCCCGGGGCGGCTGCCGCCTGGCTCACCGCGGTCGGCGCGCACGAGGCGACGTTCGGGGCGTTCTTCGCGGCGGCCTCCAGCGCGCGGCGCTGGCGCTCGGCCCCGACCGATCTGCTCACCGGGCTCGTCGGCACCCCGCACGCGGCGCCCTACGCCGCCGCGCTGGCCGAGGTGGTCTCCGCTGCGTGCGACCTGGGACCCGCGGGGATCGACGTGATCGCGCGCGCCTCGGCCACCGCCGCGGTGCAGCGAGCCGCCGTGGACGGGCAGGTCCCGGTGGCACCCGAGCTGCCGTCCGCGTTCGACCTGCCTCGCGTCGACCCGTCGGCGTTCGACCTGTCCGCGCTCGCGCTGCCGCCGCAGCCGGGCGCCGGGGAGCCGGGGCTGGTCCCCGTCCACGCGACGCCCGTCGCCGGCACGACCTTCGTCCCCGAGGAGAAGCCCGCGAAGTCCCTCGAGGAGCTGCTGGCCGAGCTGGACGCCCTCGTCGGCCTGCGCCGCGTCAAGGCCGAGATCCGGCAGCAGACCCAGCTCCTGCGGGTCGAGCGCCTGCGCACCGAGGCCGGTCTCACGGCGCCCACCCTGACCCGGCACCTGGTGTTCCTGGGCAACCCCGGCACGGGCAAGACCACGGTCGCGCGGCTGGTGGCCGGCATCTACCGGGCGCTCGGGCTGCTCACCAAGGGCCACCTGGTGGAGGTCGACCGCTCCGAGCTCGTCGCCGGGTACCTCGGGCAGACGGCCGTGAAGACGTCGGAGGTCGTCGCGACCGCGCTCGGCGGGGTCCTGTTCGTCGACGAGGCCTACGGGCTGGCCGAGGACCAGTACGGCGCCGAGGCCGTGAACACGCTGGTCAAGGACATGGAGGACCACCGCGACGACCTCGTGGTGATCGTCGCCGGGTACCCGGCGCCCATGGCGACGTTCCTGGCCACCAACCCCGGGCTGGAGAGCCGGTTCTCCACGACGGTCGAGTTCGACGACTACACGGACGCCGAGCTGCGGGAGATCTTCGGCCGCGCCGCGACGAAGGCGGACTTCGAGCCGACCCCCGAGTGCCTGGACCGGTTCGAGGAGCTGGCCTCGCTCCAGATCCGCGACGAGGGGTTCGGCAACGGCCGGTACGCCCGCAACGTGCTGGACCAGGCGATCACCAGGCACGCCTGGCGGCTCCGGGACGTTGAGCAGCCGACGGTGGAACAGCTCCGGCTGATCCTCCCGGAGGACCTGGTGCCGGCGGCCGACGATCCGGTGCCCGACGAGCCGGCCGTCGACGAGCCCGCCGCAGAGACCGACGCCCACATCGAGGAGTCCGCGTGACGCAGACCATCGCCCCGCCGGCGGCACCCTCCGCCGCGGCCACACCCGTGCACCGCACCGGGCTGCGCGGCGCTCTGAGCCGCACGCCCGGTCGCCTGCGCGTCGCCGGCGTCGTGTCCGTGCTGGCCGCCACCGCCGTCGGCGTGATCGGCCTCAACGCCGGCCTCGCGCAGTCGCAGGCGCTGTCCGACGCCGACGCCGACACCACCCAGCTGGTCGGCATCCAGGACGTCCGCAACGACCTGGTGGTGGCCGACGCGACCGCCACCAACGCGTTCCTCGTGGGCGGCCTGGAGCCGCCGGAGCAGCGCGCCCGGTACGACGAGGCCATCGTCTCCGCCTCCAACGGGCTCGCGCGGCTGGCCGGCTCCAACGGCGCCGACGCGGACCTGCTGGGGCAGGCGAACGCCGGCCTGACCACGTACACCGGCCTGGTCGAGCAGGCCCGCGCCAACAACCGGCAGGGCTTCCCGGTGGGCGCCGCATACCTCGACCAGGCGTCGGCCGTCCTGCGCTCGGACGTGCTCCCGCACCTGGACGACCTGGTGCAGGCCAACACCGACCGCGTCGACTCCTCGTTCGACTCGGTGGCGTCCGTGCCGTGGCTGCTGGCCCTCGGCATCCTCGCGCTCGCGGTGCTCGTCGTCGTGCAGGCGTGGCTGGCCAAGCGCACCCACCGCCGCCTGAACGCCGGGCTGTTCTGGTCCACGGTCCTCGCGCTCGCCGCGACGATCGGCGGGGCCGTGGTGCTCGGGTCGGCCGCGGCCAAGGCCGGCGACGCGCGCTCGGGTCCCTACGACGCGACGGTCTCGGTGTCGCAGGCGTACTCGCTGGCCAACGACGCCAAGTCCCAGGAGTCGTTCACCCTCATCAAGCGCGGCTCCGGGGCGGCGTACGAGGAGCAGTTCGTGCTCAAGACCGACGAGGCGCGCGAGCTCCTCGCCCGGCCCACGGTCGATCCGGCGCTCTCGCCCCTGCTCGACGACTGGGTCACGTCGCACCAGGAGATCCGCGCGCTCGACGACGGCGGTGACTGGGACGGCGCGGTCGCGCTGGCGATCAGCGAGGAGCCGGGCGCCCCCAACGACCTGTTCGCGCAGTTCTCGACCGCCGCGTCGAGCAGCCTGGAGGCCAGCGCTGCCCAGACGCACGACGCCCTGTCCGGCTCCGGCGGGTCGTCGGTCCTGGTCGGCTGGCTCATGCTCGTCGTCGGCCTGCTGGCGGCGGTCCTGTCCTGGCGCGGCATCTCGACCCGAGTGGAGGAGTACCGGTGACCACCACACGCACGACCACCAAGCGACGCGTCGGCGCAGTCCTCGGGGCCCTCGCCCTGCTCGCCGGCTGCGCCGGTGCACCCGCCGCCGCGCCGGCGGCCCAGCAGGAGGTGGCGGCGCCCGCGGTCGTCGTCCCGGCGGCCACGACGTGCGACGACGCCAACGAGTCCACGACCTCCTACGCACCGGGACCGGCCGGAGCGGCCGTGGACGCCATCCGCGCGCGCGGCGCGGTGCGGGTGGGGGTCTCGGCCGACACCCTGCTGATGGGCTCGCGCAACCCGCTGTCGGGGCAGATCGAGGGCTTCGACATCGACATGCTGCACGCCGTCTCGACCGCGATCTTCGGCAGCCCCGACCACCTCCAGTTCCGCGTCATCACGTCCGCGCAGCGGCTGGAGGTGCTGGAGAACCACGAGGTCGACCTGGTGGCCCGCACGTTCACCATCAACTGCGAGCGCTGGGAGACCATCGCGTTCTCCGCCGAGTACCTCACCGCCGGCCAGAAGGTGCTGGTGACCCGGGACTCCGAGGCCCAGGGCATCGAGGACCTGGACGGGCAGCGCGTGTGCGCCCCGGAGGGCACCACCACCCTGGAGCGGCTCGAGGAGACGTACCCGGACGTCACGGCGGTCAGCGCGCCGACGCACACCGGCTGCCTGGTCCTGTTCCAGCAGGGCAAGGTCGACGCGATCACGGGCGACGACACGATCCTCGCCGGGTTCGCCGCGCAGGACCCGTACGCCAAGGTGGTGGGCGAGGCGTTCAGCGCCGAGCCGTACGGCATCGGCGTCGCCGCGGACCAGGTCGACCTCGTGCGGTTCGTCAACGGGGTGCTCGACCAGGCCAAGGCCGACGGCACCTGGGCCGCCTCCTACGACCGCTGGCTCGGTGCGCTGGGGACCGCCCCGGCGCCGCCGGTCTCGGTGTACGGGCGGGTCGGCAGCCCGTGAGCGGACCCGAGGCGCCCGAGGCGCCCGGGCGGCTCGGGGAGCCGATCCCCGCACCGGAGCTGCTCCGCTACCTCAGCGGGCTCGAGGCCTGGCTGGCCAACCGCCGCACCGAGCTGGACCGTCTGGACCAGGCCGCGCAGGCGTCGCCCGCCTCCGAGAGCTACACCGACGACGTGCTGCTGGCGCTGACCATGTGGCAGGCGATCCGGTCCCGCACCGACGAGCTGGTGGTCGTGTGGGACTCGGGCCGGGCGGACGCCGTGGCGCGCGAGAAGATGTCGCAGCTGGTCTGGGGCCGGCTGGACTCGGGGCTGGGGGCCGCGCTGGTGTCGCTGGTCGAGGCCGTGACCCTGTGCGACGCGATGATCTCGCAGGTGCGCGCGCGGCTGTCGTTCGACCCGGACACCGCCGACCAGGCGTCGCGGCTGCGCGGTCTGCGGGCGGGCCTCGTCCGCTGCGAGGACCTCGCCGGCGTCGACACGGCCTCCCGCGAGCTGATCGGGACCCTGCGCACGCGGGAGCAGAAGCTCGTCGCGCAGGCGGCCCGCGGTGCGGACATCTCGGGACCGCTCGCCGAGCTCGAGGCGCGCGCCGCCCTGGCCGAGCGCGACCTCATCGTGCAGGTGTCGCAGCGGCGCACCCTCGAGAAGGGCCGCGCCGACGCTCGGGACACGATGGCCGCCCTGGAGACCCGCGAGCCGACGCTGCACCAGCTGGCCGACCGGTGCCGCCGCGAGATCGCGCACCCTCCCAAGCTCGCCGTACCGGACGTGTCCCGCCTCGGCGCCGTGCCGGACAGCCGCACGGAGCTCGACGCGTTCGTCGACCGGCTCGCCGCCGTCGGCCGCGCGTTCGACGCGGTCGCCGACGCCTACAGCAAGCCCCTGCGCGAGCGGGCGGAGCTGCGCTACCGGCTCG
Source organism: Cellulomonas sp. (assembly GCF_965229465.1). Classification (GTDB taxonomy): domain Bacteria; phylum Actinomycetota; class Actinomycetes; order Actinomycetales; family Cellulomonadaceae; genus Cellulomonas. Next base: position 1,047,307 of record NZ_OZ245882.1, on the reverse strand, counting down.
AGGGTGCCCGCGCCGCGGCCGACGCCAACGGCCGCAGCGCCTCGCCCACGGTCCGCTCGGGGTACGACGAGGCCCGCGCCGTCGTCGCCCAGACGCCCTGCGACCTCACCCTGACCCGCTTCCTCGTGGAGCAGTACGAGTACCTCAGCCGCGACCTGCCCACGGTGGGTCAGGAGGGACGACACCGATGATCGCCTGCACCGAGCCCGGTTGCACCGGCACCTACGAGGACGGCTACTGCAACGTGTGCGGATCGCCGCAGACCGCGACGGCGGCGGGCGCCCCTGCGTCCGCCACGTCGCTGCTGGGTACAGGGGTCGCCCAGGCGAGCCCCGACCCGGCCGCGGCCGCCGCCGACCCCGACGCCGAGCGGTCCACCCGCACCGGTCGCACCAGCTCGAGCCGGCTGGCCACGGCCGCCCTCGGGTCGGCGCGCACGGCTGCTGTCGGCGGCACGCGGCCCACCCGCCGCGTCGGCACCTCCTCGACCCGGCTGCGCGGCGCGCGCCTGGGCGCCGGCCTCACGACCGTGCCCCCGGCCCCGGTGCAGGACCCGCTCCAGGCGGTCATGGCCGTGCCCGAGGTGCCGGAGCGCAAGCGCTTCTGCCCGGCGTGCGGCGCCGAGGTCGGCCGGTCGCGCGACGGGGTGCCCGGCCGGACCGCGGGGTTCTGCCCGAAGTGCGGCAACCACTTCGACTTCACGCCGGCGCTCAACCCCGGTGACGTGGTCGGCGGGCAGTACGAGGTCGTCGGCTGCCTGGCGCACGGCGGCCTGGGCTGGATCTACCTGGCGCGGGACCGCAACGTCTCGGGCCGGTGGGTGGTGCTCAAGGGCCTGCTCAACTCCGGGGACCCGGACGCGTACGCGGCGGCCATCTCGGAGCGGCAGTTCCTGGCCGAGGTCGAGCACCCGCTGATCGTCGAGATCTACAACTTCGCCATGCACGAGGGCGCCGGCTACACCGTGATGGAGTTCGTCGGCGGCCGGTCGCTCAAGCAGATCCTGCAGGACCGCCGGGACGCGGCGGGCGGCGTCAACACCCCCCTGCCGGTGGACCAGGCGCTCGCGTTCGTGCTCGAGATCCTGCCCGCGTTCGCCTACCTGCACGACGTGGGCCTGTTGTTCTGCGACTTCAAGCCGGACAACGTGATCCAGCAGGGCGACGCGGTCAAGCTCATCGACCTGGGCGGCGTGCGCCGGATCGACGACCTGGACTCGGCGATCTTCGGCACGGTCGGCTACCAGGCCCCCGAGGTGGCCGAGGTGGGGCCGTCCGTGGCGTCTGACATCTACACGATCGGCCGCACGCTGGCCACGCTGGTGCTCGACTTCCGCGGCAACACCAGCACCTACGTGGCGTCGCTGCCGGCAGTCGCGGACACGCCGGTGTTCCAGACGTACGACTCGTTCTACCGGCTGCTGGCCAAGGCGTGCGCGCTCGACCCGTCGGACCGGTTCGCCACGGTCGACGAGCTGCGCGCGCAGACCCTCGGCGTGCTGCGCGAGGTCGTCGCCACCGACCGCGGCCCGGGCAGCCCGGCCCTGCACTCGGCGGCGTCGGTCCTGTTCGAGGCGCCGACGTCCGACGAGGCCGGCCACCCGCTGTCCTGGGACCAGCTGCCCGCGCTCAAGGTCGACGCGAGCGACCCGGCGGCCAGCTGGCTCGCCGGTGTCAACGTGAGCAACCCGGACCAGCGCCTCGCCGCGCTGGCCGACGCCCCGGACGAGACCGTCGAGGTGCGGCTGCGGCGCGCGACCGCGGCGATCGAGGCCGGGCGCCAGGACGTGCTCGACCAGACGCTGTCGCAGATCCTCACGGACGACCCGTGGGAGTGGCGCGCGGCGTGGCTGGGAGGCCTGGCGCAGCTGAGCACCGGTGACCCCGTCGCGGCGCGGGCCTCGTTCAACGCGGTCTACGGGCAGGTGCCCGGGGAGCTGGCGCCCAAGCTCGCGCTGGCCACCGCGTGCGAGCTGAGCAACGAGCCCGACATCGCGGAGTCGCTCTACATCATCTGCGCGCGCTCGGACGCCAACTACACGGCGCCCGCGGCGTTCGGGCTGGCCCGCATCCGTCGGGCGCGGGGCGACCTGCCCGGGTCGCTCGCGGCGCTCGACCTGGTGACGCCCACCCGCAGCTCGTACGTGGACGCCCGGATGCTGCGCGCCCAGCTGCTGGCCACCTCCAGCGGTGACCTGCGCGCGCTGTCCGACGCGCTGGCCAGCGTGCAGTCGGTCTCCATCGAGCCGCGGGCGCGGGCCGCCCTGCGGGTGGACGTGCTCGGGTCCGCGCTCGCCGCGGTGCTCAAGGACGGGCCGTCGACCACCGTGCAGCTGGGCGCCGTTCCCGCGAAGGAGCCGGACCTGCGCGATGCGCTCGAGGGCGCCCTGCGCGAGTACGCGACTCTCGCCGAGACGCACGACGAGCGGATCGCCCTGGTGGACCGGGCCAACGACGTGCGTCGGTGGACCACGTGGTGACCTGCCCCAGTTGCGGCACGGCCGCCGCCGACGGCTCGGCGTTCTGCGAGCAGTGCGGCACGGCCCTCGGCGCCCCGGCGCCGGCGGCGGTCGCCGTGCTCGAGAAGCCTGCCGAGCCGGCCACCCCGGTGTGTCGGTCCTGCGGCGGGACGATCGCGCCGGACGGCTACTGCGAGCACTGCGGCGAGCTCGCCGTCAGCGCGCGCGACCACTGGGCCGAGCTGCCGTCCCCGCTGGTCGGCGGGGTCTGCGACAAGGGCCGGCGCAAGAGCCGCAACGAGGACTCCATGGCGCTGGCCGTGGTCGGCAGCACCGCCGTCCTGGTGGTCTGCGACGGCGTGTCCAACATCCCCGACTCCGACCTCGCCAGCCTCTCCGCCTCGCGCGCGGCACGCGACGTGCTGGCCACCGCGGAGCCCCAGACGGTCTCGTCCTGGTCCGCGCTGCTCATCACCGCGGCGGCGGCGGCGGACCAGGCCATCGCGGATGCCGTCGGGGACATGGCCGGCCGCGCCGAGCCGCCGTCGTGCACGTTCGTCGCGACCGTCGTCGACGGCCCCACCGTCGTCGCCGGCTGGCTGGGGGACTCCCGCGCGTACTGGATCCCCGACGAGGGCGACTCCCACCAGATCAGCGTCGACGACTCGGCGGCGAACGAGATGATCGCGCGCGGCATCCCGCGGGCGCGCGCCGAGGCCTCCCGCGAGGGGCACGCGATCACGCGCTGGCTCGGGCCCGACGCGGAGACCGTGGTCCCGCAGACCGCGACCACGCGTGCGCAGGGACCCGGGTGGGTGCTGGTCTGCTCGGACGGCCTGTGGAACTACTGCTCCGAGGCCGACGACGTGGCGGACCTGCTGCACCGCACCACCGAGAAGGTCGGCCAGTCCCCGGACGCGATCGCCGGCGAGCTGGTCCGCTGGGCCAACGAGCAGGGCGGGCACGACAACATCACCGCCGCGCTGGCCCGCGTCGCCGCACCCTTCGATACTGTCCAGACCGAAGAGACGGTGTCGGCCCAGTCCGCACCGCCCGCAGCCTGAGGAGCCACAGTGGCCGACTTCCGCACCGAGGTGTTCCAGAACGAGTTCCTCTCCGACGGTGCCACGGACGTGCACGCGATCGTCACCGTCACCAGCTCGGGCGCGGGCACGGCGGCGTCGTCCGGCGGGGGCGTCGCCGAGATCGTCATCATCGACACGTCCGGCTCCATGAGCGGACCGAACATCGAGGCCGCCAAGTACGCGGCGCAGGTGGCGGTCGACCAGATCGCCGACGGCACCTGGTTCGCGGTGGTCGGCGGCAGCCACGTGGCCAACCGCGCGTTCCCGTACCCGAACGCGCCGGTCGCGATCGTGCAGATGGAGCCCGGCGCCCGCGAGGAGGCCAAGCGCGCCATCTCGTTCATGCGTCCCTCGGGCGGTACCGCGATGAGCACCTGGCTGCGGCTGGCGGACGCGATCTTCGCGATGGTCCCGCAGGCGGCGCAGAAGCACGCGATCCTGCTCACCGACGGCCGCAACGAGTCGGAGCCGCGCGCCGAGCTGTCCAAGGCGATCAGCGACGTCACTGGGCACTTCCAGTGCGACGCGCGCGGCGTCGGGTCCAGCTGGGAGGTGGCCGAGCTGCGCGAGATCGCGACGGCGCTGCTGGGCACGGTCGACCTCATCCGCAACCCGGCGGACATCGCCGAGGACTTCAAGGCGCTGGTGAACGAGTCGATGTCCAAGGGCGTCGCGGACGCCGAGCTGCGCGTCTGGGCACCGCAGGGCGCGCAGGTGCTGTTCGTCCGGCGCGTGGCCCCCACCGTGGAGGACATCACGTCGCGGCGCACGGAGGTGAACGCCCTCACGGGGGCCTACCCGACCGGGGCGTGGGGTGACGAGTCGCGCGACTACCACGTGGCGATCCGGGTGCCGTCGAAGCCGGTGGGCTCCGAGCAGCTGGCCGCGCGCGTGCAGATCGCGGTCGGCGGGGACGTGCTGGCGTCGGGGCTGGTCAAGGCCCGCTGGTCCGACGACAGCTCGCTCACCGCGCGGATCAACCCCGAGGTCGCGCACTACACCGGCCAGGCCGAGCTCGCGTCCGTCATCCAGGAGGGGCTGGCCGCCAAGGCGTCCGGCGACGAGGCCACGGCGACCGTCAAGCTGGGCCGCGCGGTCCAGCTGGCCGCCGAGACCGGCAACGAGGAGGCCACCTCCCGGCTGCGGCGGGTGGTCGAGATCGACGACGAGGAGAAGGGCACCGTGCGCCTCAAGCGCAACGCCGACAAGCTCGACGAGATGGCGCTCGACACCGCGTCCACCAAGACCACCCGGGTCCGCCGGTGAGCACCGTCGTCTGCCCGAACGGCCACACGTCCACCTCCACCGATTACTGCGACGTCTGCGGCGCGCCCATCGAGTCGTCGGCCCCGGCCCAGGCTCCCGAGCCCGCCGCGGCGGGGGCCGGGACCGCCACCACGTGCCCGCACTGCGGAGCGCCCGCGTCGTCGCTCGCCCTGTTCTGCGAGGTCTGCGGCTACGACTTCACGACGGGTACCGCCCCCGCGCCGGTCTCCACGCCCGTGCCCGTGACTCCCGCCCCCGATCCGGACCCCGCACCCGCGGCGCTCCCGACACCGGCCCCCGACGGCGCCGAGTCCTGGGTGGCCGAGGTCTGGGTGGACCCCGACTGGTACGCCGCCCAGCAGCCCGAGGACCCGATGCCGTCCGCGGGCCTGCCCGGCCTGGTGCCCCTGCGCGAGCGCAGCGTGCTGGTGGGCCGCCCGTCCGCGTCCCGCAACATCCACCCCGCGGTCGACTGTGGGACGGACTCCGGGGTGTCGCGACGGCACTGCCAGCTCAACACCGACGGCCAGCGCTGGTGGGTCGAGGACCTCCAGTCCGCCAACGGCACCTATGTCAGCCGCGCGGGCGACCCGCTGCCGACCACTCCGATCCCCGCCGGCCAGCGCAAGGAGATCGAGGACGGCGACCGGCTGTACCTCGGGGCGTGGACGCGCATCGTGATCCGGACGGCGCTCCCCGGGGAGGTCTGACCAGGGCCGAAGGTCCCGAGTTCTCCGCCGAGCGCGCGTGCTAACTTCCGAAGCACGCCAGGTCCGCGCAACGACGCCGGACCACGCTCGGGGGGTCTCGTGGCTGGACAGACCGATGGACGCATCGCCGTGCGGGTGCTCGTCGTGGCGATGTTCGGGTTCCTGGTCAACTTCTGGGCCTGGGCGCTCATCAGCCCGCTCGGCAACGCCTACGGCAAGGCCCTCGACCTCACGGGGGTGCAGCAGTCGGTCCTGGTCGCCGTCCCGGTGATCGTGGGGTCGCTGGGCCGGATCCCGGTCGGCGCTCTCACCGACCGGTTCGGCTCGCGCCGCATGTTCCCGACCGTCACCGTGCTGACGATCCTGCCGGTGCTCTTCATCGGGTTCGTCGCCGAGACGTACGCGGCGATGCTGGTCGGGGGGTTCTTCCTCGGGCTCGGCGGCACCGCGTTCGCGATCGGCGTGCCGGCGGTGAACCAGTGGTTCGCGCCCGAGCGGCGTGGCACAGCGCTGGGACTCTTCGGGCTCGGCATGGGCGGCACCGCGATCTCCGCGTTCACCACGGTGCGGATCACGGAGGCGTACGGGCACGAGGCCCCGTTCGTGCTGGTCGCCTGCGTGCTCGCGGTCTACGCGGTCGTGTCCGCCCTGCTGCTGCGCGACAAGCCGGACCGGCCCGTGCCGCAGGGGACGTTCCTGGCCCGGACCTGGGCGACCGCACGGATCCCGGCCACGGGGCAGCTCTCCCTGCTGTACGCGCTGGGGTTCGGCGGCTTCGTGGCGTTCAGCGTCTACCTGCCGACGTACCTGGTGAACGCGTACGACCTCACCGCCGCCGACGCCGCGGCCCGCACGGCAGGGTTCGTCGTGCTCGCGGTCGCCATGCGACCCGTCGGCGGGACGCTGTCCGACCGGGTCGGTCCCGTCCCGGTGCTCCTCACCGTCTTCGTCGCGACCGGGGTGCTCGCCCTCGTCGCCGCGCTCGAGCTTCCCCTCATCCCGCTGGCCACGGTCGCGTTCCTCGGCCTCGCCGCCGCGCTCGGTGCCGCCTCCGGCGCGGTGTTCGCACTGGTGGCCCAGGTGGCGCCCCAGGACAAGGTCGGTGCGGTGACGGGCATCGTCGGCGCCGCCGGTGGCCTGGGCGGCTTCTTCCCGCCGCTCGTCATGGGGGCCGTCTTCGACCAGGTGGGCGACTACAGCCTCGGGTACGTGCTGCTCGCCGTGAGCGCGTTCGCGGTCGCCTGGTTCACCTGGGGCCCGGTCCGCCGGGCCGCCCGCGCACGCGCCGACGCCACCATCACCCGCTAGAGGAGCCGTCATGACCGGACTGGACGAGGGCGTGGTCGAGGCGCTGCTCAAGACGCGACGGTTCCTGCGCAAGAACGAGGTGTCGGCGGACCTGCGCACGCTGCACCAGATCGGCGGGCGCGACGCGGACACGTTCTACCGGGACCGCTGGAGCCACGACAAGGTGGTCCGCTCGACGCACGGCGTGAACTGCACGGGCTCGTGCTCGTGGAAGGTGTTCGTCAAGGACGGCATCATCACGTGGGAGGCCCAGCAGACGGACTACCCGTCGACCGGCCCGGACCGCCCCGAGTACGAGCCGCGCGGGTGCCCCCGTGGCGCCGCCTTCTCCTGGTACACCTACTCGCCGACGCGCGTCCGGTACCCGTACGTCCGTGGCCTCCTGCTGGAGATGTACCGCGAGGCGAAGGCGCGGCTGGGTGACCCGGTGCTGGCGTGGGCGGACGTGGTCGGCGATCCCGTGCGGTCCGCCCGGTACAAGGCGGCGCGCGGCAAGGGCGGGCTGGTGCGGGCGTCGTGGGCCGAGGCCGTCGAGATGGTGGCCGCCGCGCACGTGCACACGATCAAGGAGCACGGCCCCGACCGGATCGCGGGGTTCTCGCCCATCCCGGCGATGTCCATGGTGTCGCACGGGGTCGGCGCCCGGTTCTACGCGCTGCTGGGCGCCCCGATGCTCTCGTTCTACGACTGGTACGCGGACCTGCCCGTGGCCTCGCCGCAGGTGTTCGGTGACCAGACCGACGTGCCCGAGTCGGGAGACTGGTGGGACGCCGGCTACCTGATCATGTGGGGCTCGAACGTGCCCGTGACGCGCACGCCGGACGCGCACTGGATGGTCGAGGCGCGGTACCGCGGGCAGAAGGTCGTCGCGGTCTCGCCGGACTACGCGGACAACGTGAAGTTCGCCGACGAGTGGCTGGCCCCCGCGCCGGGCACGGACGGCGCCCTCGCGATGGCGATGGGGCACGTGATCCTGCGCGAGTTCTTCGTCGAGCGGACCACCCCGTACTTCGACGGGTACGTGAAGAAGTACACGGACCTGCCGTTCCTGATCACGCTGGACCCTGACCCTGACGGGGACGGATTCGTGCCCGGCAAGTTCCTCACCGCCGCGGACCTGGGGGAGACGTCGGAGAACGCGCAGTTCAAGACGGTCCTGCTCGACGAGACGACCGGGGACGCCGTGGTGCCCAACGGGTCTCTCGGGTTCCGGTTCGGCGCCGAGGGTGAGGGCCGCTGGAACCTGGACCTCGCGTCCGTGGAGCCCCAGCTCAGCGCGGCTGGGGACGGGTCACAGCCGGTCGCGGTGACGCTCCCGCGGTTCGACGCGGTCGACGGCTCCGCCGGGAGCATCCTGCGCGGCGTCCCGACGCGCCAGGTGGCCGGCCGCACGGTGACCACGGTGTTCGACCTGCTGCTCGCGCAGTACGGCGTCGGGCGCCCGGGGCTGCCCGGCACCTGGCCCTCGGGGTACGACGACGCCGACTCGCCCTGCACGCCCGCCTGGCAGGAGGAGATCACCGGGGTGCCGGCCGCCAAGGCGGAGAAGATCGGCCGCGAGTTCGCCGCCAACGCGGAGGAGTCGAAGGGCCGGTCCATGATCCTCATGGGCGCCGGCACCAACCACTGGTTCCACGCCGACACCATCTACCGCGCGTTCCTCACGCTCACCGCCCTGTGCGGGACGCAGGGCGTGAACGGCGGCGGCTGGGCGCACTACGTGGGCCAGGAGAAGGTCCGCCCGATCACCGGGTACGGCCTGTACGCCAACGCCCTCGACTGGTCGCGGCCGCCGCGCAACATGATCCAGACCGCGTACTGGTACCTGCACACCGACCAGTTCCGGTACGACCACTTCGGCGCGGACGCGCTCGCGGCGAGCAAGTCCGGCGGGCTCTGGGCCGGGATGACGACCGCGGACGTGCTGGCGCAGTCGGCGCGGCTGGGGTGGATGCCGTCGTACCCGACCTTCGACCGCAACCCGCTGACCCTGGCGGACGACGTGGCCGCCTCGGGGACTCCGGCGACGGAGTACATCCCGGCGGCCCTCCAGGACGGCTCGCTGCGGTTCGCCGGCGAGGACCCCGACGCCCCCGAGAACTTCCCGCGCGTGCTCACCATCTGGCGGTCGAACCTGCTGGGCAGCTCCGCGAAGGGCAACGAGTACTTCCTCGAGCACCTGCTGGGCACCGACTCCTCGCTGCGGGCGCAGGAGGCGCCACCGGAGCACCGGCCCCGCGACATCGTGTGGAGGGACGAGGCACCGCGCGGCAAGCTCGACCTGCTCCTGACGCTCGACTTCCGGATGACGTCGACCACCGTGTTCTCCGACGTCGTCCTGCCGGCGGCCACCTGGTACGAGAAGTACGACCTGAGCAGCACGGACATGCACCCGTTCGTGCACTCGTTCAACCCGGCCATCTCGCCGCCGTGGCAGACCCGCACCGACTTCGACGCGTTCCACGAGATCGCCAAGGCGTTCAGCGCGCTCGCCGCGACACACCTGGGTGTCCGGCAGGACGTCGTCGCCGTCCCACTCACGCACGACACCCCGGACGCGATGGCGACCCCGTCGGGCATCGTGCGCGACTGGAAGACGGGGGAGTGCGACCCGGTCCCGGGCGTGACGATGCCCAAGCTGGTGGTCGTCGAGCGGGACTACCCGGCCGTCGCCGACAAGCTCGGCGCGCTCGGCCCGCTGGCCTCCACCCTGGGCGCGACCACCAAGGGCATCACGTTCGACCTCACGAGACCGATCGAGTACCTCGGCAAGAAGAACGGGCTGGTCCGCGGGGGCGCGGGCGACGGGCGGCCGTCGCTCCAGCGGGACGTGCACGTGTGCGAGGCGATCCTCGCGATGTCCGGCACCACCAACGGGCACCTCGCCACCGAGGGGTTCCACACGCTCGAGAAGCGGACGGGCCGCAAGCTCGCGGACCTGGCCGCCGAGCACGAGGGCAAGCAGGTCACGTTCGCGGACACGCAGGCGGCGCCCACGCCGGTCATCACGTCCCCGGAGTGGTCCGGCTCCGAGTCCGGCGGTCGCCGGTACTCGCCGTTCACCATCAACGTCGAACGCCTCAAGCCCTGGCACACCCTCACGGGCCGGCAGCACTTCTTCCTCGACCACGACTGGATGACCGAGCTGGGCGAGAACCTGCCGGTCTTCCGCCCGCCCCTGAACATGGCCGCGCTGTTCGGGGAGCCGCAGGTCGGGACCAACGGGGAGCTCGGCATCGCGGTCCGGTACCTGACCCCGCACAACAAGTGGTCCATCCACTCCGAGTACCAGGACAACCTGCTGATGCTCAGCCTGTCGCGCGGCGGTCCGGGCATCTGGATGAGCCAGAAGGACGCCGACAAGATCGGGGTCGCGGACAACGACTGGATCGAGGCAGTCAACCGCAACGGCGTCGTCGTCGCCCGCGCCATCGTGTCCCACCGCATGCCGGAGGGGACGGTCTACATGCACCACGCGCAGGACCGGCTCATCGACGTCCCGCGCTCGCAGACCTCCGGCAAGCGCGGCGGCATCCACAACTCGCTGACCCGCATCCTCATGAAACCGAGCCACCTCATCGGCGGCTACGCCCAGCTGACCTTCGCGTTCAACTACCTGGGGCCCACGGGCAACCAGCGGGACGAGGTCACGGTCATCCGTCGGCGCTCGCAGGAGGTGGAGTACTGATGCGGATCATGGCGCAGATGTCGATGGTGATGAACCTCGACAAGTGCATCGGCTGTCACACGTGCTCGGTCACCTGCAAGCAGGCGTGGACCAACCGGGCCGGCACCGAGTACGTCTGGTTCAACAACGTGGAGACGCGGCCTGGGCAGGGGTACCCGAGGACGTACCAGGACCAGGAGCGCTGGCAGGGCGGGTGGACGCTGAACAAGCGCGGCCGCCTCAAGCTCAAGGCGGGCGGGCGGCTGAAGAACCTGGCGACGATCTTCGTCAGCCCCAAGATGCCGTCGCTCGACGACTACTACGAGCCCTGGACCTACGACTACGAGACGCTGACCACCGCGCCCCTGCAGGAGCACACCCCGGTGGCGCGCCCGCGGTCGCTGATCAGCGGCGAGCCCATGCAGATCGGGTGGAGCGCCAACTGGGACGACGACCTGGGCGGCAGCGCCGCGACGCTCGCGGGCGACCCGATCCTGGCCAGGGTGTCGACCAAGATCAAGTTCGAGTTCGAGCAGACGTTCATGTTCTACCTGCCGCGCATCTGCGAGCACTGCCTCAACCCGTCGTGCGCCGCGTCCTGCCCCTCGGGCGCCATCTACAAGCGGGCCGAGGACGGGATCGTGCTGGTCGACCAGGACCAGTGCAAGGGCTGGCGCAAGTGCGTCACGGGCTGCCCGTACAAGAAGATCTACTTCAACCACCGCACGGGCAAGGCCGAGAAGTGCACCTTCTGCTTCCCACGCATCGAGGTCGGCCTTCCGACGGTCTGCTCGGAGACGTGCGTCGGCCGGCTGCGGTACCTCGGCCTGGTCCTCTACGACGCGGACAAGGTGCTCGAGGCCGCGTCGGTGACCGACGAGCACGACCTGCTGGAGGCGCAGCGCGGGGTGTTCTGCGACCCGCACGACCCCGCGGTGGTCCGGGAGGCCGAGCGCGCCGGCATCCCCCGCGACTGGATCGAGGCCGCCCAGCGCTCCCCGATCTGGGCCCTGATCAGCACGTTCAAGGTGGCCCTGCCGCTGCACCCCGAGTACCGCACGATGCCGATGGTCTGGTACATCCCGCCGCTGTCGCCGGTGGTGGACGCGGTCGCGGAGACCGGTGAGGACGCCGAGTCGAAGGGCAACCTGTTCGCGGCCATCGACCAGCTCCGGATCCCGGTGGAGTACCTGGCGGAGCTGTTCACGGCGGGGGACACGGTGCCGGTGACCGGGGTGCTGAAGAAGCTCGCCGCGATGCGCTCGTACATGCGGGACATCTCGATGGGTCGCGACGCCGACCCGTCGATCCCCGCGGCCGTCGGCATGACCGAGCAGGAGATGCTCGACATGTACCGGCTGCTGGCCATCGCCAAGTACGACGAGCGGTACGTCATCCCGGCAGCCCACGCGGAGGCCGCCCACGGCCTGGAGGAGATCGCCACCGAGTGCAGCCTCGACTACGAGGGCGGACCCGGCATGGGCGGCTCCGGGCCGTTCGGCGAGGGCTCCGGTGCCGGCACCCCGCTGGCCGTGGAGAACTTCCGGGCGCTCAAGGACCGGCAGACCGCCGACGAGGTCACGCCGACCGGGGGCCAGGGCGGGCGCGTCAACCTGCTCAACTGGGACGGCAAGGGCAACCCGCCGCCCGGACTGTTCCCCCAGCGGAAGGACCCGTCATGAGGCGCGACGACGCCCGCACGAGGGCGCTGACCCATCGGATCGCCGCTCTCCTGCTGGAGTACCCGACCACCGAGCTGGTGGCGCAGGTGCCGGACCTGCGGGCGATCGCGCCGACGCGCGCGTTCGACCCGTTGTTCGACCACCTGACCCAGACACCGCTGACGGCGCTGACCGCGGAGTACGTCGACACGTTCGACCTCCGCCGCAAGATCTGCCTCTACCTGACGTACTACGCGTACGGCGACACCCGCGAGCGCGGCATGGCCCTGCTCGCGTTCAAGCGCACGTTCCGCGCGGCCGGTCTGGAGATCGACGCCGACGAGCTCCCCGACCACCTCTGCGTCGTCCTGGAGTTCAGTGCCACGGCCGACGTCGAGGCCGGGACGCGCCTGCTGCTCGAGCACCGGGCCGGTCTGGAGCTCCTGCGGCTGGCGCTGGTCGACCGGGGTTCCCCGTGGGCCGGCGCGCTGGCCGCCGTCTGCTCTACTCTGCCGCCCCTGAAGGGTGACGAGCGGGAGGCGGTGGCGCGGCTGGCCGCGGAAGGCCCGCCCGGCGAACAGGTGGGCCTCGAGCCCTACGGCGCGATGGCGGGGATGCCCCGATGAGCGCCGTCCTGCTGTGGGTCGTCATCCCGTACGTGTGCCTGGCGTTCTTCGTCGGGGGGCACGTGTGGCGGTACCGGTACGACAAGTTCGGCTGGACCACGCGCTCGTCGCAGCTGTACGAGAGCCGGCTGCTGCGCTGGGGGAGCCCGCTGTTCCACTTCGGGATCCTGGCGGTGTTCGCCGGCCACGTGATGGGTCTGGGGATCCCGGAGAGCTGGACCTCCGCGGTCGGCATCTCGGAGGAGCTGTACCACGTCATGGCCGTGTCGATCGGGGCGGTGGCGGGCTTCTGCACGCTCGTGGGCCTGACCCTGCTGATCTACCGCCGGCGCACCGTCGGGCCGGTGTTCAGCGCCACGACGAAGATGGACAAGGTCATGTACCTGTTCCTCGCCCTCGTGATCGTGCTCGGCGTCTGGAACACCGTGGCGGGCTCGGTGCTCAACCTCAACGGCGAGTACGACTACCGCACCGGCGTGTCCGAGTGGTTCCGCGGCATCTTCCTGTTCCAGCCGAAGCCCGACCTGATGGCCGAGGCTCCCTTCGGGTTCCAGGCGCACGCCATGGTCGCCATGCTGCTGTTCGCCCTGTGGCCGTTCACTCGGCTGGTGCACGTGCTGAGCGTGCCGATCTTCTACCTGTGGCGGCCGTACGTGGTCTACCGCAGCCGCTCGGACCGGTCAGGCAGCCGGGCGACGCGGCCCGGCTGGGCTCCGTCGGACGACAGGGTTCGTCGCTAGCCCGCCGCTAGCGAGGCGGGTGCAGCTGCTCCGTCGCCTCAGCCAGCACGCGCTCCAGCACGATGTGCCGGTCGACGGCGCGCAGCAGGGCGTCGTCGTCGCGCCCGCGGCGGGCCTCGTCGACCTCGTGGTGCGCCCGGCTGGTGGCGGCGGCGAGCTGGAACCAGGTGGCCCCGGCGACCTCGCGCCGCACGCGCGCCTCGGTCAGGGGATCGACCCGGTGGTGCTGATCGACGAGCGTCATGTCCCGACTCCTTCGTCCTCGCTCATCTCCATGGTGCGCGCGCCCACTGACAAGGAGCCGGGAGGCGCGCGGCACGGACATGGTGCTCGACGGGCCGTAGCACCCAGGTTCTTTCGTCCTGCGACACGCACCAACAATGCCGCTAACAATGCGCACGTTGCATTGCCTCGCGGCCCTGTGAGGGGCATCCTCCACGGCTCGCCGATGCGGTCATCGCGGTCGCGACACACCGGGGCTCGGCCGTAGTGACACGTTTCCAACAGGGACGACGTCTGCGCCTTCGATGGCCTTCTCGGACATTTCGGACGCCGGTCGTCCGGGCGTCAGGAGATCGCATTCCTGTCGTCGTCGGAGGAGAAATGCTCGATCGGGTGACCCTCGACCGATGTGGCGCCAGGCGTTGACTTCACCCTGTGACCCCGGTTACCGTCCTTGTGAACCATTAGTACACACTCCTTACATATTCGACGCTCCGACGATGGACAGGGGACCGCACGATGGCTTTCGCCAGACACTCCAGCCAGACACCGATGGGCCGACGACGTCCCGTCCTGATCACCACGGCCCTCGCCGCGGTGATCACGCTGCTCGCCGCACTGGTCGCCTCCCAGCCGGCGTTCGCCGCCGGCTCGATCGGCGCCACGTTCACCTCCGCCGGCGACTGGGGCACGGGCCACCAGGTCAACGTCAAGGTCACCAACTCGGGCACCACGGTGGTGAACGGGTGGACGATCGAGTTCGACCTGCCCGCCGGGGACACCATCAGCAGCTCGTGGGACGCCGACGTCACCCGCAGCGGCAACCACTACACCGCCAAGAACAAGACCTGGGCGCCGACGCTGGCACCCGGCGCCTCGCTGACGTGGGGCTACGTGGCGACCGGCCCGTTCAAGAGCCCCGCCACGTGCAGCATCAACGGCGTGGCCTGTACCGGTGGCACCCCCACCAGCACCCCGACGTCCACCCCGACCCCCACGACGACCACCACCCCGACGCCCACCCCGACGCCGACCACCACCACGCCTCCGCCCCCCGGTGGCAAGAAGCTCGTCGGCTACTTCGCCGAGTGGGGCGTCTACGGCCGCAACTACCACGTGAAGAACATCGAGACGAGCGGGTCCGCATCGAAGCTGACCCACATCCTCTACGCGTTCGGCAACACCACCGGCGGCCAGTGCTCGATCGGTGACTCGTACGCGGCCTATGACAAGGCGTACACGGCGGCCGACTCGGTCGACGGCGTCGCCGACACGTGGGACCAGCCCCTGCGCGGCAACTTCAACCAGCTGAAGAAGCTCAAGGCCATGCACCCCGGCCTGAAGGTCATCTGGTCGTTCGGCGGCTGGACGTGGTCGTCCGGCTTCACGCAGGCGGCGGCCAACCCGACCGCGTTCGCCGACTCCTGCTACAACCTGCTCAACGACTCCCGCTGGGCCGGTCTGTTCGACGGCATCGACATCGACTGGGAGTACCCGAACGCGTGCGGCCTGTCGTGCGACTCGAGCGGACCCGCGGCCTTCAACAACGTCATCACCGCTCTCCGCAACAAGCTGGGCAGCGGCAAGCTGATCACGGCCGCCATCACGGCCGACGGCAGCACCGGCGGCAAGATCGACGCCGCCGACTACGCCGCCGGGGCGCAGAAGCTCGACTGGATCATGCCGATGTCCTACGACTACTTCGGGGCGTTCAACCCGAGCGGCCCGACGGCACCGCACTCGCCCCTGACGTCCTACGCGGGCATCCCGCAGGCGGGCTTCAACACGGAGGCCGCCGTCAACAAGCTCATCGGCAAGGGCATCCCGGCCAACAAGATCCTGCTCGGCGTCGGCTTCTACGGCCGCGGCTGGACCGGCGTCACGCAGACGGCTCCGGGCGGCTCCGCGACGGGTGCGGCACCCGGCACCTACGAGGCCGGCATCGAGGACTACAAGGTGCTCAAGACCCGGTGCCCGGCCACGGGGACCGTCGGCGGCACCGCGTACGCCAAGTGCGGCTCGGAGTGGTGGGGCTACGACACGCCCGGCACCCTGGCCGGCAAGACGTCCTGGGCCAAGGGCAAGGGACTCGGCGGCGCCTTCTTCTGGGAGCTGTCGGGTGACACGTCGAACGGCGAGCTGATCAGCGCGCTGTCCACCGGGCTGAAGTAGGCCCCACGCGCAGCCCGGCCGCCGGATACTCTCCCTCCGGCGGCCGGGCTTCGGCGTGCCCGGCCGGGCGGCCCCGAGGAACGAGGAGCGTCGTGGACGGACCTGCTGGGCGCCAGGCCCCGGACGACCTGCCGCGCTCGCCCTCGGGCCGGGTGCCGCAGTGGGTCATCGACGAGGCGGCCGACCGCGGACAGGCCCCGCAGGTGCGTCCGCGAGCTCGCGCACGGAGGTCTCCGGTGCCGGCGGTCGTCGGGGTGCTGGTGCTGGCCCTGGTGGCGGGCGGGGCGTGGGTCGTGCAGTCCGAGCGTCTGCCCCAGCTGCTCGCCTGGGCGGGCGCCCCGCAGCCGACCCCGACGGTGGCCCGCAACCCGGACGCGCCGACCCCGGGCACAGGCGCTGCGGCCGCGCCGCTGGGGACGCCGGCACCGGTCACCGGGCCGAGCACCTCGTTCGCCTACATGGCACTCCAGGACGACCGTGCGACGCCGATCGCCTACGACCCGTGCCGGCCGATCCACTACGTCACCCGCCCGGACGCCGCGCCGGAGGACGGCCAGCAGCTCATCACGGACGCCCTCGCCCGGATCTCGCTGGCCACCGGGCTCCAGTTCGTCGACGACGGCACGACGACCGAGGCGCCCTCCCCGATGCGCGAGCCGTACCAGCTCGACCGCTACGGCGACCGGTGGGCGCCCGTGCTGTTCAGCTGGTCGTCGCCGCGAGAGGACGCCACCCTCGCCGGGTTCGTCGCCGGAGCGGCCGGGAGCGCCCCGGTGAGCCTGGGCGACGGCCCGGACGTCTACGTCACGGGGCAGGTGATGCTCGACGCCCCGCAGCTGGCCGAGGCCGCCACGCATCCCGGCGGCGACGTGCTCGCCCGGGCCACCGTGCTCCACGAGGTCGGTCACCTCGTCGGCCTCGGTCACGTCGAGGACACCACGCAGCTCATGTTCCCGGAGGCGCAGGAGGGGGTCACCGACCTCGGCGCCGGGGACCTGACCGGGCTCGCCGAGCTCGGCCGCGGGGCGTGCGTCCCCGAGCTCTGAGCGACGCCGTTTCACCCGGTATGTCGTGGGCCGTCCGCCGTAAACTGGAGGATCGGGCGTCCATCCGCGAGGCCCGCGCGACGAAGGGGTCGTGCGATGAGGCGTGCATTCCTGTCGGTCGTGCTGCTGGTCAGCGCGTTCCTGTTCGTGCCGGCGTCGCCCGCGACCGCGGCGCCCTACTGCGGTCTCGTGTGGGGATCCCTGGTGAAGTCGGCACCCGGCAACTCCGGGGCTCCGGTGGTGAACGTCCGGACCGGCAGGCACACCTGCTACGACCGGCTCGTGGTCGATGTCGCGGGCGACGTCGGCGGGTACACGGTGTCGTACGTGACCGAGGTGGTGCAGGACGGTTCCGGCGAGCCGATCCCGACCCGGGGCGGCGCCGCGCTGCAGATCACGGTCAACGACCCGGCGTACGACGAGAACGGCAACGCCACCTACTCCCCGGCCGACCGCCTCGAGCTGCGCAACGTCACGGGCTACCGCACGTTCCGGCAGGTCGTGTTCGCGGGGAGCTTCGAGGGGTACACGAGCTTCGGGCTGGGGGTCCGGGCGCGGTTGCCGTTCCGCGTGTTCGTGCTGGACGGTCCCGGCACAGGGTCACGCGTGGTCGTGGACGTCGCGCACCGCTGGTGACCAGACCAGCAGCTGCCGCACGACCTCTGCGGTGGCCAACGGCGGGATGCCGTGGTTCGCGCCACCGGGCACCACCACGTGCCTGGCGTGCGGGAGCAGACCGGCCAGAGCGGCGGCGGACTCCGGCAGGCCTGGCCACGTCTCCGCGCCGGTGATCACCGACGTGGGCACGTCGACTGCGAGCATGGCCGGTGTCGGCACCCCCAGCACCGTCGTGAGGGTCGCGTCGTAGACCGTGCTCTGCGCGATCGCGACGAGGGACGGCCAGGCCGGCGAGGAGCGGATCTGCTCGACGACCGGTGCAGGCAGGCCGATGCCCTCGGTCTGGAACAGGGCGACCGCGTCCCCGGGCCTCCCGTCGGCGACCAGGTTCTCGAGGCGTGCCGGCAGGTCCGCCGCACCCGCGGTCAGGGTGCCCAGCGCGAACGGCGCCTCGTACAGGGCCAGGTGGGTGATCGGCAGCCCGGCCGCGGCCGCGGCGAGCGCCAGGATCCCTCCCGAGGAGTACCCGAACACCGCGGCGCGTCCGCCGGCGACGTCGATGATCGCGGCGAGGTCCTCGAGCTCCCGCTCGATCGCGTACGGCGCCGTGTCGCCGCTGGCCCCGCGGGCGCGCCGGTCGTACGTCACGACCGTGTGGTCTCCCGTCAGGTGCGCGGCAAGCTCGGCGCACGTGGTGTGGTCGTTGAAGGCACCGGTGGTGACGACGATCGCAGGGCCGTGGCCGGCACGGTCATACGCGATCGGGGTGCCGTCGACGGAGGTGAGCGTCTGCATGGGGTGCTCCTGGCAGTCGAAGGGATGCTGTCACCAGGGGGACGAAGAGTGCCTCGGTTCGTGGACACACCGCCCCATGCTGTCCATCGTGGTCCTGCGTGCTCGTCCAGGGAGGACACGACTCGAGAGCGGGGAGCCGCCATGCAGTATCTGTTGCTGATCAGTGCCGACGAGGAGCTCGCGGCGGCGCGGATGCGCGAGGGCGCGTTCGCGTCGTTCGACGCCTGGTTCACCGACCTGGAGCGGCGCGGGGTGCTGCGCGCGCACGTCGGACTGCATCCCAGCGAGACCGCCACGACGGTCCGCCTGCGGGATGGCGAGGTCCTGCTGACCGACGGTCCGTTCGCCGAGGGGCGCGAGCAGGTGGGTGGGCTCGCGCTCGTCGACTGCGCGGACCTCGACGAGGCCGTCGCGATCGCGGCGGCGCACCCCGCGGCGGCCATCGGCCAGGTCGAGGTGCGCCCGGTGCGCACGAGGTGACCGACGAGGTCGAGCGGGTGCTCGCGGACACGTTCGCGCGGGACTGGGGGCGGCTCGTCGCCACGCTCATCCGGCTCACGGGCGACTGGGACCTGGCGGAGGAGTGCACCCAGGAGGCGTTCGCGTCCGCCCTGCGCACCTGGCGGAGGGACGGCATCCCCGACGTGCCGCGCGCCTGGCTCACCACCACCGCGCGCCACCGAGCCATCGACAGGATCCGACGTGAGCGCGTCGGCGCCGAGAAGCTGCGGGCCCTGGTCGCCGAGCCCGCCGAGCGTGCCGAGCCCGACCTCGACGTCCTGGCCAGCGGGATCGCCGACGAACGCCTCCGGCTGCTGTTCACCTGCTGCCACCCCGCGCTGGCACTGTCCTCCCGGGTAGAGCTGGCGCTGCGCGCCCTGTGCGGCCTGACAACCGCCGAGATCGCCCGGCTGTTCGGGGTCCCGGAACCGACGATGGCCAAGCGGTTGGTGCGCACCAAGAGCAAGATCGCCGTCGCGGGCATCCCCTACCGGGTGCCGTCCGCGGCCCAGCTGCCCGAGCGCACGCCCGGCGTCATCGCGGTGCTCTACCTGATGTTCACCGAGGGCTACGCCGCCACCGCGGGCCCGCAGCTGCTCCGGGTCGACGTCTGCCACGAGGCGATCGACCTGGCGCGGGTGCTCGCATGCCTGGCGCCGGACGACCCGGAGGTCGCGGGCCTGCGCGCCCTGATGCTCCTGCACCACGCCCGCGCGCCCGCCCGCACGGACGGCGACGGTCGGCTCGTCCCGCTCGAGGAGCAGGACCGGTCCGCGTGGGACCGCGGCGCGATCGAGGCGGGTCTGGCCGAGCTGCGACGAGCGGTGCAGCGCGGACGCGTCGGGCCATACCAGCTGCAGGCGCTGATCGCGGCGTGCCACGCGACCGCGGTGTCGGCGGCCGACACGGACTGGGGGCGGATCGTCGGCCTGTACGACCAGCTGGTGGAGGTGCTCCCGTCACCTGCGGTGCAGGTGAACCGCGCTGTCGCGGTGGGCATGGACCGCGGCCCGGAGGCCGGGCTCGACGCGCTCGCGTGCGCCGGCGACCATCCCCTGGCCCCCGCGGTCCGCGCTGATCTGCTGCGCCGCCTGGGCCGCCGGGCGGAGGCGGCCGCCGCCTATCGTGAGGCGCTGACCCGCACCTCCAACAGGGTCGAGAAGGAGTACCTGGAGCGCCGGCTGCGGGACCCGTGAGGCTGTGCGCGCGCCGCGGCGGGCCTCCGGGGTTAGTGTCCGGCCATGGCGCGCGGTGCGATGCAGCACGTCGAGCTGGACGAGGCGGCGGAGGTCGCCGAGGCCACTGCGCCCGCCGCGGCCCCGGTTGCGGGCCCCGGGCGCCTCTGGCGGTGGGTCGTCGGCGGCGCCGTGGTGCTGGTCGCGGGCCTGGTGCTCGCGCAGACAGTCCTCGACTCCCGCGAGCGGGCCGCGGCGGAGCGGCTCGCGGCGACCCCGGGCATCGTGCGCGCGATCGACCAGGACGTCGGTGTGCTGTGGCGGCCGGACCCGGCGGCGACGGCGGTGCTGCTCCAGGGGATCGACGCCGGGGGTGCGGCGCTCGGCCTGTCGGTCGCGGACGACGGTTCGCAGGCCTTCGTCGCGCTCGACCAGCGCACCGGGGAGCAGCGGTTCTCCACCTTGCTGTTCGGGGCCGACCCGGACCGGGCGCGCTCGCTGGACAGGGCGGCGGCCGGGACCTGCGTGCCGGTGACCGCCGACGAGGGGCCACCCGCGGAGGCCGCCTGCCTGGTGAGCGACGGGTTCGTGCAGTACGGCGACGAGGGCGTCCAGACCCGCAAGCCCGCGACGAGCACCCGCGTGGTCGTCCTCGACACCGCCGACGGGCACGTGGTCTCCGACTGGTCGGCCCCCGGCGCCACGACGCTCACAGCGTTGCCCGGGCTGGCGGTCGTGGGTGTCCTCGGTCGGGATGCCCGTACCGAGGTGACCGGTCGGGACCTGCGCACCGGCGACGTGCGCTGGCGGTTCAGCCCGCCTCTGCCGGGCGCCGACCGCCGGGCGTTCGCCGGGGAGGTGCGCCTGTTCGCGGTCGACGGGCTGGTCGGTGTCACGATCCCCGGGTGGACCGCCACGATGCTCTCGCCGTCGGGCCAGGTGCTCCGCGCCAGTCGACCCGGGAACGCGGACCACGTGGTCGACCCCGTCGCCGGCCGCGCCGTCCTGCTGTACAGCAGCGGCTCGGGTGGGCTGTGGTCCACGCTGGTCGAGCGGGGGCGTGCGGACGTCGAGCTGACCGGTGAGGTGCTGCCGTTCACGGTCGACGACGGGAGCGTGCCGGACCTGGTGCTCACCTCCGGCGGGAACGTGCGCGGCTGGGACCGGTCCACCGGGGCGGCGCGCTGGAAGTCGGACGTCGTCGCGTCGGTGAACGCGCTGGTCCTTCGGAGGCGGGTGTACCTGAGCACGCAGGCCGGGGTCGTCGCGCTCGACGGCAGGACCGGGGACGTGGTCTGGCGGGGCGCCACCGCCGAGGGGAACGTGCCGGGGTTCCTGGTCACGGACGGCACGCTCCTGGTCGCCGCCGACCAGCCCGTCGCCGGCGGCCCGCGCAGCCAGCTCGTCGCCTACGCCCTGGACGACGGGCGGACGGTCTGGCGCGCCCCCCTCCCCGACGGGCTCCGGTCGAGCGGCGCGCTCGGCCACGTGTTCCTGGGCTGGGGCGACGACGGGCGGCTGGTCGTGCTCGGCTGACCGAGCCGGACGAGTAGGGTCCCGCCATGGCGCGGGGTGGCGGGATGCAGGAGGTCGAGCTGCTCGACGGCGACGGGCCCGTCACCGAGCCCGTCGTGGAGCCGGTGCGGTCGCGGCGGGGGCGCCTCTGGGTCGTGGTCGGCGTCGCGATCGTCGCGTTCCTGCTCGTCGGGACGCAGTGGGCGGTCGACGCCCGGGAGAACGCCGCGATCGCCCGGCTGGCCGCCGTCCCCGGGGTGCTGCCCGCGTTCGGGGACGAGCTCACCG
Source organism: Cellulomonas sp. (assembly GCF_965229465.1). Classification (GTDB taxonomy): domain Bacteria; phylum Actinomycetota; class Actinomycetes; order Actinomycetales; family Cellulomonadaceae; genus Cellulomonas. The sequence continues at coordinate 1,025,454 of NZ_OZ245882.1, read as the reverse complement.
TGGTGCGCACGATCACGCGGGCCGACGTGTACGCGCTCTGGGGCGGGATCACGGCCGCGAACGGGGCGAGCTCCCGCCTCGACGTCGCCGCCGACGGGTCGCAGGCGTTCGTCGCGGTCGACCGGGACTCCGGTGAGACGCTCTGGTCCACGCCCCTGCTCGGGCCGAACGCCGCCCGTGCTGCGTCGCTGGAGAACAGCTTCGGCAGCAGCTGCCAGTCGGACGCCGGCCCGGACGAGGTGGCGACGGTCGCGGTGTGCCTGGTGACCGACGGCTTCACGCGCTACGCGACCGCCGAGGACAGTGCAGGGGGCGACGAGCGCGTGCCGGCGACGACCACCCGTGCGGTGGTGCTCGACCCCGAGGACGGGCGGGTGCTGTCCGAGCGTGCCGTCGACGCCGACGCGCACCTCGCCGTGCTGAACGGGCTCCTGCTGGTGGGCACGAGGGACGCGGCACGCCTGGAGGTCGTTGCGTACGACCTGAGCACCGGCGACGAGCGGTGGACGTACGACGATCCGCGCGCGGGCCTCGACGAGGCCGGCGGGGAGGAGGGCTCGCAGTACTGGGGCTTCCTGCGCGCGGGGGACGTCGTGGTCTACTCCATCGGCAACAGCCTCGGTCTGCTGTCCGCGTCAGGCGAGTCGGTCCGCGACGACCTGTGGTCGAGGTCCGACCGCCAGTACGGCGGGTACGGGACCGACGCCGTGACGGGCAACCTCGTCATCCAGGACTACGCCACCACGGGGGTCCAGTCCACGACGCTGCTCGCGGCGGACGGGGACCCGGACGCCGACGTGCTGCTCGAGGGCGGGCTGATCAGCTTCGTCGTCGACGACGGCAGCGTGCCTGACCTCGTGGTGACCTCGGCCGACCAGGTGTCCGCGTGGGACCGGAGGACCGGGGACCTCCGGTGGGAGGCCGACATGCAGGCCACCGGGTCCGTGCTGGTCGTGCGCGGGAGGGTGTACCTCACGACGGCCACCGGGATCGCCGCGCTCGACGGGCGCACGGGGGCGGTGGTCTGGACGCAGGACCTGACCCCGTCCTCGATCGGGTCCCTGGCCACCGACGGGCGCGACCTGCTGCTGTCGTCCGCGTTCACCGGGGGCAGCATCGACGAGCTCGCCGCGGGCGCGACCGCCAGCGGGATGACCGGGTACGACCTGGTCACCGGGGACACGACCCGCTTCGTCCCGTACCCCGAGGACGTGTTCGACGTCCAGGTCTACGGCGGGATGATCATCGGCTGGTCGCCCACCTCGGACGACACCTACCTGCTGGAGTGAGCCGGCTCAGCGCAGGGCGTCGATCGCGGCCATCTGCTCGCCCGTGAGCTCGAACCCGAGGATGTCCAGGTTGGCCGCGATCCGCTCCCGGCGGGTGGACTTCGGGATGACGACGACGTCGTGCTGGACGTGCCACCTCAGCACCACCTGGGCGGGCGTGACCCCGTGCGCCTCGGCGGCGGCCACGAGGGCGGGAGCCTCCAGGCTCGTCCGCTTGAGCGGGCTGTAGCCCTCCACGACGATGCCGCGCTCGCGGTGGGCGGTCAGCAGGTCGGGGTCGTGGTCGCGGGGGCTGTACGGGATCTGGTTGACCGCGGGGGCCTCGCCGGTGGCGGCGATCAGCTCGTCGAGCTGTGCGATCGAGTAGTTGGACACGCCGATCGAGCGGACCAGGCCCTCGTCGCGCGCCTCACGGAACACCTGCCACGTCTCCGGCGACGCCTGGCGGTGCGGCGGCCAGTGGATGAGCCAGAGGTCCAGGTGGTCGGTGCCCAGCGCGGCGAGCGACTCGGTGAGCGTGCGGCGGGCGCGGCCGGCATGGTCCGGCGGGAGCTTGGTGGTGACGAAGACGTCGTCGCGGTCGATGCCGACCGTGGCCAGTGCCCGGCCGACCTCGGCCTCGTTGCCGTAGCCCGTGGCGGTGTCGATGTGCCGGTAGCCCAGCTGGAGGGCCGCGCTGACCGCGCGCTCGGCCTCGCCGCCCTCCGACTGCCAGGTGCCGAGTCCGACGACGGGGATCTGCCCGCCGGGCAGGGTCAGGGTGGGGATCGGTGCAGTGATCATGCGCACCAGTCTCACCCGGCCCCTGCCGCAGCGCGCGGCCGGTTCGCTACCCTCCGCGTGTGGTCGTCGCCGACGTCGGCCGGCGTCGCGGCGAGCTCCCGCCCGTCAGCTGGCCCTGGGTGCTCGCCGCCGCGGGCGGCCTGCTCGCGCTGCTCGTCGGCCTCTCGTCGCGCTACGGCCCGCACCGCGACGAGCTCTACTTCGTCGCCGCGGGTCGCCGCCTCGCGTGGGGCTACCCCGACCAGCCGCCGCTCACCCCGCTGATCGCGCGGGCGGCGGACGTCCTCGCCCCCGGTTCCCTCGTCGCCCTGCACCTGCCGAGCGCGCTCGCGGCCGCAGCCGTCGTCGTGCTCGCCGCACTGACCGCGCGGGAGCTGGGCGGGCGGACCGGTGCGCAGCTGCTCACGGCCGTGGCCACCGGGACCGGCGTGGTCGTCGTGACCCTGGGGCACATCCTGTCGACGACGACGATCGACACGCTCTTCTGGGTCGTGATCGTGTACGTGGTGCTGCGGACGCTCTCCCGGGACGCGCCGCGCGGCTGGCTGTTGGTCGGGCTGCTCACCGGGGTCGGGCTCCTGGACAAGCACCTGGTGGCGTTCCTGCTCGTCGGGATCGTCGTCGGCATCGCGCTCACCCCGCAGGTCCGGCACCACCTGCTCTCACCGTGGGCCTGGGCGGGCGCCGGGCTCGCCCTCCTGATCTGGCTGCCGAACCTCCTGTGGCAGGCGACGAACGGCTGGCCGCAGCTGGAGCTCGCCGCCGACATCCGCGACGAGTACTCCGGCCTCGGCCCCAGGCTGGAGTTCGTCGGCCTGCTCCTGGTCCAGGTCAGCCCGGTGGCGGCGGCGCTCTGGATCTACGGCCTGGTCCGGCTGCTGCGCGTGCCGTCGCTGGTACGGGCGAGGCCGCTGGCGTGGGCGTTCCTCGTGCTGGTCGTCGTGTTCCTGGTGACCGGCAGCAAGGCGTACTACGTGGTCGGCGCGGTCCCGGTGCTCCTGGCGGCCGGCGCGTGCGGGCTGGAGGAGCGCTGGTCGCGACGAGGTCTGGTGGTCGCCGGCGTCGTGCTCGGGCTCGGCGCGTTCGTCGCGTGGCCGGCCGCCCTCCCTCTGCTGCCCGAGCGGACCTTCGGCGCGTCGGTGTACCCGGAGCTCAACGACGACCAGGCGGAGATGATCGGCTGGCCTGCGCTGGTCTCCACCGTGGACCGGGCGGTCGCGGACAGCGGTGCCCGGCTCGTCGTCACCCAGAACTACGGGGAGGCCGGTGCCCTCGAGTGGTACGGGTCCGACGTGCCGGTGTTCAGCGGTCACAACGGGTACGCGGCGTGGGGACCACCGCCACCCGGCCTCACCGGCCCCGTGGTCCTCGTCGGGTACGAGGGCGCGCCGGCCTGGGCTGTCGGGTGCCGCTCCGTGGGTGTGGTGGACAACGGCGTCGACGTGGACAACGAGGAGCAGGGCGGTGCCGTGCAGGTCTGCGACGGGCCGCGGGGGTCGTGGGCCGACGTGTGGGACGAGGTCAGCCACCTGGACGCCTGACGGCCGGATCTTGCGACGCAGCACGTAAGTTCTTGCATCTGCCCATTCAGTCTTGTCTCCCGGATTGTCCAGAACGTACGGTGTGTCCCGTCCACGCGGCGCGGTGCCCCTTGTCACCTCAGCGCCGTCCCGGCTGCGCAAGGAGGCGCTCCGTGAGGAACACAGTCATCCGGCCCGGTACGGCCCTCGTGATCGCGATCGCCGTGGTCGTCGGCTCGGGCGGTGCGGCGTCGGCCCACGGTCGCCCGCCGGCGCCGGTGCCCACCCCGGTCACCCGGGCAGCCCTCGACCCGGCGCTGGTCACCGGCCGGGGCGCCACCGTCCCGTTCCTCGAGCAGGAGGCCGAGGCGGCCGTCACCACCGGCACGGTCATCGGCCCGGACCGGACCGCGTACACGCTGCCCGCGGAGGCGTCGGGACGCTCGGCGGTGCAGCTCCTGCCCGGGCAGCACGTCGAGTTCACGCTCCCGAAGGCCGCGAACGCCCTCACGGTCCGCTACGCGATCCCGGACTCGGCGACCGGCGGCGGCATCACGGCGCCGCTCGACGTCACCGTGAACGGCTCCGGCAAGCGGACCATGACCCTGACCTCGCAGTACTCCTGGCTGTACAACCAGTACCCGTTCACCAACGACCCCAACGCCGGGCTGCTGCACCCCGACTGGTGGATCACCGAGTGCGGCTGCGTGCCCGCGGCGACCACCCCGACCCCGACGGTCACCACCCCCTTCCGGCCGATGCACTTCTACGACGAGCAGCGCCTGCTGCTCGGCCGCACCTACCCTGCGGGCGCGAAGGTCCGGCTGACCGCCCCGGCGGGCACCACGGCCGCCTGGACCGTCATCGACCTGCTCGACTCCGAGCAGGTGGGCCTGCCGCACGTGCGGCTCAAGGCGGCCAACGTGCTGCTGTTCGGCGCCGACCCGACCGGCCGCAAGGACGCGGCGAACGCGTTCGACAAGGCCATCGCGTTCGCGCAGAAGAAGGACCTGCCGGTGTACGTGCCGCCGGGGACCTACCAGGTGAACCGGCACATCATCGTGGACGACGTCACGATCGAGGGCGCCGGCAGCTGGTACACGACCATCCGCGGGAAGGAGGTCGCCCTGTCGACCCCAGCCCCGGACGGCTCGGTCCACACCGGCGTCGGGTTCTACGGCAAGGACGCGTCGGTCGGCGGCTCGTCGAACGTGCACCTGTCCGGGTTCGCCATCCAGGGTGACGTGCGCGAGCGGATCGACACCGACCAGGTCAACGGCATCGGCGGCGCTCTCAGCGACTCCACGATCGACGGGCTGTACATCCAGCACACCAAGGTCGGGGTCTGGGTGGACGGGCCGATGGACAACCTCGTCGTGACGAACAGCTATCTCGTCGACCAGATCGCCGACGGGCTCAACTTCCACACGGGTGTGACCAACTCCGTCGCGTCGAACAACGTGGTGCGGAACACCGGCGACGACGGGCTGGCCATGTGGGCCGAGCACACGACGAACTCCGGCAACACCTTCGCGAACAACACGGTCCAGACGCCGACGCTCGCCAACGGGATCGCGATCTACGGCGGTCACGACACGACGGTCGTCGGCAACCTCGTCGCCGACCCGATCCGCGAGGGCAGCGCCATCCAGGTGGGGTCCCGGTTCGGCGCCGAGCCGTTCACCGGCAGCCTCTGGATCACCGACAACACGACCGTCCGCGCCGGCACGTACGAGCTCAACTGGAACATCGGGCTCGGCGCGATCTGGTTCTACGCGCTCCAGGGCAACGTCGACGCGGACGTCCAGGTGGTCGGCGACCACTTCCTCGACAACACCTACAACGCGATCATGGTGGTCGCCGACTGGCCGGTGAAGGACCTCTACTCGGTCACCAACCTGCACTTCACGGACATCCGGGTGGACGGCACCGGGACCTCGGTGCTCAGCGCCCGGGCGGCCGGATCGGCGACGTTCGAGAACGTGGACGCCCGCAACGTCGGAGCCGTCGGGATCAACAACTGCGGGACGTTCCACTTCCAGCCCACCGGGTCGGAGTGGTCCTCGATCGACCTGGGCGGCAACGACGGCGGCGGCACCACGGGCCCGTGGTTCGGGTCGTGGCAGCTGCCCAACACGATCACCTGCGACGACCGGCCGCCGGTGGTGGTGCCCCCCGCACCGTCCACCTGGTAGCAGCCACCGCCGGGGGTGCGGTGCAGGGGAGGGCGGTGCGTCGGCTGGATCCGGCGCACCGCCCTCCTCGGCCTACGGGGCGACGACCGCCCAGCCGTGCGGCGCGACGTCATGCCTCTCGCGGCTGGCGTCGTCGCAGGCCAGCACCTCACCGGCCGGCCGGGCGAGCGGCTCGTCGTCCAGGTTGAGCGCGACGAGCAGGGCGTCGTCGCCGTCCCGCACCTCGTACACGAAGGTGGTGTTGGTCAGCGCGACCTGGCTGGTGCGGGCGCGGTGCAGCCACGGGTGCCGGCGCCGCAGGCCGAGGAGGTCCTGGTGAAGGCGGAGCACCGGGTTCTGGGCGATGCCCGGCCCGTCGACGGCGAGCTCCGGACGGACCGCGTCGTCGCCACCCTCTCGCTCCTCCTTCACGCCGGTGAACCCCAGCTCGTCGCCCGCGTAGACCGTCGGGGTCCCGCCGACGGTGCAGAGCACCACGACCGCGTGCGCCCGGTGGCGCGGGTCCTCGATGGTGCTGGCGATCCGGGTGGTGTCGTGGTTGCCGACGAACGTCTGGGGCGCGAACGACTCGAGGAACTCGTCGTGCCGCGTCAGCGACCACGCCAGTTCCCACAGGTTGGCGTCGCTGATGGAGCTCCAGATCGCCTTCCACAGCTCGTACTGGGTGACCGAGTCGACCGTCGACTCCTGCACGAACGCGGGGTAGTCGCCGTGGATGACCTCGGCGACGAACCACGCGTCCGGGTGCTCCGCCCGGACGCGCGGGAGGACCTGCGCCCAGAATGTCGTCGGCACCGCGTAGGCCGCGTCCAGCCGCCACCCGTCCGCTCCGCGGTCCAGCCAGTGGTTCATCACGCGGACCACGTAGTCGACGACGCTCGGGTGCGCGTGGTCCAGCGTCACCAGGGCACCGTGGCCCTCGAACCCGACGAACGCGCCGTCAGCGTCCCGGAGCAGCCAGACCTCGTCGTCGGACCGGCCCTCGATCGCGTCGACCGACCGGCGCGCGATCGCGGAGTCCCGGCCGACGTGGTTGAACACCCCGTCGAGCAGCACCTTGATGCCCCGGCCGTGGGCCTCCGCGACGAGCGTGTCGAAGTCGCCGTCGTCGCCGAGGCGGGGGTCGATGCGCAGGTGGTCCACGGTGTCGTAGCCGTGGGTGGTCGACGCGAACACCGGTCCGAGCAGCAGGCCGGACGCACCGAGGGCCACCACGTGGTCGAGCCAGGCGACCAGGCGGCGGAGGCGGTGCTCGTCGGGACCCGGCGGCTGTCCGGGGAACGCGCCGACCGCGCCCAGCGGGTAGACGTGCCACCAGATCGCGTGGCGGACCCAGTCGGGCTCGGTCATGTGCTCCCTCGTCCCTCGTCGTCCCCCCGGCGAGCGTAGCCGGGCTCAGCCCTCGTCCGGCGGGCCCAGGTGCGGGTACCGGCGCCGGAGCACGGGTGGCGCGGCCCACCACCACGACTCGGCGAGGTGGGCCTGCAACGTCTCGGCATCCACGGTGTCGAGGGCGATGAGCACGAGGTTGGTGCCCGCGTGGTGGTCGGTCGTCGAGTACAGCGTCGGCACCTGCTCCACCAGGGCGAGGCGCTCGCCGTCGTCCTCCACGCGGACCGTGAGCCGGTCGGCGTCCCACATCCGCCCGACCAGGTTGCGGTGGAACCAGGCGGGCTGCCCCCAGCTCTCGCGCTCCGTCACCTCGGGCAGCGCGAGCGCCGACCGCCGGGCGTCGTCGATGTCCATCGCCCCATCCTGCCGTCCACGGAGCGGACAGGGGGTGACAGCGATCGTCGGCTCTCGGCACGCTCTCGGGCGACAGGGGGTGCACGCGTGGTTCTGCTGATGACGGTCGCCGCCGTGTGCTGCGTCCTCCAGCTCGGCGTGCTCGGCTCCTGGGGGCGGTCCGTCCGGCTGACCACCCTGCTGCTCGCGCTGGGCTTCGGCGTCTACGCCTGCGGAGTGGTCGGGGTGGTCCTCCAGATCGCGTGGACGCGGGGGCTGTCGGCGGCCACCGGCTGGTCCCTGCACGACATCGTCGCCGTGGCCGCCTACACGGTGGACCCGGTGATCGAGGAGGTCGTCAAGGTTGCGCCGCTTGTCGTGCTCGCGTGGCGGTGGCCGCGGACGCACCGGCAGCTGGGACTGACCGACCACCTGCTCCTGGGTGCCGCGCTCGGCGTCGGCTTCGAGCTGTTCGAGGCCGCCCTGCGCTTCTCGACCCTGGGCGCGCTGGCGATGTCGGTGCCCGGCGGCTACCTGGTCCGGGCCAACCTCGCAGGCAGCATCACCGTGCCATCGCTGTGGACCTCGTTGACCACCTGGCAGCCGGTGCCGGCCGCGTTCCAGGACCTGTTCGCGTTCGGCTCGTCGGCCGGCGGCGACTCCGTGCAGCACCTGGTGTGGACCGCGCTGGCCGCCGTCGGGGTGGGATGGTTCGTCCGGCGTCGCGACGCCCTGCGCTGGCTCGGTGCCGTCGGGCTCGTGCTCGCCTGCCTGGACCACATGAACTACAACCTGCGGACCGGGTCGGTGCCCGGGTGGATCGAGTGGCTCAGCGACCTCGTCGCGTGGGTCGGGGGGCTGCTCCCCGGGCTGCTGGTCCTGCTGCTGGTGCTGGTCGCCGCGCACGACCGCCTGGTGCAGGCCCGGGTGCGCGGCGTCGAGCGCGGCGTGCTGCTCCCGGGCGAGGCGCCCACCGGCCTCGACCCCCGGCCGCTGCTCGCCGTGGCCCGCACCGGCGTGCCGGTGAGCACCTACGTGACCTGGCGGTTCGTCCTGGCGCGGCGGGCCGCGCTGTTCGCCGTCGACGTCGGCGTGGGGGAGCCGCGCCTGGTCGACGCCGTGGTCGACGACGCCGGACGGCTGGACCGCGCGCGATCCGCTCCGGCGTGGGCGGCCGTCCGGGCGAAGGTGCTGCGTTGGCCGGACCCTCGAGCGCTGGCGTCCTGGCAGTCCGTGCTGTGGCTGCTCGCCGTCGTCCCCGCGCTGGCCTACCTGGTGGTCGGCGGGTTCCCGGCGACACGCGGGATCCAGCAGGCGATGCGGGGGACCACCGGCCTCTGGCTGCTGGTCGCGGCAGGGGTCGCCGCGACGATCCTGGTCGGCCTCCAGCTGCGGCCGCTCGCCGTGGCGACGAGGGCCGTGGCCGACCCGACCATCCACGAGGCGCGCGGACGCCTCCAGCTGAGGCTCGGGACCGCGTGCGCCGGACTGGCGGCGGGAGCGGCGACCGTGCTGGTCGGCGTGCTCCAGCGCGACGCCGGGCAGCACCTGGTGAGCAACCTGCACGCGCTCGACGCGCTCGGCGACGCGCTGATGATCCTCGGCATCGCCCTGTTCGTGGCCTCCCTGTTCCTCTACCCGCCGGTCGGGCTGATGGTCATCGCCTCCACGGGCGAGCTGGTCCTGGTGAGCACCGTGACCTCGGCCTTCCTGACCGCCGCGGGTGCGTCCGCCGCCCTCGCGGGAGCCGGCGTGATGCTCAACGAGGCGTCCTCGTCCAGCGGATCGAGCTCCGGCTCTGGCTCTGGCTCCGCCGGCGACGCTGCCGCGGCCCGCGCCCGACGGATCGACGAGCTCGCCGGCGACCCCGCGCACGGCGGCAAGATCACCGACGCCAGCCGCGCGGAGGCCGAGGTCGGCGTCGGGCTCGAGGAGTCCGGCGCGGTCCGCGGGCTGCGACGGTCGGCCAACGAGGCCGAGGAGTTCATCGACGACGCCGGCCGGGCCTGGGACGTCAAGGCGTTCCACAGCGAGCGCGGCCGGTTCAACCTCGACGCGGCGATGCGGAAGATCTCCCAGGAGATGAACTGGTCGAACGAGAACATCATGCTCGACACCAGGAACCTGTCGTCGAGCGACCTGTCCTCCCTCCGAGAGGCAGTCGAGGCCGCGACGGCGCGCGGCGAACTACCGTTGCGGGTGCTGTGGTGGCCGTGACGATGACGGGAGTGATGGCTCGTGCCTGACTCGACGCTGCCCGACGCCGTCGCGGCCCATGTGCGCTGGCGGAGCACCGACGGACGCGAGGGTGCCCGGCTGGACACCACCGGGCTGGACCTGGCCGGTGCCGACCTCGTGGGACTCGACCTGGCCGACGCCGTGCTCGTCGGCGCAAACCTGCGCGGAGCGGACCTGCGCGGCACCGACCTGTTCGGCGCAGCGCTGCACGGCGCCGACCTCCAGGACGCCGACCTGTCCGGAGCCCAGCTGGGCAAGGCCGACCTGTCCGGCGCCCGAGCGCGAGGTGTGCGACTGCACCGCGCGCGACTGGTCCGCACCGATCTCGACGGAGCCGACCTCACCGGCGCCGACCTCTCCCGCGCCTACCTGGTCAAGACGGACCTGTCGGGAGCGGACCTCAGTAGCGCGGACCTGAGCGAGGCCGACCTGCACCTGGTGTTCGTCGCCGGCTCGACGTGGGACAGCACCTCCGCGCGCGACTCACGCGGGACGCTCGCCGGGCCGGACGTCCCGGTGACACTCGTCTTGTCGGGCGCGCCGACGCAGGTCACGGTCGCGGAGCTCATCGCCCGCCTCGCCGAGGGAGGTGCCCGGCTCGAGGTGCACCCGGAGCGCTCGGCGGTCCCGGAGACGACCCCGTGGCGGTGGCCCGCCGATCCTGACCACCCGGCGGTCACGGTCCAGTAGGGGTTCGGAGGCTGACCTCCGGGCGGTAGACCGATGCCGCCGCGTGGATACGCGGTTGCGGCCGGGCGGGTGTTGCGGGCGGGCCCCCCTGGCGGCGGACCAAACCGCCGCGCGATCACAGTTCGGTAGGCGTTCCGGAGGCTTGCCCCGTGGCGGTGGGTCAAGGATGCCAACGTCTGCATCGAGAGCGTCGCTACGTCGGACACGGCTGAGTACTCGCCCACTCAGTTTCGGGCGCAGGGCCCCACTAGCGCACGGCCGCACTGGCGCACGGCCGCACGGCCGCACTGGCGCACCGGCGCACTGGTCAGCGCATCCGACGGACCCTCCGCACTGGTGACAACTCGACCTTGGTCAGAAGGGTGGGTCGCCACGAGGTGGCGGTGGTGCCCGGTGGATGAGGGCGTTGGGGGTGGTGTGGATGGGGATGGGGTGGCGGGCGTAGGTCAGGCCGTGGCGGTCGGTCCAGGTGGTGACCCCGGTGTGCCGGTTGTGCGTGACCTGCCACCAGCCCTTGGTCTTGGCTTGGTGGTGGTGTGTGCACAGCGAGTGCAGGTTCGCTTCGCAGGTCTGGTTGTCGCCGGGTTGGTCGCCGGTGCTTTGGGTGTGGTTGTAGGGGGTGCGGTGGTCGATCTCGCATCTGGTGGATGGTTGGCGGCAGCCGGGGAAGGTGCAGGTCACGTCGCGGGCTTGCACGGTGCGGGTCAGGTCCGCGCCCGGGCGGTACGACTGCGTGCCCACGGCGCAGGCCTGGCCGGTGGGGTCGGTCAGGATGCGCCGCCAGGTGGCGTCTTGGGCGAGCTCGCGGGCGACCTGGGCGGGGATCGGGCCGTACGAACCCAACATCGCGGGCCGGTTGTCCAGGCCGGCCAGGGTGCTGGCCGCGACGGTGACCTGCAGGGCGACGCGTTGCCCGTGGCGGGTGGGCAGCGGGGTCCCGTCGGGGGTGGTCTGGCGGTCCAGGATGGTGGTGAACACGTCGGTGAGGGCGTCGGCGCGGCGTTGGTCGATGTTGCGGGTGTCGCCGTCGATGGCGGCGTGCCCGGCCAGGGCGTCGATGGCGGTGAATGCGGCGGTGGCGTCGGCGGCGGGCAGGTAGGCGATCAGGCGGGCCATCGCGTCGGGGGCCAGGTCCAGGAACACCCCGCGCCGCTCGCGCTCCACCACCCGACGTTCCTCGGCGACGGTGGGGTCGGCGGCGATCAGGGTGGCGCGCAGGTGGCGGGTCAGCTGCGGGCTGGTCATCTCCGCGGCCCGCTCCACCGCGTCGGCCACCACGACGTCGACCTCACTGCCGGGCAGGGCGGTGCCGGACCGGTGGATCTCGTCCAGGATCACGTCGACCTTGCGCGCATCGATCGCCCCGGCCGCCCAGGCGTCCGCGAGAGCAGGGTGCTGCCCGGAGCCCCAGGCACGCAGGAACAGGTCCTGGGCTGCACGACCGGTGCACACCAGGGCGCAGGCTAGCTCGTCGGGAACGCGCGCCAGTGCGTCGGGGGTGCGGGCCTCGATCTCCCGGATCACTACCGCCTGCGCCGCCTGCGCCATCCCGATGACCTGCTGCCAGGCCGTGGTCGCGTTCACCAGCGCCACGTCCGACACCTCCGCGAGCGGCACCGACGACAGCATGGAGGCCAGCTCCCCGACCCCCACGCGTGGCAGAGGGAACTCCTCCACCCGACCGAGATCGACCACGCGCGCACCCGCCGGGACGACCGGCGACACCCCAGGTCGAGCACCGCGGGACGAGTCGGCCCACACCAGCGAACCCTCGTCGACCAGCGGCGCGACGAGAACCGCGTCGAGCACCGCGTCGAGCACGGCGGTCATCGCCACCACCTCCCGCCGCAGAGTTCACCCGATCCGGACATAGAACAACTGTACGACCAGCCACTGACATACCGCGCTGACCTGCGCAAACGCGACGAGCCGGCCCGAGGTCGATCCGATCGCACTCGTACACTTGTTCGATGGTCCGCGACATCGACTGGTCGAAGTGGCAGCGCACGCCACGCGGCTGGGTGCGGGTGCCGCCGCCGGGCTGCCCCGCGGGACACCGGTGGACCACGAGCGGCCCGGGCAGGCCGGCGGAGCGGTTCGTCACGTGCGGGTGCACGGTGGACCGGCACCACACGCTCTGGGTGTGCCCCACCTGCGGGATGCACTGCGCGGAGGGCTGCGCGGACCCGGATCTGTGGGCGGGCACGACCGTCTCCTCGGGCATCGTGGGCAGCCGCCGCGGGGTGGTCTGAGCGCCGGTGGCGGAGTCGCAGGCCGACGCGGGACACGCGACCGTCGAGGGGGCGAGCCCGACGAAGCGCGGCGGGTCTGAGCCCCGGGTCTCGACGCCGGGCGGTGTCACCGCGGCACACTGGTCGCCATGGGGCGTCGGGCGCGCACGGCCGCGATCGTGACGGTCGTCGCGCTGCTGTCGGGGTGCGCGTCGTCGCAGGCGAGCCGGGCCCCGAGGTCGACCAGCACGCCGAGCGCCACCTCCACGCCCGTCACGGCGCCGAGCGCCCCGGACGCGACCGACGACCCGGTCGTCGCCGTCCCGCCGGCCTTCACGTCCGCGGTCTCCCCGATCACCCCCGAGCTGGCCGCCCGCATGGAGCCGTCGTGGCGGGCGGGATGCCCGGTGCCCCTGGAGGACCTCCGCTACGTCACGGTCACCCACCGGGGCTTCGACGGCGTGGACCGGCAGGGCGAGCTGGTGGTGCACGCCGACGCTGCGGACGCCATGGTCGCGGTGTTCCACGCCCTGTTCGACGCCGGCTACCCGGTCCGCTCGATGCGGCTGGTGGACGACTTCGGCGCCAGCGACGACGACTCGATGGCGGCGGACAACACGTCGGCCTTCAACTGCCGGGCGATCACGGGCGGGTCGGAGTGGTCCGAGCACGCGTACGGCCGGGCCATCGACCTGAACCCGGTGGAGAACCCGTACGTCCGGGGGTCGTCGGTGGCGCCCGACGAGGGGCGCGCGTACGCCGACCGACCCGACAGCCCCGGGGTCATCCACGCCGGCGACGAGGTGGTCCGTGCGTTCGCGTCGGTCGGCTGGCTGTGGGGCGGCGACTGGGACTCCCCGATCGACTACCAGCACTTCTCGTCGTCGGGGCGATGACGGCGCTCAGGACGATGACGACCCTCAGGTCCGGGAGAGCCGCGCGTCGACCTCGGCCATGCGGCGCTCGGCGATCAGCCGCACGGTCTCGACGCCGAGCGGCGACGCTGCGTCGAACCGCAGGGTCGCCCCCGACAGCGTCCCTTCGGTGAGCGCGCCGACCAGGGCGCGGGCGAGCGGCGGGCTCATCAGGTGCAGGCTGCAGTGGGTCTTCGCCACCGACAGGGCGACCAGTCCCGCGCCGCGGTAGCGGATCGTCGGCACCTGGTAGGAGATCACCTGCTCCGCGTCGGGGACCACGGCGAGCAGCCGGTCGCGCACGACGCGCAGGGCGGCACCCTGGGCCGGCGGCACGGCATCGAGGTACTCCTCGACGGTGGCCGCGGGGTATCCCTCGCGAGGCATGGCTCCTCCTACGGGTGCAGCGGGACGGCGGCGAGCTCGACGAAGTCGTCCACCCGCATCAGGCGCAGGCCGACGCGGATGACGCCCGGTACCAGCTGCGCCCCGGCCGGGCCGTGCAGCCGCCGCGGATGGCTCAGCACCAGGACCCGACCCCGCCGGACCATCCGCGCCCCACCGGCGGCTTCGAGGTTGTGCAGCCACTGCACGTCGGTGCCGTACGTGAGGGCGACGACGACGCCGCGCGGGGTGCTGAACGCGAAGACGGGCGTGCGGTACCGGCGGCCGCTGGTGCGCCCGGCGTGGTGCAGCGTCGCGAACGGCGGCAGCCAGTCGGACACCGTGCCCAGCACGGGGTTGGTCACCCGGCGGTTGAACCGCGCGACCCGGAGCGGGATCGGCATGAGGTCGACGGTACGGGTCCTGCGGCCGCGGGCACAGGGAGGAAACAGGGAGGAGAAACAGGGAGAAACAGGGAGGAGGGGTGGTCTCGCCCAGCGGACGCCGAGTTGCGGGCGATCACCGAACGTGAGCACGGTGGTGTCGTCCGACGAGCCGCCTGCGAGGGTGGCACCACCGGCAAACGAGAGGAGAGCCTTCGTGCTCACCCTGACTGACAACGCCCTGTCCGCCGTCCAGACGCTCACCACGCAGGCCGGTCTGCCCGACGAGACGGGTGGCCTGCGCATCGCGCAGCAGGAGGCGGGCGGCTTCGAGCTGGCCCTGGTCCCTGAGGCCGTGCCGGGCGACGACGTGGTGACCGACGGGTCGACCCGCGTCTACGTCGAGCCCGAGGCGTCCCAGACCCTGGCCGACCTGCGACTGGACGTCGAGCCGGCCGAGGCCGGTCCCACGTTCACCCTGAGCCCGCAGTAGAACCACGCACGTAGGACCGACGACGGCGGGGAGCGCCCCTCAGCTCCCCGCCGTCGTCGTGCCCCGAGCGACCTGGACAGCCAACTCACAGCGGGGACATAGTGGAGCGGCGCCCGATACGGGCGGTTCGTCCGCATCCGCCGACGCTCGCGTCGGCCGCTGACGACGCGGGCGATGTTTTCTCGACGAGGAGGAAGCATGAGGGGGACCAGGTTCATCGCCGTCGCCGCGCTCGCCGCGGGCGGTCTGCTCGTCGCCGGGTTGCCGGCGTCCGCCGCCGACCGGGACGGCTTCGGTCATCGCGGTGCCACCGTGCAGGAGCTGGCCCGCGGCTGGCATCCCGGGCACGGCCCGAAACCCCCGACCGCGGGGGAGCCCACGACCGTCGCCGAGCACCTGGCGGGTCCGCTCACGTTCGACGTCGACGGTCGCGGCACGCTCTATGTCGGGCAGGCGTTCGCCGGCAACCTCGTGCGGGTGGTGCCGGGGCAGCCGCCGGAGGAGATCGCCCCGTCGTCCGGCACGGACATCGCGGCGGTGTCGACGTTCATGGGAGCCGTCACCTGGTCGCACCGTCGCGCCGCCGAGGGGGACATCGGCGAGGCCGAGGAGTCGTTCCTGCAGCGTCGAGGTCGGGACGGCGTCGTCACGTCCGTCGACCTTCTCGCGTTCGAGCGCGCCGCCAACCCCGACGGTGCGGTCGAGTACTCGTTCACCGACCTCGACCCCGCGTGCGCCGCCCTGGTGCCGCCGGAGCTCGCGCCCTACACCGGCGCGGTCGACAGCCACGCCTACGGCTCCCTGATGCTCCCGGGCGTCACCTACGTGGCCGACGCGGGCGCCAACGCGCTGCTCAAGGTGGACCGCAGCGGCCAGGTCAGCACGGTCGCGGTCCTGCCCCCGGTGCCGGTCGAGGTGACCGCGGAGATCGCCGGCGCGATCGGTCTGCCCGCCTGCGTCGTCGGCCACGAGTACAACCTCGAGCCGGTGCCGACGGACGTCGAGCTGGGTCACGACGGCTGGCTCTACGTGTCCACGCTGCCCGGCGGTCCGGAGGACGGCAGCCTGGGACCGATCGGGTCGGTGTACAAGGTGAACCCCTGGACGGGCCGGTGACGTTGTTCGCCACCGGCTTCGCGGGCGCGACGAACGTGGCGATCGGCTCCGGCGGCACGGTCTTCGTCGCCGAGCTGTACGCCAACCAGGTCTCGTCGGTCAGCCGGCGAGGAGTCGTGACGCCCCTCGTCTCGCTGAACCAGCCCGCGGGCCTCGAGTGGTCGCACGGGAAGCTGTACGTCTCCACGGACGTCTTCGGCGACGGCAAGATCGTCTCGCTGCGCGTGCGGTGACACGCCGACGGGCCCGACGCGTGTGCGTCGGGCCCGTCGGTCGTGCGGAGGTCAGGCGCCGCCGAGCAGCTGCTCGAACGACGGCACCGCGTCGTAGAGACCCACCGGCGCGGACGGCTCCCGGTCGGCCACCATCTCGGCCAGCTCGCGGCCGGCGCGGCGGATGCGGTTCGGCAGCGGGTTGACGTCGTCGCCGCCGCCGTCGGCCCAGTCGTCGGTGGCCGCGAACACCGCGGTCCCGGCGACGTCGGCCCGCAGGTAGGCGAACAGCGGGCGCAGCGCGTACTCGAGCGCCAGGGAGTGCCGGCCGGTGCCGCCGGTCGCACCGACGAGCACGGGCCGCCCGACGAGGGCGTCCTTGTCGAGGATGTCGACGAACGACTTGAACAGCCCGGAGTACGACGCCGAGAAGATCGGCGTGACGGCGATGACGCCGTCGGCAGCCGTGACCTTCTCGATGACGTCCTTCAGCGCGCCGGAGGCGAAGCCCGAGAGGGTCATGTTGACCACCTCGTGGGCGACGTCGCGCAGCTCCACGGTCTCGACGTGCGCGGTGATGCCGCGGGCGGCGAGCTCGGTGACGGTGGCGTCGGCCAGGCGGTCGGCCAGCAGTCGCGTCGACGACGGCTGCGACAGCCCGGCCGAGATGACGACGATCGAGCGGTCGCTCATCGTGGTCCCTTTCCCAAGCATCATGAGGAGAGCGAGTCCTCGGCCCGGAGGCCGGTGAAGGTGTCCTGCGCGACGACCTGCTCATGGACGGTACCCGCGGCCCGTGCGGCCGCCACCCGGTCGGCGTGCGACGGCGGGTTGGCCGGCACGTGCGCGGGACGGGCGGACTCGGCCTCGGCGCGCAGCACGGGGACGACCTCGGTGGCCAGGATGTCGATCTGCTCCAGCACGGTCTTCAGTGGCAGTCCCGCGTGGTCCATGAGGAACATCTGGCGCTGGTAGTGACCCACCTGGTCGCGGAACTTCCCGTACCGGTCGATGACCTGCTGCGGGCTGCCCACGGTCAGCGGGGTGTCGCGCATGAAGTCCTCCATCGACGGACCGTGCCCGTAGACCGGCGCGTTGTCGAAGTACGGCCGGAAGTCGCGCACGGCGTCCTGCGACCGAGCGTTCATGAACACCTGGCCGCCGAGCCCGACGATCGCCTGGTCGGCCTGCCCGT
Source organism: Cellulomonas sp. (assembly GCF_965229465.1). Lineage (GTDB taxonomy): Bacteria > Actinomycetota > Actinomycetes > Actinomycetales > Cellulomonadaceae > Cellulomonas. The sequence goes on along the minus strand of NZ_OZ245882.1, from coordinate 1,008,086 downwards.
GCCCGTAGTGCTCGTAGCGCTCGCGGTAGAACGTCACCATCTGCGCGGCGTGCTCGAGCGGCCAGAAGATCGCGTTGTGCAGGAAGCCGTCACCGTAGTAGGCGGCCTGCTCGGCGATCTCGGGGCTGCGGATGGAGCCGTGCCACACGAACGGCGGGACGCCGTCGAGCGGGCGGGGGGTCGAGGTGAAGCCCTGGAGCGGCGTGCGGAACTTGCCCTGCCAGTCCACGACCTCTTCCTCCCAGAGGCGGCGCAGCAGCGCGTAGTTCTCGATGGCCAGCGGGATGCCCTGGCGGATGTCCTGGCCGAACCACGGGTAGACGGGGCCGGTGTTGCCGCGGCCCATCATGAGGTCCATCCGGCCGTCGGAGATGACCTGGAGCATCGCGTACTCCTCGGCCAGCCGCACCGGGTCGTTGGTGGTGATCAGCGTGGTCGCGGTCGACAGGATGATGTTCTTCGTCGTGCCCGCGAGGTAGCCGAGCATGGTGGTGGGCGACGAGGGGACGAACGGCGGGTTGTGGTGCTCGCCCGTCGCGAAGACGTCCAGACCGGCCTGGTCGGCGTGCTGGGCGATGGTGAGCATGTTGCGCACCCGCTCCGTGTCGTCCGGCGTCCGGCCGGTGGTCGGATCCGTGGTGACGTCGCCGACGGTGAAGATCCCGAACTGCATCTCGCGCCTCGCTCTGGTTCAAAGGTCCATGCGTTTGCATGTACTTGCCGCTCAACAGGGGGGTACCGGGTCCTATTCCCGCTGGGTGGAACTAGACAGTTGTCCAGGTCAACGACTGGGGGCCGACCCGCGGGGCCACGATGCGCCGCCCCGAGGATCCCGCTATAGCGTGGGGGAGAACGGTCGGCCACGGAGGGCAACACGTAGTGACGAACGAGCAGATCAGGGTGCTGGTCGTCGAAGACGACGCCGACACGGCACAGTACGTCCGCACGGTCCTGGAGCGCCGCGGGGGCATGGACGTGACGGTCGTCCACGAGCCGATGTCCGCCCTGGCGGAGGTCGCGGCGCACCAGTTCGACGTGGTGCTCACCGACATCCAGATGCCCGGGATGAGCGGGCTGGAGCTGCTGGTGGAGCTGCGGTCGCGGGCCGCCGGCACCCCCGTGGCGGTCATGACGGCGTTCGCCAGCGTCGACTACGCGGTCGAGGCGCTGCGGCGCGACGCCGACGAGTTCCTGGTCAAGCCGGTGGCCGCCGCCACGCTGCTGGAGCGCATCTCGGCGCTCGCGGTCGAGGGCCGGGCCAAGCGCGCGGCGATGGGCAGCAGCGAGGTGGTCCTGGCCGTCGGCGCCCACCCCGACGACGTGGAGATCGGCGTCGGCGCGACGCTCGCGTCCCACCGCGCGGCGGGCGACTCCGTGGTCATCCTCACACTGTCCGGCGGGGCGATCGGCGGCGACGTGCAGTCCCGTCGGCACGAGGCGCTGGCGTCGGCCGGCGTGATCGGCGCGCGCCTGTACCTGCACGACTTCGAGGACACGCGGCTCGACCCCGCGGGCGGCCTCATCACGACGATCGAGGAGCTCATCGCCGAGACCGAGCCGACCGTCGTCTACACGCACAGCGAGCACGACCGGCACCAGGACCACCGCGCGGTCCGGCAGGCCGTCGACGTGGCAGCCCGCCGCGTCCCGTCGCTCGCCTGCTTCCAGAGCCCGTCGTCGACGATCGACTTCCGGCCCACCCGCTTCGTGCCGGTCGACGGGTTCCTCGAGGCGAAGCTCCAGATGCTCGCGGCGTTCGAGTCGCAGTCGCACCGCGACTACATGGACCCCGACCTGGTGCGGGCCACCGCCCGCTACTGGTCGCGCTTCGGCGGTGGCGAGTACGCGGAGCCGCTGGAGATGATCCGGGCCGCCACGATGCTGAGCAGCAAGGCGCGGGCGATCGGCGTCGCCGCTGCCCCCGCCGCCGAGAAGGTCGACGGGCACGGAGGTCACGCATGAGGGTCCTGGTCACGGGTGCAGGTGGACCCGCCGGGGTGGCGGTGATCCGCTCGCTGCTGCGTCGCGGCGACGTCGAGGTGATCGCGGCCGACATGGACCGCTGGGCCAGCGCGCTGTACCTCGTCGAGGCGGGTGCGCGGCACCTGGTCCCGGCCGGTCGGGCGGCGGACTTCGTGGACGTCGTGCGCAAGCTCTGCCTCGACGAGCGGGTCGACGTGCTCTTCCCGACGGTGGACGTCGAGCTGCCCAAGCTCGCCGCCGCTCGCGACGAGCTGCTCGCGGACGGCACGATCCTCGCGTCCCCGTCGCTGGCCACGCTGGAGACCTGCCTCGACAAGCTGGCCCTGGCCGCGGCCTGCGCGCGGACCGTCCGCGTGCCCCGGACCGAGCTGATCGGCACGCCGCAGGCCGTGTCCGGCTGGGACTTCCCGGTGATCGTCAAGCCCCGCCGTGGCGCGGGCTCCCGCGGCGTCCGCCTGATCGGCACGCAGGCGGAGCTCGACGCCGTGCACGACGCCGAGGAGGACCTGCTGGTGCAGGAGCTCCTGCCCGGCGACGAGTTCTCGGTGGACGTGCTGGCAGGGCTCGACGGTCGGGTGATCGCCGCCGTGCCGCGCGCCCGCCTGCGGGTGGACTCCGGCGTCGCGGTCGCCGGGGTCACGGTGCACGACGACGAGCTCATCGAGACCGCGTCGGCTGTGGCGCGCGCGGTCGGCCTCACCACCGTGGCGAACGTGCAGCTCAAGCGGGACGTCGACGGGCGCCCGGCCCTGCTCGAGGTCAACCCCCGGTTCCCCGGCGCGATGCCGCTGACCATCGCGGCCGGCGTCGACATGCCCTCCCTGACGCTCGACGCGGTGCTCGGCCGTCCGCTGCCCGACCACGTCGACTTCCAGGAGATCGCGAACGTGCGCTACCTCGAGGACGTCTTCCTGCCGATCGCCGACGTGCTGCCCCCACGATGAGCGCGGGTCCCCTCACCGACGGCGACCACCACGTCCACTCGACGTTCTCCGACGACGCCGTCAGCACGCCCGCGCAGAACCTGGCGGCCGCGCAGGTCGCGCGCCTGCGCGAGATCCGCATGGTCGACCACGTCCGCGTCTCCACGACGTACGTGCCGGAGTTCCTCTCGGTGGTCCGCGCCCTGCCCCGGCTCGAGGGGCTGACGGTGCTGACCGGCGTCGAGGCCAAGATCCTCGACGCGTCCGGCGCGATCGACGCCCCGCCGGAGGTGCTCGCCGCCCTCGGCACGCCCGACGGCCCGGACCGGGTGCTGCTGGCCGACCACCAGGTCCCCGGACCGGACGGACCCTGGAGCCCGCGGGCCACCCGCGAGCGCATCGACGCCGGCCTCGACCCGGCCGACGTGGTCGAGATGCTGGTGACGGCGACGATCCGCGCCATGTGGGCGGCCGGGCGGGCGCAGCTGGCGCACCCGTTCTCGATCCTGCCCAAGATCGGTCTCACCGAGGACGACCTCCCCGACGAGCTGCTCGACGCCCTGGCGCAGGCCGCGGTCGCCACGGGCACCACGGTCGAGGTCAACGAGAAGTGGCGGTGCCCGGGCCCGCGCGCGACGGACCGCTGGCGGGCCGCGGGGGTGCAGCTGGTGGCCTCCACCGACGCGCACGACGCCACGGACGTGGGCGTCTACTCGTGGGTGCGCGGATGACGGGTGTCGGGCAGGACGCGCTCGTCGCGGTCTTCGTCGCGTTCGTGGGCATCGGCGTCATCCCCGTGCTCGCGGGGCTGTACCAGTACCTCCTGGTCCCCGTGCACGCGTTCCGCAACCACCTGCACGCCGCCGCGCCCCGCCTGCCCCGCGTGGTGGTCATCGTGCCCGCCTGGAACGAGGGGGCGGTGCTCGCGGCGTCGCTCGACCGGCTCATGGGGCTGGAGTACCCGCCGGACCGGCTCAAGGTGTTCGTCGTCGACGACGCCAGCACCGACGACACGCCCGACGTGGTCCGCGCCAAGGCCGCCCAGTACGACGACCGCATCGTGCACCTGCGCCGCGAGCAGGGCGGCCAGGGCAAGGCCCACACGCTCAACCACGGCATCCGGTACGCGCTGGACGACGACTGGATGCAGGCGCTGCTCATCATGGACGCGGACGTCATCTACCGTCCCGACTCCCTGCGCCGGATGGCCCGGCACCTGGCCGACGAGAACGTCGGTGCCGTGACGGCGTTCATCCGCGAGGGCAGCGGGCGGCCGGGGTCCGTCGCCCGGTTCATCGGCTACGAGTACGTCACCGCGCAGGCGGCCGCCCGGCGGGCGCAGAACGTCATGGGGGCCATGGCGTGCCTCGCCGGCGGCGCGCAGCTGCACTCGCGGGAGAACCTCCTGGCGGTCGGTGGGCAGGTGGACACCTCGACGCTGGCGGAGGACACGTACACCACCTTCCTCACGCAGCTGAACGGCCGGCGCGTGGTGTTCGAGCCGGCGGCGGTGGTGCTGGCGGAGGAGCCCGACACGATCACCGCGCTGTGGAAGCAGCGGGTGCGCTGGGCGCGCGGGAACGTGCAGATCACCCGTACCTTCGCCCGCGTGTGGTTCCGGCCCTCCCGCAAGCACAACCTGGGCAACCTCGACTTCGGGATCATCTGGTTCGCCATCTACCTGCTCCCGGTGGCCATGACGCTGGCCGCGGTGGGCCTGGTCGGCCTCTACTTCGTCGCCAGCGTGACGGCCACCGCGGTGTTCGAGGGCTTCTGGTGGGTGGCGGTCAGCGCCTACGTGTTCATCACCGCGACCACCCTGCTGCTCGACCGGGAGACGGCACGCCGCTCGTGGTTCGAGGGCATCGTGTTCCCCGGCCTCGGGGCGATGGTCGTGATGACCGCCGCCTGGTTCCCCAACCTCTGGGAGGAGCGCCTCCCGCAGCTGCTCGGGCTCGAGATGACCGAGACCGGCCGTGCGGTCTGGACGCTGACCCTCTACTCCTGGTCGGTCCTGGCGATGCTCCTGGCGTGGGTGATCCGGATCCTCGAGCGCGTCCGTCCGGTGCGGTGGCTCGCGCTCCCGCTGCTCTACGTGGTGGGCTTCGGTCCGGTGCTCTGCGCCATCACGCTCGACGCGTACGTGAAGCAGTGGCGGGGTGCCGCCGCGGTGTGGGACAAGACCGAGAAGACAGGACGGGTGATGGGATGACCGGCGCGCACCGAGCGGCCGCGGGCGACGACGTCCGGTGGTGGGCGACCCTCTCGTCCGACGCCCTCGAGGACGAGATCCGGTCGAACGCGCGCAGCGAACGGCGGCTGCTGCTCGTGGTGGCCCTGGTGTCCGTCGCGATCACGGTCGTGGTGCTCCTGCTGCACGAGGGCGTGCTGTGAGCGCGCGCGTGCTGGTGGTCGACGACGAGCCGGACGAGCTCGCGCTCATCGAGCGGCACCTGCGTCGGCTCGGGTACGACGTGCGGGCGACGAAGAGCGCCGAGGAGGCGCTGGCCGACGAGGACAACCTCGGCGTCGACGTCGCGATCGTCGACCTGCGCCTGCCCGGCATGGGGGGCTGGGAGCTGGTGGACGTGCTGCACGCCCGCCGCCCCGGCATGCCGGTCATCGTGACGTCGGTGCTCGACCAGGACGACTACCCGCAGGTGGAGGCGTGGCTGCCCAAGCCGTTCACCGGCGAGGGCGTGCAGGCCGCGCTGGCCCGCGCGCTCGGGGAGTCCCCGTGAGCGCGCCATGAGCGAGATCTGGTCCACGGAGCGCACCGACCTGATCACGACGAGCTCCCGCTTCCTGCGCCGCCTGGCCCGGCACCTCGGCCCGGACGGCGGCGTGGTCGAGCGCCAGCTGCCGTTCGTCGGGATGTTCTTCGTCGCGGTGCTCACGCTGCTCATCCCGGGAGCTCGCGTGACGAGCCCGGTCGAGGTCCTGATCGCGGGGGTGCTCACCGCGGGCCAGCTGGTGGCGGCGCGGCTGCTGCCCTGGAGCCGGTGGCCCGAGGGCGCCCAGGACGTCCTGCCGATGGTCCAGCTGCTGGCCGTGGCCCTGCTGCGGGTCGGGACCGGCGGGCCGGGATCGCCGTACACCACGCTCGTGTTCTTCCCGGTGATCACGCTGGCGTCGGAGACGGGCCGTCGGGGGATCCTGCTGGCCACGCTCGGCGTCGCGGGGGTCGTGTTCTCGCCGGTCCTGCTCTCGAGCGTCCCCGTCACCACGGACACCGTCATCCGGACCCTGTTCGTCACCCTGGTGGCCTTCGTCGTCGCCGCCACCGTGCACGAGATCACCGCCCGGCTCCGGGCCCGCAGCCGGGCCCTGCTGTCGCTCCAGATGGACCAGGCGACGCTGCTGGACCGCGCCCGCGCCGACGCCGTCGAGCTCGCGCGGGTCGCCAACCAGCGCCGCGCGGCCCGCGACCAGCTGGTCTCCGTGATCGACTCGGCCACCGAGCAGGCCATCATCGCGACCGACGCCACCGGCATGGTCGAGGTGTTCAACGCCGGCGCCGAGGCGCTGCTCGGGTACGGGCAGGGCGAGGTCGTCGGACGCATGCGCCTGACCGACTTCCACGACCGGGCCGAGCTGGAGGCGCGCCGCGAGCTGCTGTTCTCCGACAACAGCCCCATCGACCACCCCCAGACCCTGGTGGACGCGCTGGTCGCGCCGGCGCTCGCGGGACGGCCGGAGGTGCGGGACTGGACGTACGTCGCGCGCGACGGTGTCCGGATGACCGTCCGGCTCGCGGTCACCCGGCGCGCGGAGTCCGACGGCACGACGAGCGGGTACGTCGTCGTCGCCACGGACGTCACCTCCGAGCGAGAGGCCGCGCGGCTCCAGGACGAGTTCGTCAGCCTGGTCAGCCACGAGCTGCGCACGCCGCTGACGTCGGTGCTCGGCTACCTCGAGCTGCTCACGGACGGCACCGACCCGTTGTCCGACGAGCAGCGGGAGTACCTCACGGTGATCGAGCGCAACGCCCGGCGCCAGCTGCGCCTCGTGGGTGACCTGCTGCTCAGCGCCCAGGTGGACGCCGGCCGGTTCTCCATCGCGCCGCAGCAGATCGACGCCGCCGAGATCGTGTCCGCGGCGGTGGCGGCTGCCGGGCCGGTGGCCGAGGCCGCGGGCATCGAGCTCGTTCCGTCGGTGACGTCCACACCGCTGAGCGCCGACCCGGTGCGGCTCGCGCAGGCCGTCGACAACCTGCTCTCCAACGCGATCAAGTTCACGCCCTCCGGCGGGACGGTCAGGCTCACCGTCGCTCCTGGTGCCTCAGGTGGTGCGGTCGTCGAGGTCGCGGACAGCGGCATCGGGATCCCGCCCGACGAGCTGTCGCAGCTGACCCACCGCTTCTTCCGGGCGTCGACCGCCACGCGCAGGGCCATCCCCGGCGTCGGGCTCGGGCTGTCGATCACCAAGGCGATCATCGACGCCCACGGCGGCGCGATGGACATCACCAGCACCCTGGGTGAAGGCACCACGTTCACGATCACGGTGCCGGCCACGCCCCCGGGCTGACGTACTGCTGCGTAACTTCGGACATCCCGGATGTATCAGGCTGCTCAGGCCCGGTCCCCTTCTGCCCGTGCGCCGACCGACGGCGCGGACAGGAAAGGGCACGACCATGACCATCCTCAGCTCGCCGATCGGTGCGGACTACCGTCCGGCCACCGCCGCAGCCATCCAGGCGCTCGCCGACTCCGGCGTCCCTGTGCACCTGCCCGGCACCGAGGCGTATGCCACCCTCACGGGCACCAGCAACCTCCTCAAGGCGATCAGCCCCGTGGCTGTCGTCGCCGCTCGTGGGGCCGACGACATCAGCGGCACCCTGCGGCTCGCGGCCACCGCGGGCGTGCAGGTGGCCGTCCAGGGCACCGGCCACGGCGCGACCGAGACCATGCGGGACGCGATCCTCGTGAGCACCACCGCCCTCGACGAGGTCACCATCCACGCCGACGAACGCTGGGCGCGCCTCGGCGCCGGCGTGAGGTGGGCCGCCGTCCTGGAGGCGTGCGCGCCGTACGGGCTCGCGGGCCTCGCCGGCTCGTCGCCGGACGTCGGCGTCGTCGGCTACCTGACCGGCGGCGGTCTCGGCCCGGTCGCCCGCACCCACGGGCTCGCGTCCGACACGGTGCGCGCGTTCGAGCTGGTCACCGGCGACGGGCAGTTCCGCCGCGTCACCGCGGCAAGCCACCCTGACCTGTTCTGGGGCCTGCGCGGGGGCAAGGGCTCGCTCGGCATCGTCACGGCGGTCGAGATCGACCTCGTCGACCAGGCGGAGCTCTACGCGGGCGCCCTGTGGTTCGCCGCCGCCGACGCCGCCGCGGTGATCCGCACGTGGAGCCAGTGGTGCGAGCTGCTGCCGGAGGAGGGGACCACGTCGATCGCCGTCATGCGGCTGCCCGACATGCCGATCTTCCCCGAGCCGCTGCGCGGGACCGTGTCGGTCTCGGTGCGCTTCGCCTGGACGGGCGACCCCGCGGTGGGCGAGGAGATGATCCGGGCCATCCGCTCGGTCGCCGCGCCGCTCATCGACACCGTGCAGCGGATGCCGTACTCGGCGCTCGGTGACGTGCACAGCGACCCGATCGACCCGATGCCGCTGCACGAGCACCACAGCCTGCTGCACTCGTTCGGGGCGGACGGCGCCGACCGTCTGCTCGAGCTGGTCGGCCCGGACGTGCAGACCGCCCAGGCGATGGTCGAGGTCCGTCAGCTGGGCGGCAAGGTCCGCGACGACCGCGGGGTGCCCAGCGCGTTCCCGCACCGCGACGCGGCGTACTCGCTCTTCACGATCGGCGTGATGATCCCGGAGATCGCCCAGGTGGTCACCGCGGACACCGCGCGCGTGCACGGCGGGCTCGCCGCCTGGGCCCTCACGGGCGGGCTGCCCAACTTCACCGACACGGCCGGGCCGGAGTGGGTGGAACGGGTCTACCCGCCCGAGGCGGCACGCCGGCTCCAGATGCTCTCGCTGGTGTACGACCCCGACGCCGTGCTGCTCGGAGCGCGCGGCCTGCGGTCCTGACCCGACGGCGCCGACCCCTGCGCGGGGCCGGCGCCGTCACGGGCTCGGGGTCGGGGTGACGGAGAACGTGACCGACACCTGGGTGCTGTCGGTGAACTGCGCGGACGTCGTCCCCACGAGCGGGCTCAGCAGGGCGGCCAGCGCGAGCGCGACCGCGACCCCGAGGCGCACGAGCCCCCCGCGGTCGACGGACCAGAAGGAGCGGCGGGCAGGAGCAGCGGCGTCGCGCTCAGTCGAGGAGGAGCTCATCGACCCTCCTGTCCGTGTGGTCCGGCTGCACCGGGCTCGCGCGACGGGCTCGTCGCGCGTCGCCGAGGGCGAGCAGCTCGAGCGTAGCGAGCGCGACCAGCGGTGGCACGAGCATCGTCGCGCGTCCCTGCGCGGATCCTGCCCACTGGAGGACCCAGCCCCAGCCCTTGTGCACCGCGAGCTGCACGCCGCGGATCCTGCCGATCGGGGTCGCGTTGGGGTCGGGATCCGCGTTGGCGTCCCCCTTGGTCACCACGTACGACCTGGTGAGCGGCTCCCCGTCGGCGTTCCGCTTGGGCACCATGTTGCCGGTGACCTCGTCCTGACGGAGGTCGGGGAGCTTGCGCAGCGCCACGATGCGGTGGGTGACCAGCTCGCTGGTGCCGATGGGCCAGAACGAGATGACCTGACCCACCTTGAGGTCGGACTCGTCGGAGATCGCCCGGAGCACCACCGCGTCGCCCGCGTCGAACTTCGGAGCCATCGAGCCTGACGTCACGATCAGCAGGCGCTGGCTGTGCGCCTGGAACCACAGCGGCACGGCCAGCGACGTGGCGTACGCGAGGCCGCAGATGGCGACGACGGTCCAGAGCGCGACGCCGACGAGCCGACGCCAGGTGGGCTTCGGGGCACGAGCCCGCCGCCGACCGATCGCGCGCGGCGCGCGTCGGTCGACGGCTTGGGCGTCTCGTTGCCCGTCCGACCAGGGTGCCATCAGCGTCAGGGGTTGTTGGCGACCTGTTCGGCGTTGAACGTCAGTGCGAGTGTCACCCCGGTGTCCTGGAACTCGTTGCCGGAACCGCTCGGGAAGTCGACCCGGAAGCACAGCCACTCGCTGGCGCCCGCGATGAGCTCCCGGTCGCCGGCGTCCAGGCCCTGGGTGTTGGCGCCGAGGAGGGGCCTGGCGGCGGTCGTCCACCCGGACACGGTGCTGTCGGCGTTGATCCGCGTCGACGCGGCGACGCCCGCCGCGTTGCACTGGGTGTCCGTGAGGTTCTCGAACACGCTGAGCTGGAGGACCGTGCGCAGGTCGCCCGGGACCGACGGCGGGTCGAGGACCGGGTCGGTCGTGCCGTTGGCCGTGACGTCCGCCGCGGAGTAGGTGGCGTACCGCAGCGCGAGAGATCCGTTGTTCAGGATCTGGAGGGGCATGAAGGTCGAGTCACCGGGCGCCAGGTTCTGCGGGACGAACGTGAAGGGCACGGACTGCCCGATGGCGAGGTCCACGGTGCCGGTCTCGATCGAGGCGGACGTCGCGTCGTTGTCGGTGAAGATGGCCGACGTCGTCAGGCTCGTCGCACCGATGGCCGCGAGTCCGACGATCGCCACCGTGGTCCACAGGCGCCGGCGACGCGGTGCGTCGTGGTGCACCGGTGCGGGGTCGATCATCTCCTGGAGCAGGTCGTCCATCATGCGGGAACCCCCCTTGGGGCGAGAGTCGAGATAGTTGTATCGGCACCTCGGGGCCCGACTTGAGGCGAAAGCACGATACTCACCCGTTCGGGTTGTCTGCGACCGGCGCGCCCGGTGGGCGCGGCGGTCGCGTGTGGCGTGTGCTGGTGGTCGGGGTCGACGCCATCGCGGCACCGGTGCGGACGCCCCGGCCCCGCCGCGGCCGCGGCACCGACTGCGTCAGCGGGAGGTCGCCGGCCGGGACCGCCTGCGAGTAGAGGAAGCCCTGCGCCTGGTCGACGCCGAGCCTGCGCAGGATGACGGCCGTGGACTCGTCCTCGACGCCCTCGGCGACCACCCGCAGGTCGAACGAGTGCGCCAGGTCCACCATCGCCTGCACCACCACCTCCGAGCCCTCGCGGCCGTCGACGCCCAGGTCGGAGACGAACAGCCGGTCGATCTTCAGCTCGTCCACCGGCAGGTCCCGGAGCTGGGAGATCGACGTGTTGCCGATGCCGAAGTCGTCGATGGCCACGCGGATGCCGAGCGCGCCCAGCCGCTCGAGCACGGGGACCACCCGGGACGGGTCGGCCACCAGCGCGGTCTCGGTGATCTCGACCTCGAGCAGGTCCGCCGGCACCGAGTGCTCGTCCAGCAGCGACTCGATGAGGTCCACCACGGCCGCGGTCGTCACGTCGTGCGCCGAGAGGTTGACCGCCACGGGCGTCGCGCGGCCCTCGACGCGCCACGCCGCCAGCTGCGTCACGCACTCGGTGAGCGCGTAGCGGGTGACGTCGTGGATGAGGCCGGACTGCTCGGCCAGGGGGATGAACGTGGTGGGCGGCAGCACCCCGCGCGTCGGGTGCACCCAGCGCATCAGGGCCTCGAGCCCGACGGTCTGGCCCGTCGCCAGCTCGATCTTGGGCTGGTAGTGCATGCGCAGCTCGCGCGGGGCGTCGGCCGCGGGGGTCAGCGCCCGGTGCAGGTCGCCCAGCAGGACCAGGCGGGCCGGCGACGAGTCGTCCTCGTCGGCCGAGTACACCGAGACGCCGGTGCGGCGGTGCTTCGCGGCGTACATCGCGACGTCCGCGGTGCGCATCAGCGACGACGGGTCCGTGGCGTGGTCCGGCAGGCAGGCGACACCGACGGACGTGTCCACGTGCAGCGGCAGCTCGCCGAGCATGAACGGCGGGACGAACAGTCCCCGGACCCGGCGCGCCAGCCGCTCGGCGTTGGCCACGGAGCGGACGTCCGGCAGCAAGATCGCGAACTCGTCGCCGCCGAGCCGCGCCACGATGTCCTCGTCCCGCAGCGCCCCGCGCAGCCGCTCGGCCACCTGCTCGAGCAGCTCGTCGCCCCGGTCGTGGCCGAGCGAGTCGTTGATGTCCTTGAACCGGTCGATGTCCAGGAGCATCAGGCCGACGCGCGAGCCCGTCTCCTCGGCCTCGAGGATGGTCCGACGCATCCGCTCGGCGAGCATGCGCCGGTTGGGCAGGCCCGTGAGCGAGTCGAGCAGGGCGAGCCGGGCGTTCTCCAGCGCGGTCGCCTGGAGCCGGCGGGACGCGGTCCACACCGTCCGGAACAGGACGGTCCACAGCGCCAGGAGGCCCAGCGCCACCACCAGGGAGACGGTGCGGACGGCGTCGCCGAGGGCAGCGCTGGCCGCGTCGTGGTTGAGCATCACCTCCGCCGCGCCGATCACGTCCTTCTTCGGGCGTGCCGGGTCGCGCCCCGCGGTGTCGCCCGCCAGCACCGGCACGTAGACGTCCAGGACGCGACGCTCGGTCCCGCCCTCGCCCTCGCCCTCGGCGCCGCGCACGTCGGTGATCACCCGGGCGCTCGGACGACCCTTGTCCTGCGTCACCAGGTCCAGCCGCGCGCCGTCGGGGAAGCCGGTCGTCGTCTGGTCGGCGGAGCTGTAGATGAGTGAGCCGTCGATCGCCCAGAGCCGCAGCTCCACCAGCCTGTCGCCGAGCCCCGACGTCGCGGCCCGGACGGCGTCCCTCTGCTCGGGGGTGAGCGCGTCCGGCGTGACGTAGGAGTCGGTCGGCACGGTGGCGTTGGCGTAGGAGGTCACGGTCTCGGCGGTCGCGATGCCGTCCCGCACCGACTGCTGGCTCATCACGCTCCAGGTCACCCCGACGAGGGCGAGCCCGAGCACGGCCATGGCCACGATGCTGATGGCCGCGAACGATCTCGTCAGCGGCCAGCGACGGCGGGTGGCTCTGGGCACGCGGGACCTCGTGTGCTGGTTCGAGCGCGGACCGGAAGGGGCCTGCGCTGAGCCGAGAGTATGCGTTATGCCCGGTGAACAGCGACACCGCAGGTCAGGGATCATCCCGGCGAGTCGGGAACGTCCGTCTTCGCTCGACGGTTGCACAGGACGCCGACTTTTCCCCAGGAGGATCCGATGACGTACGACGTGACCAAGACCGACGAGCAGTGGGCCCTGGAGCTGGAGCCGCAGGAGTTCGCCGTGCTCCGGCGCGCCGGGACCGAGCGACCGTGGACGGGCGAGCTGCTGGACGAGAAGCGCACCGGGGTCTACCGGTGCCGGGCCTGCCAGAACGAGCTGTTCCGCTCCGACACCAAGTTCGACTCCCACTGCGGCTGGCCCAGCTTCTTCGCGCCGCTGGCGGGCGACCGGGTGGAGCTGATCTCCGACCGCAGCCTCGGCATGGTCCGCACCGAGGTGCGCTGCGCGCGGTGCGGGTCGCACCTCGGGCACGTGTTCGACGACGCCCCGCAGACCCCGACCGGCGACCGGTTCTGCATGAACTCGGTCAGCCTCACGTTCGAGGCCGAGGGCTGAGCTGGAGTGCAGCGGAGGGTGGGGGCGCGCCAGCGCACCCGCCCGTAGCGGAACGGAAGCTCAGCGCGACCATGGGATCCGAGGTGTGACCGTACCCGTTCGGGGTGTGTAGCGGCGCGGCGGACCCGACACCCCGAACGGGCGACGTCCACATGGTCGACACAGGTGAAGTCCAGACGCGTACCTGCCGATAATGCACCCGTGGAAGATGTGCTGACGGTGCGGCGGTGGAGGCGGTACGGCGCCGACCGTCTCTATGTCACGCAAGGGTCCGGCGCCCGTGTCGGATCGGTCGATCTCCAGTCCGGTGAGGTCGTGGTCGACGACCCGATGCTCGAGGGCGGTCTGCGCCGCGCGGCCCAGGCCTACCTGCGCGCCGACGTCGCCGAGCTGGCGCTGACCATGCCGACCACCGCCCTCGGGAACCTCCACCCGCTCGACGAGGCCGCGCTCCAGGCGTGGCTCGGCGGGGAGGACTGGGACGCGATCCACCTCGCGGCTCTGCGGGGCGAGCGGGGCAGCTCGGTCCGCACCCGGCTGGAGCGGATGGGCGACGAGGGCTGGCAGGTGATCCACGACGTGCCGCTGGGCCGCCAGGGGAGCCTCGTCGAGCACCTCCTGATCGGTCCGGCCGGCATCTTCACCGTCGCCGAGCGCCGGCACCCCGGTCAGCACGTCGTCGTGGAGGGTCGCACTCTCGAGGTCGACGGCCGCTCGATGTCCTACCTGCGCGACGCGCGGCTCGAGGCCACCCGTGTGCAGGGTGCGCTGCTCGCGGCGGCGTGTGCGGCGATCACCGTCCGCGGCGTCGTCGTCGTGCACGGCGACCTCGAGGTGCGGACCGTCCAGCCGGGGCACGACGCGTTCGCGATCGCCCGCCAGGACGTGCAGGCCGTCTTCCGCGCCATGCCGGCGCGACTCGACCCGGCGCGCATCGGGGCGATCGCCCACGTCGCGCGCCAGCGGTCCACCTGGTCGCACTGAGCGCTCGGGGGCGTTGACACCCCTCCGGTGGCGGTGATCTGCTGAAACGCTCACCCACTTGGGTGGCGATGCAACGATTTCTGTGCTTTTGGCACCAGGATGTCCCCGTGGTCGACGAACAGTTCCGCCAGCTCGAGCGAGAGCTCGGTCTACTCCTGCGCCGCGCGCAGGCGTCCTCGGCAGCGATCTCGCGGGATGTCCATCCCGACCTCGAGCCCGCCGCCTACTCGCTCCTGGCGCTCATCGCGGCCGCGCCCGGGGTGCGGGCCAGCGATCTGGCCATGACCATCGGAGTCGGGCGCGGGACCATGTCGCGCCAGCTGGCCCGGCTCGGTGCCCTCGGCCTCGTGTCCCGCCGGCCCGACCCCGACGACTACCGGGGCCAGCTCCTCGAGCTCACCGACGAGGGCAACCGTCGGTTCGAGAGCGCGCAGCAGGCCCGGCGGACGTTCCTGCGCCTGGCGCTGACCGGGTGGGGCGAGGCGGACGTCTCGGCGCTGGCCGGCCAGCTCGCCCGGCTCAACGAGGACCTCGCGGCGGCCCGCCGCCCGCACTGACGGACCGCCCGCGAAGCACGCTCACAGCGAGCTGAGCCGGACCACGAGAGCCAGAGCGCCCAGGACCAGACTGACGATCCCGAGCGCGAGGCCGGTCGTGGCCTGCGAGCGACCGAGCGGCGGGTAACCCTGCGCCGCGAACATGTTCGCGCGGGTCAGCCCTCGGGCGGACCAGACGATCGCCACGATCGGGACCACCAGGAACCCGCTGAAGACAAAGCTGACGGCAGCCGCGACCACCCCGTTGTAGGCCAGCGAGTTCCGGCCGCGCGCCAGGTCGATGTCCGGGCGGTCCTTGGCGACGCGGAGGCTGCGGGGCAAGGTCTTGAACTCGTCCTTGCTCATCGACCCGACCGCGACCCGACCGCCGTACGAGGGGGATGAGTCCCAGGGCGGCTGGGCGGTGACGGGCGGGGCGTACGGGATGCCGCCCATGGGCACGGGCGGTGTGCCGTACAGAGGCTGCTGGTCGGTCGCGTGCCGTCCTGGGTACGGCGGGGCGAACGACGGCGTCGCTGCCGGGGGAGCGACCGGGGTGGTCGGCGGCGGGTCGGCCACGTGCTCGGTCCACCCGGCGCCGTCGTACCAGCGCTGCCGCCCGGCGCTCGCGGTCGGGTCGGGATCCGGGTACCAGCCCGGGGTGATCGATGACATGGGGACCCCATCGGCAGGGGCGGGGGCGGAGTTGACACGACAGCGCCCCGCGACCGATGGGCTGCGGGGCGCTGTCGTGGTGCGGTCAGTCGCGGGTGGAGATCCGCTCCTGGTCGGTCAGGGCGTCCAGCTCGGCGTCCACCGACTGCTCGGAGGTGGCCGGGGCGAGCATCGCGGCCTCCTGCTCGAGGAGCTGCTCGATGCCCGAGCGGTTGCCCAGCGGCACCTCCTTGAGGAACAGGACGGCGATCAGCGAGATCAGCGCGACGGGCGCGGCGACGAGGAACAGGTCCGCGATCGCGTTGCCGAACGCCTGCTCGACGACCATCCGGATGTTGTCGGGGAGGGTGGACAGGTCCGGGATCGCTCCGTCGGAGCCCATGGCGGACGGGTCGATGCCGATCGCCACGAGGCCGCGGACCATGAGGTCGGTCACCCGGTGCGAGAGCACGACGCCGAGCGCGGAGACCCCGAGCGCGCCGCCGAGCGTCCGGAAGAACGCCACGGTCGAGGTGCCGGAGCCGACCTCCCGGACGTCGAGGGTGTTCTGCACGGCGAGCACGAGGTTCTGCATGAGCATGCCGACGCCCGCGCCGATGATCACCAGGTAGAGCGCGACCAGCGTGAAGCTCGTGTCGAAGTGGATGGTGCCCATGAGGCCCAGGCCCGCGGTGAGCAGGATGGCGCCGGCGATCATGAACTTCTTGTACCGGCCGGTGCGGCTGATGATCTGGCCGGAGAGCGTCGAGGACACCAGCAGGCCGACGATCATCGGGATGGTGAGCAGGCCGGACTGGGTCGGCGTCTTGCCGCGGGCCAGCTGCATGTACTGGCTGAGGAACACCGACGTGCCGAACAGCGCCACACCCACGGCGATGCTGGCGATGACGGCGAGCACCAGCGTGCGGTTCTTGAACAGGTGCAGCGGGATGATCGGCTCGCTCGCGCGGGACTCGACCCAGATCGCGGCCGCGAGGGTGAGCAGGGAGCCGCCGACCATGGCGGCCGTCTGCCACGAGGCCCAGTCGAACGAGGTGCCCGCGAACGTGATCCAGAGCAGCAGGGTCGCGATGCTGACGGACAGGAGCGTCGCGCCGGCGTAGTCGATCTTCACCTTGCGCGCCTTGCGGGCGGGCAGGTGCAGCGTGCGCTGGAGCACGATGATCGCGGCCACCGCGAACGGCAGGCCGACGAAGAAGTTCCAGCGCCAGCCGGGGCCGTCGGTGATGACGCCGCCGAGCAGCGGGCCGCCGACCATGCCGATGCCCATCACGGCACCCATGAGGCCCATGTACTTGCCGCGCTCGCGCGGGCTGATGATGTCGGCGATGAGGACCGTGCCGAGCGCGGTCAGGCCGCCGGCGCCGATGCCCTGGAGGGCGCGCATGCCGATGAGCATCCCGGTGTCGTGCGAGAACCCGGCGAGGGCCGAGGAGATCACCGAGATGGCGAGCGCGAGCTGGATGAGCAGCTTGCGGTCGACCAGGTCGGCCAGCTTGCCCCAGATCGGCGTGGAGATGGTGGTGGTCAGCAGGGTGGCGGTGACCACCCAGGTGAAGGCGGACTGCGTGCCGTCGAGGTCGGAGATGATCCGCGGCAGCGACGAGGACACGACGCTCGTCGCGAGGATCGAGACGAACATCCCGAGCAGGATGCCCGACAGGGCCTCGAGGACCTCGCGGTGGGTCATCTTGGGGGCGATCTCAGCGGTGCTGGTGGGGGTGGGGGTGGGGCTGGACATGGTCTCGCTCTCGATGGTGCTGGCAGGGAGACCCGGCGTCGTCGGCAGGTCGGGAGGGAGGTTCAGGCAGGGGTGAGGACGCCAGCGGCGTCCAGAGGATCGGCGGCGTCCAGAGGAGCGGGCGCGTCCGTGGGAAGGGCGAACCGGGACACGGACTCACCGAGCCGGTCCAGGGTCGCGGCGGCGGCGAGCAGCTCGTCGGGCGACCAGTCGGCGAACACCTCGGCGGCGCGCCGCCCGAGCGCGGCAGCGATCTCCACCGCGAGCGACCGGCCGGCAGGGGAGAGCCGGATCGTGCGGGCGCGGCGGTCGTCGTCGGCGACCGCGCGCTCGACCAGGCCGTCGTCGACCAGCTGGCTCACCTGACGGCTGGCCACCGAGATGTCGACGCGCAGGACGTGCGCGATGTCGCTCACCTGGAGGGTGCCGCGACGCTGGAGGATCCGGACGATCGCCAGGGTGCCCTTGGAGCACCCGATGTCGCGGGCCACCCCCAGGGACGACTCGCGCAGCGCGCGGTTGAAGGCCTCGACGGACCGCAGCAGGGTCTGCGGCGGCGTCTCGGGGAGTGCGGACGGCATGGGACTCCTTTTGTTGCTCAGTGCAACCATACGACTTATGCTTGCTTCAAGCAACTGACCGGTCGGGTTATTCCGCCGGGTGGTGGCACAGCGACGCGGCCGGGCCCGTGGAGTGGCCCGGCCGCGCGCCGTGGTCGTGTCAGCTCGCGGTGGCGGTCCCGCGGCGGTTCCGCTCGACCTTGACGCCCTCCATGTCCTCGAGCTGGATCCCCTTGGTCTCGGGGACCTTCCAGAGCACGAAGAAGAAGGACAGTGCGGCAAAGATCGCGTACAGCAGGTACGGGATGGTCGCGCCGAACGTGTCGAGCAGCGGCGGGAACGTGATCGTGATGATGAAGTTCGCGATCCACTGCGCGGCCGCGGCAAGGCCGAGTGCCGCGGCGCGGATGCGGTTGGGGAAGATCTCGCCCAGCAGCACCCAGACGAGCGGACCCCACGTCGCCCCGAAGAACACGACGAACAGGTTGGCCGAGATCAGCGCGGCGACGCCCCAGGTGTCGGGGAGCTGGGTGAGCATCTCGCCCGCGTTCGCCGGGTCGGGCACCTCGAACGACTGGGTGAACGCGAGGGCCATGATGCCGAGAGTCAGGGCCATGCCGACCGAGCCGACGAGCAGCAGCGGGCGTCGACCGACCTTGTCGATGAGTGCGATCGCGATGAACGTCACGACGACGTTGGTCACCGAGGTGATCGTCGAGTAGGTGAACGAGTCGCTCGCGTCGAAGCCGACGGCCTGCCACAGCGTGTTCGAGTAGTAGAAGATCACGTTGATCCCGACGAACTGCTGGAACACCGACAGCAGGATGCCGACCCAGACCACGGGGAGCAGCTTCCCGCCCGGGCCGCGCAACGACGCGTGCTGGGCATGCTCCTTGTCTTCGGCGATCGTCTTCTTGATCTGGTCGATGCGCTCCTGCGGGTCCTCGTCGGGGGGCAGCACGTCGGCGAGCACCTTGCGCGCCTCGTCCTCCTTCCGGATCGAGACCAGGTAGCGGGGCGACTCCGGGATCCGGAGCGCGAGGATGCCGTAGACCACGGCCGGGATGACGGCGACCAGGAACATCCAGCGCCAGGCCTCGAGGCCGAACCACAGCTCGGCGGACGACGGGTTCTCCTCCACGCCGGTCGCTATGGCCAGCAGCTGGTCCGAGAGCAGGGCCGCGAAGATGCCGAGCACGATGGCGAGCTGCTGCAGTGAGCCCAGGCGGCCGCGGATGGCGGCGGGGGCGATCTCCGCGATGTAGGCCGGCGCGATGACCGACGCGACGCCGATGCCGATGCCGGCCATGAAGCGCCACAGCGCCAGGTCCCAGACGCCGAACGCGAATGCCGACAGGATCGACGAGAGGAAGAAGAGGACCGCGCCGAGGAACATGACTCGGGTGCGACCCCACAGGTCGGCAAGCTTGCCGCCCACCCAGGCGCCCAGGGCGCAGCCGAGCAGTGCGACCGCGACGACGAAGGCCTTGATGAAGGACCCGGCCGACATGTCGAGGATCTGGAAGTCCTCGGTGAAGCCCTCGACGGCCCCGTTGATCACGGAGCTGTCGAACCCGAAGAGGAAGCCACCGACGGCGGCCGCGGTCGCGAGCGCGATCGCCTTGTTCTTGTGCGGGTTCGGCGGCACTGCCGATCCCCCGGCCGCCCCCTGCGGCGACCCAGAAGCGTGGGACATGACCTGACCTCCGTCGCCCCCGGGCCGCTCCCGGGAGATCACTCCCACCTTGGCCCTCACCCGGTGGCTGCGCACGTCGGAGGCGTGCCTGCTGGCTCGACGAGAGCGTCCGGTGCAAGATCGTCCGATGGACGGGACGGACGGAGCCGGGGCTCGCAGGGCACAGCGCCCTCGGCGACCCGCGATGCTCGACCCGGCGCAGGCCGACGAGCTGCCGGGTGGCTACGACCCGGCACTGCGCAACGAGGCGGCACACACCACCGCGGCCGCCCTGGTGCACCAGGGCCGCGCCAACTCCGACCCCGAGGTCGTCGCCCGGCTGGTGTCGCTGGTCGAGCGCGAGGGGCTCGACGTCGTCGCCGCCCTGTGGTCGGACAGCGCGGCCGACAGCCTGCCCGGGGCGCTGTGGCGGCTCTACGTGCTGCGCGAGTGGGTCCGACGCGATCCCGCGACGGTCGCCGACCGGTACCGGCTCGGCATGGCGGCCGCCCCGGTGCACGACGTCGTGGCGGGCGTGGCCGACGCCCCGGGACCGGCCGACGTCCGGGTCGTGGCGGACGCGGTGCTCTCGGGGGTCTACACGGGCGAGCTGGACGTCGCGCTCGAGCGCGCGGCCGCATTCTGCCGTGTGCTCGCCACGGGTGCCGCGTTCGACGCCGACCACCTCGACGACGTCGACCCCACCGCGGCGGTCCGGCTGACCCGTGGCGCCGCGTCGCTGGTGCGCACCGCCGAGGAGCTGGAGCACGCCGCGTCCCTGTGGCGGGCGGGCCGGCTGGAGTGACGTCGCCCACGCCCGGGGATCGCACACGGGTGAACCCGCTGGTAGCGCATCGCTCGCCCGGCTGCGGCACCCGAGGTCCCACGTCCCGACCGGGATCCGGGCGTACGATGAGCGGCGACGTCGGGCCGCGGTAGCCCCGGGCTCCATCTCAAGCCGCTTCGAGCGGCCACGCGCCGAGAGGCGCTCCGCGGTCCGGCGTCGCCCATGCTCTCGCAGAGCTCAGGGCCGACCCACAGGCGCCACCTGGCTGTCACCATGGGTCCATGCGCACGATGGCGTGCGTTAGGCATTCCCCCGACCGTGTCCTAGCCTGATCCCGCCCTTCCTCCCTGGCCGTTCCCACCTGCCCTGGCCGATTCCCCCTGTCTTCCGGAGCCCGCTGTGCGCCTGCGCCTCACCCCGCGCGACACCACGTTCTTCGACCTGTTCGCCGCTCAGGCGATCCATCTCGTCACAGGAGCCAACCTCCTCGGCGAGATGCTCGGAGCCGACCGCCCGACGCGCAAGGAGATCGGCAAGCGCATCGCCGAGGCCGAGCACGAGGCCGACGACGCGACCCACTCGATCATGCGGCGGCTCAACCAGACGTTCGTCACCCCGTTCGACCGCGACGACATCTACAACCTCGCGTCGAGCCTCGACGACTGCATGGACTTCATGGAGGAGGCCGCGGACCTCATCGTCCTGTACAAGGTCGATGCGCTGCCCGCGCGGGTGTCCGACCAGGTGCAGGTGCTCCAGCGCGCCGCCGAGCTCACCGCGGAGGCCATGCCCCGCCTGCGCTCCATGGAGTCGCTGGCCGAGTACTGGGTCGAGGTCAACCGCCTCGAGAACCAGGCGGACAAGATCCACCGCAAGCTCCTGGCGCAGCTGTTCGACGAGGTCACCGACCCGATCCTCCTGATGAAGGTCAAGGAGATCGTCGAGAAGCTCGAGGACGCCGCCGACGCCTTCGAGAAGGTGGCGAACACCGTCGAGACCATCGCGCTCAAGGAGTCCTGAGCCAGGTGGAGCTCGCGCTCGTCATCGTCGTCGTCGCGTTCGCGCTCGGATTCGACTACACCAACGGGTTTCACGACGCGGCCAACGCGATCGCGACCTCGGTGTCGACCCGGGCACTGACCCCCCGTGCCGCCCTCATCATGGCTGCCGTCTTCAACCTGGTGGGCGCCCTGCTGGGCACGCAGGTGGCGACGACGATCGCGGAAGACATCATCAGCATCGGCGACGTCAGCTCCCAGGAGGCGCTGACCATCGTCCTGTCCGGGCTGATCGGCGCCATCACCTGGAACCTCATCACCTGGCGCCTCGGCCTGCCCTCGTCGTCCACGCACGCGCTCATCGGCGGGCTCACCGGCGTGGGCATCGCGTCGGGCGTCACCGTGCACTGGGACGCGATCGTGGACAAGGTCGTCATCCCGATGGTCCTGTCGCCGTTCGTCGGCTTCCTCCTGGCGTTCGCCCTGATGGTCGGCGTCCTGTGGCTGGTGCGGAACACCGCGCCGGCCCGCACCATGCGCCGGTTCCGGCTGGCGCAGACGGCGTCCGCGGCCGCCATGGCGCTCGGGCACGGACTCCAGGACGCGCAGAAGACGATGGGCGTCATCGTGCTCGCCCTCGTCGCCGGCGGGTACGCCACGGGCACCACGATCCCGCTGTGGGTCAAGCTGTCGTCGGCGCTCGCGATCTCGCTCGGCACGTACTCCGGCGGATGGCGCATCATGCGCACGCTGGGGCGCAAGGTCATCGAGCTGGACCCCGCGCGCGGCTTCGTCGCCGAGTCGGTGGCCGCGTCGGTGCTCTACGCCAGCGCCTACTGGCTGCACGCCCCCATCTCGACCACGCACACGATCACCTCGGCGATCATGGGCGTCGGCGCCACCAAGCGCCTCTCCGCGGTCCGCTGGGGCGTCGCCAAGAACATCGGTCTCGCCTGGGTGCTGACCATCCCCATGGCCGCCCTGGTGGCCGCCTGCGTCTACTGGGTCCTCAACCCGATCCTGGCCTGACGGCTACACCTCGTGCGGCCGGTGCGTCTCCGTGGCGACCACCCGGGGCCCCTTCGGCGTCTGCGCCACGTGCGCGACGAGCACCTGGGCCGGGTGCAGGAACGGGTCCGCGGTCGGCAGGGCGTCCGCGACCGGGCGGCGGGCGTGCTGGGCCAGCACGTCGACCACGGTCGGCAGCACCGGCCGGTGGGTGCACAGCACCGCGTCGCCGCCGAACTCCAGCAGGGCGAGCACCTCGGCGGCCACCCGCGCGGGTGAGGTCAGGTGCTGGGCCTCCGTGAGGATGCTCGAGACCTCGGGGGTGATCTGCGCGGCGGCGGCGTAGGGCGAGATCGTGCTCACGCACCGCGCCCACGCGCTGGTGACCACCCGCCCGACGCCGAACGTCGACAGCACGGACACCAGGGCACGCGCCTGCCGCTGGCCCTCGGGGGTGAGGGGACGGTCCAGCTCTGTGCCCTTCCAGTCCGAGCGCCGCCGGGCCGTCCCGTGCCGGGCGACCACGAGGGCGCGAGTGTCCAGGCGGCCCTTGTCGTACGCCTCGACCAGCTCGGCCAGCGGTTCCTGGTCGTCGTCGCGCGTCAGCCGCTTCGAGGCGGTCGCGACGTCGAACCACCGGAGCTGGTCGATCTCCTTGGTCGACGCCGGGGGCACCGGCGGACGGGCGCGGAGCGCGGCTGCGTCCGGGCGACCGGCCACCTGGGCGGCCCAGTAGTGCACGCGCTTGCGGCGGCCGTCGGACAGCGGGTACTCGAGGCCGGGCAGCGGGATGCCGAGCACGACGTCGTGACCGGTCTCCTCGGCCACCTCGCGGGTGGCCGCGGCGAGGAGCGTCTCGCCCGGGTCCACCTTGCCCTTGGGCCAGGACCAGTCGTCGTAGCGGGGACGGTGCACGAGGGCGACCTGGAGCCGGCCCAGCCGCACGCGCCACACGAGGGCCCCGGCCGCCTCGACGACGACCGGTGCCTGGGTGGTGCTCACCGCCCGGTGCCCGGCCGGCGCCGTTGCCGGTAGATCAGAGCTGCCTGGAGGTCCATGAGCGGCCCGTCCGGGCCCAGGTGGTGCCGGGTCCACGTGCCGTCCTGGTCCAGGTGCCACGACGAGGTGGCGTCGTCGCTCGACTCGTCCATGAGCTCGATCAGCTCGCTGACCTGGTCCGGGTCGGCGATGCGGACCAGCGCCTCCACGCGGCGGTCGAGGTTGCGGTGCATGAGGTCCGCCGAGCCGATGTAGACCTCGGGTCCCTCGAACGTCGCGTCGGCGGGGGGCGTCGCGCAGGCGAACGCGAAGATGCGCGAGTGCTCGAGGAAGCGGCCGAGGATCGAGCGCACCCGGATGTTCTCCGACAGGCCGGGGACACCGGGCCGCAGCGCGCAGATGCCCCGGACCACCATGTCGACGGGCACCCCCGCCTGCGAGGCGCGGTAGAGCGAGTCGATCGTGGCCTCGTCGACCATCGAGTTGACCTTGATCTTGATCCACGCCGGCTGGCCCGCCCGCGCGGCCGCTGCCTCGCGGTCGATGCGCTCGACGAGGCCGGCCCGCACCGAGCGGGGCGCGACGAGCAACCGGTGGAACCGGGACTTCGGCGCGTACCCGGACAGCTGGTTGAACAGGCGTGTGAGGTCCTGCCCCACCTCCGGGTCGCTGGTCAGCAGCCCGTGGTCCGTGTAGAGCCGCGCGGTCTTCGGGTTGTAGTTGCCCGTGCCGATGTGGCAGTAGCGGCGCAGCCCGTCGGACTCCTGGCGCACCACCAGGGACAGCTTGCAGTGCGTCTTCAGGCCGACGATCCCGTAGACCACGTGGACGCCCGCCTGCTCGAGCTTGCGCGCCCAGGAGATGTTGTTCTGCTCGTCGAACCGGGCCTTGATCTCCACCAGGGCCAGCACCTGCTTGCCGGCCTCGGCGGCGTCGATGAGGGCGTCGACGATGGGGGAGTCGCCTGAGGTCCGGTACAGCGTCTGCTTGATGGCGAGCACCTGCGGGTCCGCAGCCGCCTGCTGGAGGAACACCTGCACCGAGGTCGAGAACGAGTCGTACGGGTGGTGCAGGAGGATGTCGCGCTCGCGGATCTTGGCGAACATGTCCGCCGGCGTCGCGCTCTCCACCTCGGCCAGCTGGCGGGGCGTCGAGGCGATGAAGCGGGGGAACTGGAGGGCGGCGCGGTCCAGGTCCGCGATGAGGTTGAGGCCGGTCGCGTCCAGCGGGGCGGGCAGCTGGTAGACCTCGTCCTCGGCCACGTCGAGCTCGCGGATCAGCAGGTTGCGGATGCGCGGGCTGATGCCGTCGGCGATCTCCAGGCGCACGGGCGGCCCGAAGCGGCGGCGCAGCAGCTCCTTCTCCATGGCCTTGAGGAGGTTCTCGGCGTCGTCCTCCTCGACCTCCACGTCCTCGTTGCGGGTCACCCGGAACGTGTGGTGCTCCTGGACGACCATGCCGGGGAACAGCTGCTCGAGGTGCTCGGAGATGACGTCCTCGACGGGGACGAACGACATCGGCCCCTTCTCCGGCGACGCCGCCTGGACGTCCGGGGCGCTCGGCCGGCCGGAGGCGTCGACCGCGATGAACCGGGGGAGCAGCGGTGGCACCTTGACGCGCGCGAAGTGCTCCTTGCCGGTCGCGGGGTTGGTCACCACGACGGCCAGGTTGAGCGACAGCCCCGAGATGTACGGGAACGGGTGCGCCGGATCCACGGCCAGCGGGGTGAGCACCGGGAAGATCTGCCGGCGGAAGAACTTGCGCAGGCGGTCCTGCTCGCTCTCGCCCAGCTCGTCCCAGCGGACCAGGGTGATGCCCTCGTGCGCCAGCGCGGGCTGCACCTGCTCCGCGAACACCGCCGCGTGGCGGGCCATCAGCCGGTGCGCCTCCTCGCTGATGGACTCCAGCACCTGCCGCGGGGACAGCCCGGACGCGGCCGTCACGGCGATCCCGGTGGCGATCCGGCGCTTCAGGCCGGCCACCCGGACCATGAAGAACTCGTCGAGGTTGGACGCGAAGATCGCCAGGAACCGCACCCGCTCGAGCAGCGGGATGTCCTGGTCCTCGGCCAGCTCGAGCACCCGCTGGTTGAACGCCAGCCACGAGAGCTCGCGGTCGAGGAACCGGTCGGTGGGCAGGGGCTCGAGGTCCACGGCGGACTCGTCGAGCTCGGCCTGCGCCATGTGCTCGGCGATGTGGGCCGCCAGGGCCGGATCGATGGCAGGGGCGTCCGTCATACGCCCATCGTGACACCCGGAGGTGAACTCGGGGTATCGGAACCGAACATGACGTCGACCGCGAACCGGACGAAGCCCGCCCGTTCGTACGTGTGCACCGCGACGGTGTTCTCCGCGCCCGTGTAGAGGATGGCTGCGCTGAGCCCGCGAGCAGCCAGGTGGTCGAGTCCCAGCGCCGTCAGGGCGCGTCCCAGGCCCAGTCCCTGGGCGTCCGGGTCCACGCCCACGACGTAGATCTCCCCGACCGGCTCCGGGCCGTGCTCGCCCGCGGGGTGCACCTTGGTCCACACCGACCCCAGGAGCATCCCGTCGCGCTCGGCCAGCAGGAAGCCTGCGGGGTCGAACCACGGCTCCGCCTCGCGCGCGCGCAGGTCCGCCGACGTCATGCGGCCCTGCTCCGGGTGGTGCGCGAACGCGCGGGAGTTCACGCGGCGCCACGCGTCCTCGTCGCGACCCGGCTCGAACGGTCGGACCGACACCCCGGTCGGCAGCGCGGCCGTGCTGGGCGGGCGCGCGGCCAGGTCGAGCCGCATCTGGAGGAGCTCGCGCACCACCGGCATGTCCGCGTCGTCCGCGAACGCCCGCGCCGCCGGGAGGTCCCCGTGCGCCCAGACCCGCAGCTCCCGGCCCCGGACCGTCGACGCCTCGGCCCGTGCCCGGTCCACGAGCGCGCGGCCGATACCGCGGCGTCGGTGCGCCGGGTCCACCACCAGCTCCGCCTTCACCGAGGACTGCGCGCCGACGTCCAGCTGGGCGTACCCGACGAGCCCGTCCCGACCGGTGGCGTGCAGGTGGATCACCGGTGCCTCCCGCTCGGTCAGCCAGAGCAGCGGCTGCTCCGAGAGGGGGGCGACGCCGTCCACGGCCGCCGCACGGTCCGCCAGGGAGCGGACGGCGTCGGCGATCGCTGTGGTCAGCGGACCGGCCGTCGCACTGAGGATGACCTGCGCGGACACGTCGTCGAGCATGGGCCCATCCCACCACGGTCGGGACCCGCGACGGGGGCGCCGAGCGGGTGAGCGGGTACGTTGGCGGGCGATGGATGCCTCTGGGAGCCCCCCGACGACGGCTGACGGGACCCCTGACACCCGCCGGTCGCGGCGGGCGCGCCGGTCGCCGGGCTCCGTCGCGAGCCCCGTGGACGTGACCGTCGCCGTGATCGGTGCCGGTCAGGCGGGGCTGTCCGCGGCCTACCACCTGCGTCGCGCCGGTCTGGTCGCGGTGGGGGAGTCCGGCTGGGAGACCGCCGCCGCGACGTTCGTGGTGCTCGACGACGCCCCGCAGGCCGGCGGCGCGTGGCAGCACCGATGGCCCGGGTTGACCATGGCCGACGCGCACGGCGTCCACGACCTGCCCGGCATGCCGCTGCTGGTCCCGGACCTCACCGAGCCCGCCGCGTTCGCGGTGCCGTACTACTTCGCCCAGTACGAGGAGGCCTTCGAGCTCCGCGTGCAGCGGCCCGTGCGCGTGGAGCGCGTCGAGTCCGAGGGTGACCGGCTCCTGGTGCGGTCCCGCAGCATCGAGCGGCCCGACGAGACGGTCGTCTGGCGCGCCCGCGGTCTGGTCAACGCGTCCGGCACCTGGCAGAAGCCCTTCTGGCCCGCCTATCCGGGCCGAGGGGGGTTCCGCGGGCGACAGCTGCACTCGCACGACTTCCAGCTGCCCGAGGACCTCGCCGACGGCCACGTGGTGGTGATCGGGGGCGGCACCTCCGCCGTCCAGCTGACCCTGCTGCTGGCCCGCGTGACGACGACCACCTGGGTCACCCGCCGACCGCCGCAGTGGCGCGACGAGGCGTTCACCCCCGAGGTCGGTCGCGAGGCCGTCGCCGAGGTCGACGAGCGCACCCGCGCGGGGCTGCCACCGCAGAGCATCGTCAGCGTGACCGGTCTGCCGCTCACGCCCGAGTACCGGATCGGGATCACCGCAGGCGTCCTGCGGGCGAGGCCCATGTTCGACCGGATCACCCCCGACGGCGTCGAGTGGGACGCCCCCGACCGGCCCGGCGACGGCTGGGTCGGCGGCCCGGCCCAGGTCCACGCCCGCACCCTGCTGTGGTGCACCGGCTTCCGCGCGTCGCTCGACCACCTCGCCCCCCTCGGCCTGCGCGCACCCGGCGGCGGGATCGTCATGGACGGCACCCAGGTGGTCGCCGACCCCCGCATCCAGCTGGTCGGCTACGGCCCGAGCGCGTCCACGGTGGGCGCCAACCGCGCCGGCCGCGAATCGGTCCGCAACCTCCAGAGCCTCTTGGGGGTGTGACCTCGGCGCTCACGCGCCACTGGAAGGTGCCCTGCTCTCGACCGCCACGTGGAGTTCCTGCGGCTCACCGCAAGTCGCCGCCGCGGCCGACGTCAGCCAGGTGGGTGGCCGTCGGGGGCGTTGATGGTGTGTCCGCGGTGGTTGCGGAACTCGTAGCGCAGTTGTGTGCGTCCGCCGACGCCGCCGATCCCGCCTGCTCCGCCCATCGCGCCGACCTCGCCGACCTGACTGACCTGACCGGCTCCGTCCGGCCCGCTACCGGCCCGCATTGCGAGCGCCTTCGCACGCTGGCGTCGGGTCCAGCCGGGTGGTCTCTCTAGGCGGTGGAGGCTCAGGTTGAGTCGGTGGACCTCACTGTGGTGGTGCTTGCACAACAAGGCCGCGTTGCTGATCGACGTTTCGCCTCTGTCGCGGTCCCACCACCTGATGTGGTGCACCTCGCACCGGGACGCGTGCTGCTCGCACCCGTTCCACACGCACCGCCCGTCGCGCACGACCGCGGCGCGCCGTTGCGCGGTGGTGAACAACCGCTTGGACCGTCCCACATCCAAGGGAAGGCTCTCGGCGGACATCACGATCCGGGTGACGTCCGCCTCGCACAACACCCGGGCCAGCTCCGACATCGCCACCGGAGTGCCGTCCTCCAACGTCGCCGGTGCCACTGTCCCCCAGGGCAGGGCGACCGGGGCACAGGCCACGTCCGCCCCGGCCCGCTGGTGAGCCAGCAGCTCCGCGATCGTCTCGGCCGCCACCAGCAGGGACACGTGCGGGCGACTCACCGACCCGGGCAGCCCACCAACCGGCCGGTCGGCCGCATCCCCGCCGGCAGCGGTATCAGCACCCCCAGCGCCACCCACCGCGGACCGCGGCCCAGAACCGGCACACGCGCCTTCGGCCAGCATCGTCAGCGCGTCGGCGCTGGCCTGCCCCGGGGAGCGGGTGTCGTCGCCGTACTGGCCCATCGCGTCCAGCGCGACCCGCAGGGTTTCCCCGGCGATCCGGTCCAGGCGACCCTTCAAGAACACCCCGTGCGGCTGGACGGACATCGAGAAGAACCGCTCCCGGTGCTGGGCCTCATGCTCGGCCTGCAACGCAGCGGGGTCCTGGGCGGCGACCCAGTGGGCCAACGCCCGGGCGAAGTCCGGCCGCGACGCGCGGCTCGCCATCCCCACCACCTGCTCCTGCGCCTCCGCAGTGCGCAGCACCGCCGCCACCTCCGGAGTCGCAGCCGCCGCGACCCGGGCCAGCTCGTCCAGGTGACCCAACGGCACCGACCCCTCCCGGACCCCCGCCGCGACCGTGCCCATCGACACCAACGCGTCCGCCTGCCGCACTAACCGGGACGCCTCCCCCAGACCGGACCGGGTCACCCGGGCCTGGGCCGCCTCGAACGAGCGATCCCCCGGCCGCAGGCTGTCCCCCGCATCACGGTCCGCCACCAGCAGGTGCGCCCGCGCCTCGGCCAACGCCGCCTCCGAGGCCCGCACCACCGCCAGCACCGACGCCCGGTCCGCACCCGTCCACGCCCGCGACTGCCGGGCCACGACAGCCAGCGAAGAGGCGGCGTCGCGCACCCGCGCTGCCACCTTCACCACCGGGACCGCCGTCTCGAACATGTGTACGATTCTACGCGAACTGGACACGCTCGACAAGCCTCTGACCTGCTCAAACATATCCACAGACCCGATCACCGAGCCGCCCACAGCCCAGCAGAACAGGCCCACCCAAGCGGGCATGACCAGAACAGGCCCACCCAAGCGGGCATGACGAAGGGCCGGGTCGTCGTCGCGACCCGGCCCTTCGTCGTCAACCGTGAGCTCAGCTGGCCGTGCAGCTCACCGCGGTCGTGGAGCTCGGTGCGGTGCCGCTGCCGACGAAGCCGTACGTGGTGCTCGTACCCGCTGCGAGCAGCCCGTTCCAGGCCGCGTTGGACACGGTCAGCGTGGTGCCGGACTGGGAGTAGGTGCCGGACCAGCCGCTCTGCACGGCGCCGCCGGAGGGCAGCGAGAACGCGGTCTTCCAGCTGCTGATCATCGCGGTGCCGGCCTTGACGGTGACGGCCGCCTGGTAGCCACCGGGCCAGGTGTTGCTGACCACGAGGGCCGCGGTGCAGGTCTTGCCGGTCGGCGGCGGGGTGGTCGGCGCGGGCGTCGTGGGTGCGGGGGTGGTCGGTGCCGGCGTGGTGGGTGCAGGCGTCGTGGGTGCCGGGGTGGTCGGCGCGGGCGTCGTCGGCTGCACGCCGCCGTAGACCTTGGCGGTCACCGCGGTGGACTTGATGCCGTTGACCCCGTTGAGCACCTTCTGACCCCACGGCGACAGGGTGGCCGGGTTGTAGTTGAGCACCATGTCGAGCACCGGGTCGGTGTTGCCCGACCACGACCAGCCGTAGTAGCCGATGTTCCGCTTGACTGCCTCGGACATCACGGTGGCGTCATCGACGTCGGCGGAGCTGGACCGGTAGCCGAACTCACCGATGATCAGCGGCAGGCCGGCCGCCTTGAACGCGTCGAGGTAGGTGGTGATCGAGGACGCGGTGTTGTAGACGCCGTACATGTGGATGGAGAAGAGGGTGTTCGCGTCGGGGTCGGCGGCGGCGACGGTCGCCGCGCTGTCGCGCATGATGTTCTTCCAGTCCTGACCCCAGGCCGGGGCGTCGACCACGATGTTGTGGTGCAGGCCGGCGGCGCGCAGCTTCTTGATGGCCGCGGCGGTGTCGCCCGCCCACTTGGTGTTCGCGGTGTCGTTGTTGCCGAACGGCTCGTTGCCGATGTTGATCTGGATGTAGTCCTCCTGGCCCTGGAGCACGGAGGCCAGCGAGATCCAGTAGTTGGCAGCCGTGTCGAGGCTGGAGGCGGCGCCCTCCTCGCCGTAGCCGGTGGTGTCGTGGTCCTCGAGCATGCAGATCAGCTTGTTCGCCTTGCACAGGCTGATGATGTTGGCGACGTCGGCGGCGTCGTTCTTGGTCCAGCGGGTGCCGTCGGACAGGACGACGCGCAGGGCGTTCGCACCGGCTGCGCGGATGGCGGGGATCGCCGTCGTCGTCTGCGACGTGTACCAGGTGTGGGCGTGGCTCACGCCGCGCGCGACGAACGGGGTGCCGTCCTTCTCCACCAGCTGCGTGCCGGACACGTGCAGGCCGGGGGGCGTGGCGGCCTGGGCGGCAGTGGAGAACAGCGACGTGGCGCCGAGCGCGACGACGGCGGCTGCCAGGACGGCGCCGGACAGCAGGGACCTTCGAGACCTCATGGGACTTCCTCGTTCCGTGGGCAAGGGGGTGTCGGCGCTTCATGGCGCCGACGGTGGGGCCGGGGTCACACAACCAGGACGGGGAGGCGCTCTCCACGGCCGAAACGCTTCACACCCGTGGCCGGGGCGCTGCACGACGAAGGGCCGGGTCGCCGTCGCGACCCGGCCCTCCGTCGTCAACCGAGAGCTCAGCTGGCCGTGCAGCTCACCGCGGTCGTGGAGCTCGGCGCGGTGCCGCTGCCGACGAAGCCGTACGTGGTGCTGCCCCCGGAGCCGAGCAGCCCGTTCCAGGCCGCGTTGGACACGGTCAGCGTGGTGCCGGACTGGGAGTAGGTGCCGGACCAGCCGCTCTGCACGGCGCCGCCGGAGGGCAGCGAGAACGCGGTCTTCCAGCTGCTGATCATCGCGGTGCCGGCCTTGACGGTGACGGCCGCCTGGTAGCCACCGGGCCAGGTGTTGCTGACCACGAGGGCCGCGGTGCAGGTCTTGCCGGTCGGCGGCGGGGTGGTTGGCGCGGGCGTCGTCGGGGCGGGCATCGTCGGTGCGGGCGTGGTCGGCGCCGGGGTGGTGGGTGCCGGAGTCGTCGGCGCGGGCGTCGTCGGCTGGACGCCGCCGTAGATCTTGGCCGTCACCGCGGTGGACTTGATGCCGTTGGTCCCGTTGACGATGCGCGTGCCCCACGAGGTCAGCTGCGCCGGGTTGAAGCCGGTCACCATGTCGAGGTACTCGACGCCACCGCCGTTGCCGGACCACGACCATCCGTAGTAGCCGATGCCGCGCTTGACCGCCTCGGACATGATCGTGTCCTCGTCGGGGTCGCCGTCGGAGTGCATGTTGCCGAACTCGCCGATGACCAGTGGCAGCCCCTTGGCCTTGAACGCGTCGAGGTAGGCGTTGATGGTCGACGCGTTGTTGTAGACGCCGTACATGTGCACGGAGAACAGGACGTTCTTGTCGGGGTCGGACGCGGCCACGGTGGCGGCGTTGTCGCGCATGATCCCGGCCCAGTCCTGACCCCAGGAGGGGGCGTCGATCACGATGTTGTGGTGCAGCCCGGCCGCGCGGAGCTTGGCGATCGCGGCGGAGCTGGCGGACGCCCAGGTGGCGTTGGTCGTCGCGTTGTTGCCGAAGGGCTCGTTGCCGATGTTGATCTGGACGTAGTCCTCCTGGCCCTGGAGAGCCGAGGCGATGCTGACCCAGTAGTTGGCCGCCGTGTCGAGCGTCACCGCGCCGCTCTGCTCGCCGTAGCCGGTGGTGTCGTGGTTCTCGAGCATGCAGATGAGCTTGTTGGCCTTGCACTGGCTGATGATGCTGGCGACGTCGGCCGCGTCGTTCTTGGTCCAGCGGTCGCCGCCGGACAGGACGACACGGAGCGCGTTGGCGCCGGCGGCGCGGATCGCGGGGATCGCGGTGGGCGTCTGCGAGACGTACCAGGTGTGGGCGTGGCTGACGCCGCGGGCGACGAACGGGGTGCCGTCCTTCTCCACCAGCTGGGTGCCGGACACGTGCAGGCCCGGGGGAGTCGCGGCCTGCGCGGACGTGGAGATCAGCGACGTGGCGCCCAGCGCGACGACGGCGGCTGCCAGGACGGCGCCGGACAGCAGGGACCTTCGAGACCTCATGGGACGTCCTCGTTCCGTGGGCGGCTGGCGACCGCGCGCACGGGGCGGTCGAGGCGTGGATGCACCCGCCCGCCGTTCCGCCGGCCGGCCGGCGGGCGGGTGCGTGGTCACACAACCAGGTCCGGGAGGCGCTCTCCATTCCCCTAAACGCTTCACGGCATGCGTGCGGACGCGAACTCCAGTCCGTAGGGGATCGCGACCCGCGCCATGGTCCACGTGTGCCAGTGCCCGGCCTCCTCGCGCTCGAGCACGTCCTGCCCGCGCGCCGCCAGGTCCTCGGCGATCGCCGTGCCGTCCCGCCGGGGCTGGTCGTGCTCGCGGCCCGCGATGTCGACGAAGAGCGCGACGTCGTGCGGGAGGGGGATCGTCGACGCATAGCTCACGACGTCGTGCTCGTCCCACTCGGCATCCGTCGCGAGCATCGCCCGCCCGCCCGCACCGGGGTCGCCATATGGCTCGATCCCGAGGATCGTGCCGTACAGCTCCGAGTGCCGCAGGCCCTGGTCCAGTGCGCAGAAGCCGCCGGCCGAGAAGCCGCCGATCGTGCGGTGCTGCCAGTCCGCGGCGGTCCGGTACTCCCGGTCGACCCACGCGATCGCCGTGCTGGTCAGGTAGGTCTCGACCCGCGACCCGCCCGTCGTCGAGTCGAGGCACTCCGTGTCCGTCGCGCCGGGTCCGGTGCCGTTGACGTCCAGGCTGACGACGATCATCGGCTGCACGAGCCCGCGCGCGAGCAGCACGTCCATCGCGTGCGGGACGTCGCCGCCCGCGAACCAGTCGCCGCTGACACCCGGCGTTCCGTGCACCAGGTACACCACCGGGTACCGCGCCGACCCGTCGGGGTAGCCCGGCGGCGTGTAGACCCACGTCAGGCTGTCGGCCGGCATGCGGTCGGCGTCGGGCGCCGGGATGTGCACGGACTCGACGCGGCCGGTGTGCGCGGTCGCGGGCGTCACGGGGGCGGGGCCGTAGCCCCTGCTCGCCAGGGCCGTGCGGGCGGCCGCGACGTTCGGCACGTAGCCGACGACGATGTTCGCGACGAACCCCGCGGCCAGCACGACGGCGAGGACCGAGACGGTCCACAGCGGCCAGGAGAACCGGTGCCGCGCGCGCCGCCGGACCGCCCAGAGCACTCCCAGCGCCGCCAGCGCCAGCAGCGCGACCACGGTCCACCACGAGCTGAGCCAGTCTCCACCGGTGCCCAGCTCGACCAGCACGTCGGCGGGAAGGTCGCCGTCCGATGAGTCGTCCATCGGCTCCCCCTCTCGCTCGCGATGCGGGACCAGCCTGACAGGCTGCCCCGGGCGGGTCCCGACGGGCACACTGGGGCGATGACGGCCAGCCCCGTTCTCGCGCCCAGCCCCGCACGGTCGGCCATCGAGGAGCAGCGGCGCAGGAGCCGGGTCCGGGCGGTCGCCTCGCGCGTCGTGCTCGTCCTCGCGGTCCTCGGGCTGCTGTCGGCGGTGGTGCACCCGCTCTGGAAGCGCCTGGGGTTCGTGCGCGACCTCGTCCCCAGCCTGGTCGAGCACGCGGCCCGGCCGACGCTGGTGGTCGTGTCCGTCGTCCTGCTGCTGACCGCCCGAGGCCTGCGGCGTGGGCACCGGCTCGCGTGGATCGCCACGATCGTGGCCCTCGCCCTCTCGGCGGTGCTGCACCTGGCGAAGGGCCCGGACGTCCTGGCGGCGGTGGTCGTCGCGGTGTGCGCCGGCTGGCTGGCGTCCCGCGGCTCCGCGTTCCCGGTGCTGCCCACGCGGCACGCGGTCCGGCAGGCGGTCGTCGGGCTCGTCGTCGCCGCCGCGTGCCTCGTCGCCCTGATCGCGGGGCTCGCGGTCTGGGTGGTCGTCGCGGACCCCTCCGACGCCGACGTCGAACGGCTCGGCCGACTCCTCGCGCCCGTCACCTACCTGCTGGCCGTCGGCGGGCTCGCGACCCTGCTCTGGTCCCTGCTCTCACCGCGGCGCCCCCAGCGGCTGAGCCCGCAGGACCACCTCGACGAGCGCGAGCGCGCGCGGATCGTCGTGCAGCAGCACGGCGGCGGCACCCTCGACTACTTCGCCCTCCGCGACGACAAGGACTGGTTCTTCACCGGACGGTCAGTGGTGGCGCACTCGGTGCGCGGCGGGGTGTGCCTGGTCTCGCCCGACCCCATCGGTCCGGCCGAGGAGAAGGTGCTCGCCTGGGCGGAGTTCCTCGACCACGCGGACGACTTCGGGTGGTCGGTGGCCGTCATCGGCGCGGCGGCCGACTGGCTTCCCGAGTACGAGGCCAGCGGGCTGCGCACCGTCTACCTGGGCGACGAGGCCATCGTCGACTGCCCGACGTTCACGCTCGAGGGGCGCTCCCACAAGTCGCTGCGCCAGGCGGTGCACCGGATCGACCGCGCCGGCTACGTCACCACCTTCCACGACCCGGCGACGATCGACGGCGAGCTCCGGGCGAGCATCGAGGCGATGAGCGAGGAGTCCCGGCAGGGGGACGTCGAACGCGGCTTCTCGATGACGCTCTCCCGACTGTTCCAGCCGGCCGACACCGGTCTGATGCTCTCCGTCACGCGGGATCCGTCGGGCCGGGTCGACGCCTTCTGCCAGTGGGTGCCCGCGACCGACATCGGCGGCTGGTCGCTCGACGTGATGCGGCGGCGCACCGACACGGAGCGGCTGCCGAACGGGCTCATCGACGCCACCATCGTCGCGACGATCACCCACCTCGCGAGCCGCGGAGAACGCGGCCTCGGGCTCAACTTCGCGATGATGCGCGAGGTGCTCGAGGGCGACCCGGAGGCAGGCTCGCGGATGGACGCGCTGGCCCGGCCGATCCTCCAGCGGTTGTCGGAGGGCACCCAGATGGGCACGCTCAGCACCTTCAACGAGAAGTTCGACCCCGGCTGGGTGCCGCGGTACGTGGTGCTCGACTCGGTCGAGTTCGTCGCGACGCAGGCGCTGGTCCTCGCCGGTGCCGAGGGGGTGACGGAGATCCCGGTGATCGGGCGGTTCCTGGGGTCGATCGGCGCCGCGCCGTGATCAGTCCTCCTGCTTCGCTCCCGGCGCGGACAACCCCTGTGCGATCAGGTCCATCACCGACGAGTCGGCCAGCGTCGTCGCGTCGCCGACCTGCCGGTTCTCCGCGACGTCCCGCAGCAGCCGACGCATGATCTTGCCGGACCGCGTCTTGGGCAGCTCCGCGACGACGAGGATCTGGCGCGGCTTGGCGATCGGGCCGATCTCCTTGGCCACGTGGTTGCGCAGCTCGGTCTGCACCGCGTCCGCGTCCTGGTCGCCCCCGCCGGCGTCGCCGCGCAGGATGACGAACGCGACGACCGCCTGCCCGGTGGTCTCGTCGGCGGCACCGACGACCGCGGCCTCGGCGACCCACGGGTGGCTCACCAGCGCCGACTCGATCTCGGTGGTGGACAGCCGGTGCCCCGACACGTTCATCACGTCGTCCACGCGGCCGAGCAGCCAGATGTCGCCGTCGTCGTCCTTCTTGGCGCCGTCGCCCGCGAAGTACAGGCCACGGAAGCGCGACCAGTACGTGTCGACGTAGCGGTCCGGGTCGCCCCAGATGCCGCGGAGCATCGCCGGCCACGGCTCGGTGAGCACGAGGTAGCCGCCGGACCCGTTGGGCACCGACTGTGCGTCGTCGTCCACGACGTCCGCGGCGATGCCCGGCAGCGGCACCTGTGCGGACCCGGGCTTGGTCTCGGTGACGCCCGGCAGCGGGCTGATCATGATGCCGCCGGTCTCGGTCTGCCACCACGTGTCGACGATGGGCGTGCGGTCGCCGCCGATCACCCGGCGGTACCACATCCACGCCTCGGGGTTGATGGGCTCACCCACCGACCCGAGCACCCGCAGGCTCGACAGGTCGAACTTCGCCGGGATCTCCTCGCCCCACTTCATGCAGGTGCGGATGGCCGTGGGGGCGGTGTACAGGATCGAGACCTTGTACTTCTCGATGATCTCCCACCAGCGTCCGCGGTGCGGGGTGTCGGGGGTCCCCTCGTAGATGACCTGCGTGGCGCCGTTGATCAGCGGGCCGTACACGACGTAGGTGTGGCCCGTGATCCAGCCGATGTCGGCGGTGCACCAGTAGACGTCGGTCTCCGGCTTGAGGTCGAAGACGTTCTTGTGCGTGTAGGCCGCCTGCGTGAGGTAGCCGCCGGTGGTGTGGAAGATGCCCTTCGGCTTCCCGGTGGTGCCCGACGTGTACAGGATGAACAGCGGGTGCTCCGCCTCGACCGCGACCGGCGTGTGCTGGTCGCTGGCGGTGTCGACGACGTCCGACCACCACACGTCGAGCTCGTCGTTCCAGGCGACGTCCTGGCCGGTGCGCTTCACGACGAGCACGTGCTCGACGGACGGCGTGCCCTTGGTCAGCGCCTCGTCG
Organism: Cellulomonas sp.; assembly: GCF_965229465.1. Taxonomy (GTDB): domain Bacteria; phylum Actinomycetota; class Actinomycetes; order Actinomycetales; family Cellulomonadaceae; genus Cellulomonas. The sequence goes on along the minus strand of NZ_OZ245882.1, from coordinate 970,974 downwards.
ACCGCGGGCTTGAGCGCGCTGGCCGACCCGCGCCGGTACCCGCCGTCCGCGGTGACGACGAGCTTGGCCTCGGCGTCGTTGATCCGGGTGCTCAGCGCCTCCGCGGAGAACCCGCCGAACACCACCGAGTGCGGGGCGCCGATGCGCGCGCAGGCCAGCATGGTGATGACGGCCTCGGGGATCAGCGGCAGGTAGATGGCGACGCGGTCGCCCGTGCCGACGCCCAGCGCGGTGAACGCGTTCGCCGCCTTCGACACCTCGCGCTGGAGGTCGGCGTAGGTCAGCGACCGGCCGGACCCGTCCTCGCCCTCGAAGTGCAGGGCCACCCGGTCGCCGATCCCGGCCTCGACGTGCCGGTCCACCGCGTTGTACGCGGCGTTCAGGGTGCCGTCGGCGAACCATCGGACGAACGGCGCGTTCGACCAGTCGAGAACCTCCTCGAACGGCTTCTCCCAGCTGAGCAGCTCACGCGCCTGCTCCGCCCAGAAGCTGGGCCGGTCCGCGTTGGCCCACGCGTACAGGCCGCGCTGGGCGTTGGCCTGGTCGGCGAACTCGGGGGTCGGGGGGAACCGGCGGTCCTCGGTGAGCAGGTTCTCGAGGCCGGGCTCGTGGGACTCGGGCGGGGTGTCGGTCACGAGGACCACCTCCTGTGCAGCGACGTCGATGCAGGTGGACCGGGGTCCGGGAACGCACTCTAGCCGCAGAGCCGCGTGCCCGTGCTCCCGGCTCAGACGCGGTGGCGCTCGCGGAACTCGCCGAGGTGGACCCCGCGGCGGCGCGCGGCGGCCGCCACGATGCCCGCCACGAGCAGCAGGAACCCGACGGCGATCACCATCCCCGACGTGCCCGCGACCGTCACCTGCGTGACGGTGACGCGCCAGCCCGAGGAGGTGAGGACGTTGAGCGTCTGCTCGCGCGCGATCGACGGCAGGTACAGGTAGACGATGCCGGCGAGCGTGAGCACGGTGCCGGCGGTGATCGGCACCGACGGTGTCCAGAGCCCGAGCAGCAGGACCGCGCCGAGCAGCAGCACGCCGAGGGTGACGAGCACGATGCCGAGCACCTCGGTCGACGCGTCCCAGCCGTCCACCTGCGCGTCCAGGATCTGCGCCTCGCCGATGAGCAGGACCGCCGCGCCGAGCGGACCGAGGATCAGGCCGACCAGGACGCCGAGGATGTGCGAGCCGACGGAGGTCGAGCGGGGGGCGTTCGGGTCGGGGAACAGGCCGTCGTCGCCGGCCGCAACCGCAGCCGGTGTCGGTGCCGGTGCCGCGAACGCGACGGGCGCTGCGGCGGTCACGGGAGCGGGCTCGGGGGTCGGCGGCTCCGCGGTGGGGGTCGCGGCGGGCTCGACGGGCTCGGTGGTGGCGGTCGGGGTGACGACCGGGTCGGGCGTGGGCTCGTCGGGCGGCGTGGGTGCCGGTCGGACGACCGCGTGCCGGCCGGTGTCGAGGCTCGGCCCGGTCGTCTCCGTGGGGCGCGCCGCGGCGGGGAGGGTCTCGGTGGCAGCAACCTCGGGCTCGACGGGCTCGACGGGCTCGACGGGCTCGGTTGCCACCGGCTCGGCGGTGGCGTCCGGCTCCGCGGCCACCGGCTCAGCGGCGGCGGCGTCCGGCTCTGCCTCGGTCGGGGTCGGGGGGTCGAGCGTCTCGACGGTCGGCGCGACCTCGTGGGCCGGGGCGTCGTCGGCACCCGGCGTCGTCTGCTCGATCGAGGGGTCCGTCTCGTCGGGACGGTCGGTCGCGCCGCCGGGGCGGTGCGGGTCGGAGGTGCTCATGCGTGCTCCTCGAAGCTGGCCAGCTCGGGCGGCGTCGGCTGCGCCGCTGTTCGAGTCACCGTATTGCCAGCGGCTCCCGGTCGCCGTGCAGCGCGCCCGAGTCGGACACAGCGGGCTGCTCGAGGGTGCGGGCCGGGCGGCTGCCGTAGGCGTACGCGGCCCCGACCAAGAGCCCTCCGCCGATCAGGTTGCCGAGCCCGACGAGGGCGATGTTCCGGGCCATCTCGGCCACGGTCGCACCCGGCAGGCTGCCGTACAGGCCGAGCGAGAAGGTCGTCATGTTGGCGACGACGTGCTCGAAGCCGGACGTGATGAACACCATGACGCACGCGAAGATCACGGCGATCCGGGCGCCCTCGCTGCGCAGCCGCGCCGCGCACCAGATGGCCAGGCAGACCATCACGTTGCACAGGATCCCGCGGACCAGCAGCTGCACCGACGTCTCGTGGGCCTTGTGATCGACCATGCTGGCCAGGACCGCGCCGCCGGCCGTGCCGGGGGCCAGGACGCCGGAGACGTGCACGAGGAACGCGAAGACCATGGCGCCCACCAGGTTGCCGGCCATGCACGCCAGCAGGATCACGGCGGCCCGTCCCCAGCTGATCGCGCCCCGGATCGCGCCCTGCGTGAGGATCATCATCGCCGAGGTGGCCAGCTCGCCCCCGGCGACGACCACGACGGTCAGCGCGACGCCGAACACCAGGCCCTGCACCAGCGGGGTGAACGGCGAGGCCGCCACGAACAGTGGGCCGCCCGCGGTGGCCATGATGAGCACGCCGATGCCGATGTAGGCGCCGGCCAGCATGGTGCGCACGAGGTACACCCCCGGCGTCGTCATCAGCTCGACCTTGTGGTGGGCGGCGACCGCCTGGGCGTCGACCGCGTCGGGGATGCTCAGCACGCGTCCATCGTCGCGCGGCTTCGACGGCTCGGAGGGGGTCGAAGGGCCTGGGGAATCGAGGACGGCCCTCGGCGGTTGCGACCGCACGTGACCCTTCTCTTCTCGCCGCTCACCCTCCGGGGGACCACCTTCGCCAACCGCGCCTGGCTGGCCCCGATGTGCCAGTACTCCGCCGTCGACGGCAGCCCGAACGACTGGCACCTGGTGCACCTGGGCGCACGCGCGTCCGGCGGGTTCGGGCTCCTGCTCGCCGAGGCCACGGCGGTCGTCCCCGAGGGGCGCATCTCGCCGCAGGACACCGGGCTGTGGCACGACCTGCACGTCGCGGAGTGGCGCCGGATCACCGACTTCGTGCACGAGCGCGGCACGCTGATCGGGGTGCAGCTGGCGCACGCGGGCCGCAAGGCGTCGACGTTCTCCCCGTTCGCCGACGGCCACGGCTCGGTGCCGGCGGACCAGGGCGGCTGGGCGACCGTGGGTCCGTCCGCGACGGCCTTCCCGGGACTCGCGACGCCCCGCGCGCTCACCCTCGACGAGATCGCGCGCGTCCCCGCAGCCTTCGCGGAGGCCGCGCGCCGGGCCGACGACGCCGGCTTCGACGTGGTCGAGCTGCACGCGGCCCACGGCTACCTGCTGCACCAGTTCCTCTCGCCGCTGTCCAACGACCGCGACGACGAGTACGGCGGTCCGCTGGAGAACCGAGCCCGGCTGCTCGTCGAGACCGCCGACGCCGTCCGCGCGGCCTGGCCCGACCACAAGCCGCTGTTCGTCCGGCTGTCCGCGACGGACTGGGTCGAGGGCGGGCTCACGGTCGACGAGGTGGCCCAGGTGGCCAAGGAGCTCGGCGGCCACGGCGTCGACCTGGTGGACGTGTCCACCGGCGGCAACGCGCCCGCGTCCATCCCGGTCGGCCCGGGGTACCAGGTGCCGGCCGCCCGCGAGGTGCGCGAGACGGCCGGGCTGCCGGTGGCGGCGGTGGGCCTCCTGACCGACCCGGCGCAGGCCGAGGCCGTGCTGGCCGACGGGTCCGCCGACGCCGTCCTGCTCGGCCGGGAGGGGCTGCGCGACCCGTCGTGGCCGTTGCGCGCGGCGCACGAGCTGGGCGTCCAGGACGTCGAGGCGTGGCAGCCGCAGTACCGCCGCGCCACCTGGGCCTAGAGGACCAGCGCCCGCGCGATCGGCACTCCCGGCCGGTAGGCGAGGTGCCGGTAGCTCGGGGCGTCGAGCACGGCGAGGTCCGCCCGGGCGCCGAGGCGCAGGTGGCCGACGTCGTCGCGACGCAGCGCGTGGGCCCCGCCGAGCGTGGCGGCCCGGACCGCCTCCTCGACGGTCATCCGCATCTCCCGGACGGCCAGCGCGATCATCAGCGGCATCGACGTGGAGTAGCACGTGCCGGGGTTGCAGTCGCTGGCGAGCGCGACCTCGACGCCCGCGTCGATCATGCGGCGGGCCTCGGGGTAGGGCGAGCGGGTGGAGAACTCGACGCCGGGCAGCAGGGTGGCGACCGTGCCGGAGCCGGCCAGGGCCGCGACGTCGGAGTTCGACAGGTACGTGCAGTGGTCGACGCTGGCGGCACCGAGTTCGACCGCGAGGTGCACCCCGGGTCCGGGCGCGAGCTGGCTGGCGTGCACGCGCAGGGCCAGTCCCGCGGCCCGCGCGGCGACGAGCACCGCGCGCGCCTCGTCGCCGTCGAACGCGAGCGGGCTGGCCGGCTCGCAGAACACATCGGCCCACCGGGCGTACGGCGCGCAGGCCTCGAGCATCGGGCCGGTGACCAGGGCCAGGTAGTCGGCGCGGTCCACGTCCGCGGGGACGACGTGCGCGCCCAGGAACGTGGTCTCGGGGGTGACCTCACGAGCCAGGCGGAGCAGCCGCACCTCGTTCTCGACGTCGAGCCCGTACCCGCTCTTGATCTCCAGGGTGGTGGTGCCCTGGCTCCGGGCCTCCCTGACCAGCGCGGCGAGGCGCGCGCGCAGGACCTCGTCGGACGACGTCCGGGTGGCCGCGACGGTGGTCGCGATGCCGCCGCCGGTGTAGACGGTTCCGGCCATGCGGGCCTCGAACTCCGCCGACCGGTCGCCGCCGAAGACCAGGTGCGTGTGCGAGTCGACGAAGCCGGGGACCACCGCGGCGCCGCCGAGGTCGGTGCGGGCGTCGGCGGCGGGGGCGTCCGCGGCAGGCCCGACCCACGCGACCAGGCCGTCCTGCGCCACCAGGGCCGCGTCGTGCAGCGGCCCGCCGAACCGGTCGTCGTGCGTGGTCAGCTCCCCGATGCCGGTGACCAGGTGCGACGTCATCGGGTCTCCTCCCACGCGGCACGTACCGCCGTGCCCAGCATGGCCCCCACGTCGCCCAGCACGTGCCGCCCGCCCTCGACCCGCACGACGCCGCCGACCACGACGGTGTCCACGTCGGCGCTGCCGGCGACGAGCACCAGCTGCGCCGGGTCGGCTCCGGCCGTGCGCGGGGTGTCGGTGCGGACCGCCACCAGGTCGGCCGGGGCGCCGACCGCGATCCGGCCGCCCGTCGGGTCGCCGAGGCTCGCGTGACCCCCCGTCGTCAGCAGGGCGAGCAGGTCGGCGGGGGACAGGACCCCGCGGGACTCCTCGGCCAGGCGCTCGTGCATCTCGACCGACCGCGCCTCCGCCAGCAGGTCGGTGCGCACGTGCTGGTCGCTGCCGACGCTCAGGCGCGCGCCCGCCGACTGCAGGAGGGCGCCGGGCGCGATCCCGTCGCCGAGGTCCTGCTCGGTGGACGGGCACAGGCAGATCCCCGTCCGCGTGGAGCCGAGGATCGCGACGTCCTCCGGCGTGACGTGGACGGCGTGGACCGCGGTGGTGCCCGGGCCGAGCGCCCCGGCGTCCTCGAGCACCCGGGTGGGGGTGGCGCCGAACGTGGCCAGCGCCTGCTCGTTCTCGAGCCGCTGCTCGGACACGTGCACGTGCAGCGGGCGGCCTCCTGCGTGCGCGGCGATCCGGGGGAGGTCGTCCAGGGGGACCGCGCGGACCGAGTGGATCGCGGCGCCGACCGTGAGGGTGTCGTCCGGGCCGATCGCGGCGACGCGGGCGGCCCAGGCGTCGGCGTCGTGGTCGCCGAACCGTCGCTGGACGCCCTCCAGCGGCGCGTCGATCCCGCCGGTCAGGTAGGCGGTGTCGAGCAGGGTGATCCGCAGCCCGGCGTCGCGCGCGGCCGTGCGCAGGGCCTCGGCCATGACGTTCGGGTCGTCGTACGGGGTGCCGCCGGGGGCGTGGTGCAGGTAGTGGAACTCGCCGACCGCGGTGACGCCGGCGAGCACCATCTCGGCGTAGGTGGCGCGCGCGAGGTCGAGGTAGGTGTCGGGGGTCAGGGTCGCGGCCAGGGCGTACATGCGGTCCCGCCACGTCCAGAACGTGCCGCCGTCGTCGTGCGTGCGGCCCCGCAGCGCGCGGTGGAACGCGTGCGAGTGCGTGTTGGCGAACCCGGGCAGGACGACGCCGGGGAGGTTGTGGTCGCCCGGGCTCGCGGGCGCCTTCTCCACGGCAACGATCCGTCCGGCGGCGACGGTGACGCGGACGTTGCTCTCCAGGCCGGTCGGGAGCCACGCGTGCGCGGCCCAGTACGTGGTCACGTGAGCAACCGTCCCAGCACCGCAGCGAGCGCGTCGATGCCCGCCACGCAGTCCGCCTCGTCGGCGTCCTCCGCGGGCGCGTGCGAGATGCCCGACGGGTTGCGGACGAAGAGCATGGCCGTCGGGATGCCCGCGGCCGCGAGGATGCCGGCGTCGTGGCCCGCGCCGGTGCCCAGGCGCGGGGGGTCGCCCAGCGCTCCCGCGACGACGTCCGCGAGGTCGGCGTCGAGCACCGTGACCGGGGTCCAGGACTCCTCCTGCGGCGCGTACGCGGCCAGCGATGCGAGGACCGCCCGGACCGCGGACTCCTCGGACGCGCGGACGTCGAGCCACGCGGTGACCTGCGAGGGGATCGCGTTCACGCCGTTCGGGTCCACCCGCAGCTTCCCGACGGTGGCCAGCGCGCCGGCGTCCTCGGCAGCCCGCCGGACCTGCGCGATCAGGGCCGCGAGGTCGAGCATCGGGTCGCGCCGGTCGGCCAGCGGGGTGGTGCCGGCGTGGTTGGCCTCGCCGCGCAGCTCCACGCGCCAGCGGCCGTGCGGCCAGATCATCCGGCCGACGCCCACCGGGTCGCCGGTGTGCACGAGGGCGCGGCCCTGCTCGACGTGCAGCTCGACGAAGGAGGCGACCCGGCGCAGCGCCTGCGCGTCGGGACCGAGCTCCGCGGGGTCGCGGCCGGCTGTGCGCAGGGCGTCGGCCATGCTCACCCCGTCGGCATCGCGCAGCGCCCGCGCCCGGTCCGCGTCCAGCACACCCGTGATCAGGCGGGAACCGGCGCAGGCGACGCCGAACCGGGCACCCTCCTCGTCGACGAAGTTCACGATGCCGAGCGGCCGTGCGGGCGTGACGTCGCGCTCCCGCAGCAGGTCCAGGGCGGCGAAGCCGCTGACCACCCCGAGCGGTCCGTCGAACGCCCCGCCGCCCGGCACCGAGTCGAGATGGCTGCCGGTGACGACGCCCGGCGTCGCGTCCGGGTCCCCCCACCACGCCCACTGGTTGCCCGCACGGTCGGTGACCAGGTCCAGGCCGCGGGCCTGCGCCTCACCGGCGAACCACTCGCGCAGCGTGTGGTCCTCGCGCGTCCAGGCGAACCGGCGGTAGCCGCCGTCGGAGGCCCGCCCGACCCGCGACAGGTCCGACCACGTGCCGGCGAACGTCACGAGTCCTCCCGCATCGGCACGCGCAGCCCGTTCGCCGCCGCGACCTCGTCCGCCCGCGGGTACCCGGCGTCGACGTGCCGCAGCACGCCCATCGCCGGGTCGTTCGAGAGCACCCGTGCGAGCTTGCGGGCGGCCAGCTCGGTGCCGTCGGCCACGGACACCTGCCCGGCGTGGATCGAGCGGCCCATGCCGACGCCACCGCCGTGGTGGATCGACACCCAGGTGGCCCCCGACGACGCCGCGACCAGCGCGTTCAGCAGGGGCCAGTCGGCGATCGCGTCGGAGCCGTCGGCCATGCCCTCGGTCTCGCGGTACGGGGACGCGACCGAGCCGGCGTCGAGGTGGTCGCGGCCGATGACGAGCGGCGCGGCCACCTCACCGGAGGCGACGAGCTCGTTGAACCGCAGCCCCGCGCGGTCGCGCTCGCCGTGCCCGAGCCAGCAGATGCGCGCGGGCAGCCCCTGGAACGCGACCCGGTCCTGCGCGGCGCGGATCCAGCGGTGCAGGTGGTCGTTCTCCGGGAACAGGTCGAGCACGGCCTGGTCGGTCACCGCGATGTCGCGCGGGTCGCCGGACAGCGCCGCCCAGCGGAACGGGCCCCTGCCCTCGGCGAACAGCGGCCGGATGTACGCGGGGACGAACCCGGGGAAGTCGAACGCCCGCTCGTAGCCGCCCTGCCTTGCCTCGTCGCGGATCGAGTTGCCGTAGTCGAACACCTCGGCGCCGGCGTCCAGGAACCCGACCATCGCCTCGACGTGCCGGGCCATGGACTCGCGTGCCCGCTCGGTGAACTCCTCCGGCTTGGCGGCGGCGTAGGACGCCCAGTCGGCCACCTCGACGCCGACCGGGAGGTAGCTCAGCGGATCGTGCGCGGACGTCTGGTCGGTGACGACGTCGACGTCGACCCCGCGGCGCAGCAGCTCGGGCAGCACGGTCGCGCAGTTGCCGACGACGCCGACGGACAGTGCTCGCTTCTCGCTGCGAGCCTCGCTGACCAGCGCGATCGCCTCGTCCAGGCTCGTCGCCACCCGGTCCAGGTAGCGCTCGCGGACCCGGCGCTGCAACCGGTCGCCGTCGACGTCGACGATCAGGCACGCCCCGCCGTTGAGGGTCACCGCGAGCGGCTGCGCGCCGCCCATGCCGCCGCAGCCGCCGGTCACGGTCAGCGTGCCCGCCAGGGTGCCCCCGAACCGCTTCGCGGCCACCGCGGCCAGCGTCTCGTACGTGCCCTGCAGGATCCCTTGCGTGCCGATGTAGATCCACGAGCCCGCGGTCATCTGCCCGTACATCGTCAGCCCGAGCTGCTCCAGCCGGCGGAACTCCGGCCAGGTCGCCCAGTCGCCGACCAGGTTCGAGTTGGCGATCAGCACGCGCGGCGCCCACTCGTGCGTGGTGAGCACGCCGACCGGCTTGCCCGACTGGACCAGCAGCGTCTCGTCGTCGCCGAGCGTGGTCAGCGTCCGCACGATGGCGTCGTACGCGTCCCACGACCGGGCCGCCTTGCCGGTGCCGCCGTAGACCACCAGGTCGTCCGGCCGCTCGGCCACCTCCGGGTCGAGGTTGTTCATGAGCATCCGCAGCGGCGCCTCGGTCTGCCAGCTGCGGGCGGTCAGCGTGGTGCCGCGGGGGGCGCGGACGGGGCGGGGGCCGGTCATGAGCGGGCTCCTAGCTGTGCGGCGACGGAGCCGTCACGGACGGCGTCGGCGGCGGTCTCGAGGTCGGGGGAGAGGTAGGTGTCCGGCCCCGGTCCGGGGATGCCTGCCGCGCGGAGCAGGTCTCTGACGGCTCCCGTGACGGGCGACGGGGCCAGCGGGGCACGCAGGTCCATCGCGCGGGCGGCGGTCAGCAGCTCGATGCCGAGCACCCGGGTCAGGCCGTCGATCGCCCGGCGCAGCTTGCGGGCCGCGTGCCAGCCCATCGACACGTGGTCCTCCTGCATGGCCGACGACGGGATCGAGTCGACGCTGGCCGGCACCGCCAGCCGCTTGAGCTCGCTCACCAACCCGGCGGCCGTGTACTGCGCGATCATCAGGCCGGAGTCGACCCCGGGGTCGTGCGCGAGGAACGCCGGCAGGCCGTGGTTGCGCGAGACGTCGAGGAACCGGTCGGTGCGGCGTTCGGACATGCTCGCCACGTCGGCGACGGCGATCGCCAGGAAGTCGAGCACGTACCCGACCGGGGCGCCGTGGAAGTTGCCGTTGGACTCGACGCGGCCGTCGTCGGTGATCACCGGGTTGTCGATCGCCGCCGCCAGCTCCCGCTCGGCCACGGTCCGCGCGTGCTCGACGGTGTCCCGCGCGGCACCGTGCACCTGCGGCGCGCATCGCAGCGAGTAGGCGTCCTGCACACGGGTGCACTCGGGGGTCTTGTGGCTGGCCATGATCCCGGAGCCGCGGAGGGCCGCACGGATGTTCGCGGCCGAGGTGGCCTGCCCGGGGTGCGGGCGCAGCCCCTGGAGGTCGGCGGCGAAGACGGCGTCGGTGCCGAGCAGGCACTCGACGCTCATCGCGGCCGCCACGTCCGCCGTGTCGAGCAGCACGTCCAGGTCGTGCAGCGCGAGGGCGAGCATGCCGAGCATGCCGTCCGTCCCGTTGATGAGGGCCAGACCCTCCTTCTCGACGAGCGTGTGACCGGGGCGTGCTTCCTCGACGAGCCTCCCGGTGGCGTCACGGACCTCGCCCTCGCCCATCAGGGCCAGCGCGCAGTGCGCCAACGGCGCGAGGTCGCCGGAGCAGCCGAGCGAGCCGTACTCGCGGACCACGGGAGTGATCCCGGCGTCGAGCATGGCCGCGTACGCGCTCGCGGTCTCCGGCCGGACGCCGGTGTGACCGGTGGCCAGCGTCGAGAGGCGCAGCAGCATGAGCGCGCGGACCACCTCGCGCTCGACCTCCGGGCCGGTGCTGGCCGCGTGCGAGCGGACCAGGCTCCGTTGCAGGTCCAGCCGCTTGTCGGCCGGGATGGACAGGGTGGCCAGGGCGCCGAAGCCGGTGGAGATGCCGTAGTGCGGTGCGGTGTCGGCCGCGAGCTCGTCGACGACCGCGCGGCCTCGCGCGATCGCGGTCAGTGCCTCGTCGGAGAGCCGGACGCCCGCTCCGTGCCGGGCGACGGAGACGACGTCGGCGATCGAGACCGGACCGGTGCCGACGACGACGGAGGGATGGGGGCTCATGACTCATGACACCGCGCGGGGAGGCGCGTTGCGTAGGTCCGCTCCGGCGATACCGTCTGGGATACCAGACAGGAGGTCGTGATGAGCGATGTGCCCGCCGCCGACGCCACCCTGCGCCTGCTGGCCCACCTGTCGCGGACGGGACCGCTCCCCGCTGCGGCGCTGGCCACGGCGCTCGGCCTCCCGCGGTCGACCACGTACCACCTGCTCGCCGTCCTCACCCAGCACGGGTTCGTCGTGCACCTGCCCGAGGAGCGCCGCTACGGCCTGGGGCTGGGCGCGTTCGAGCTGGGCTCCGCCTACGCGCGGCAGGCGCCGCTGGCCCGCGCCTCGCGGCCGGTGCTCGCGCGGCTGGTCGACCAGGTGGGCGAGAGCGCGCACCTGGCCGTCCTGCACGGGCGCGACGTGCTCTACGTCGTCGAGGAGCGCGCCGCCGGCCGCCCGTCGCTCGTCACCGACGTCGGCGTGCGGCTGCCCGCGCACCTCACCGCGAGCGGCCGCGCGATCCTCGCGCACCTGCCGTCGGCCCAGGTGCGGGCGCTGTTCCCCGGTCAGGAGGCGTTCGTCGACCGCACCGGCGTCGGCCCGCGACGGCTGTCCGAGCTGCGCGCGATCCTCGCCGAGGTCCGTCGCGACGGCTGGGCGTCCGAGCGGGGGGACGTCACCACCGGGTTCGCCTCCGTCGCGGCGGTGGTGCGCGACCGCACCGGGCACCCGATCGCCGGGCTCGCGGTCACGTTCGCCGACGGGGACGCCTCGGCCGACCTGGTCCGTGCGACACTGCGGGCCGCCGCAGAGCTGGCCAGGAGGGTCTGAATGACTTCGAACTCCCTGTTCGCGCACGCCGAGGAGAATCTGTTCTTCGTCGGCGCAGCTCCGTTCGCGCCGACGTCGATCACGGTGTCGCCCACGCACGTCGTCGCGGTGACCGAGGACGGAGAACGTCGCGACTACGTCCTCACCGACATCGTCCAGGCCTCGGTCTCCGTCACTGCGGACTTCCGGCGGCCTCTCGTCCGGCGCTGGAGCAAGGTCACCCTGGCCGTGACGGGCTTCCTCGGCGGTCCGGTGAGCGTCTACGACTATCGAGGGCGTTTCCTCAGCTACATCGTCGGACGTGGTCCGTCCGACGTGGGCGAGTCCCTGGGTCCGTTGGCCCCGACCCGACCGCCCCGGTGGTGGTGCAAGGCCCTCGCCTCGACGGTCGAGCAGTACGGACGAGCACGGTGCCTGGGACTGCTGGCCGTGCAGTCTCACGAGGTCGTCGCCGACATCGAGTCGTGCCGGAGCAGCTTCGGGTCGGTCGCGTCGCGCCGGGCTCGGAAGGCGGCCCTCGCCAGGATTCGAGCCGCACGCCAGGTGCGCTCCTAGACCTCGATCGGCGTCTGTGCCGCCTTGGTCACCGCTGCCGCGACCACCGTCGTGACCTCGGGGTTGAACACGCTGGGCACGATGTAGGTCGGGTTGAGCTCGTCGTCCGTGACCACCGAGGCCAGCGCGTACGCCGCCGCGAGCAGCATGTTGCTGGTGATCCGGTGCGACTGGGCGTCGAGCAGCCCGCGGAACACGCCCGGGAACGCGAGCACGTTGTTGATCTGGTTGGCGAAGTCGGAGCGGCCGGTGCCGAC